>JAHIMW010000120.1 GCA_018896355.1 Pseudomonadota bacterium
ACATCGACGATACGCTGACCTGCGGCGCCGGGCTCTCGAACGAAGAGGTCGTCCGTTTCGTAGTGACGGAGGGGCCGGAGAGGCTCCGCGAATTGGTGCAATGGGGCGTGGAATTCACCCGCTCGGAGGCGGAGCCGGATCGGTTCGATCTCGGCCGGGAGGGAGGCCATTCGATGAGAAGGGTCGTCCATGCCAAGGATCTGACCGGGCGGGAAATCGAGAGGGCGCTTCACGAGAAGGCCGGCAAAAATGATAACATCCAAATCTTCGAAAACCACATCGCAATCGACCTGATCATGAAGTCCGCCGCCCTCGGCCGGAAGATCGAGAATGACCGCTGTCTCGGCGCCTATGTGCTGGATATAGCCAAGAACGAGGTCCATACCTTCCGGGCGAAGTTCATCATGCTCTCCACCGGCGGCGCCGGCAAGGTCTATCTGATCACGACAAACCCCGATATCGCCACGGCCGACGGGATCGCCATGGCCTACCGCGCCGGCGCCAGGATCGCCAACATGGAGTTCATCCAGTTTCACCCGACCTGCCTGTACCACCCCGACGCGAAATCCTTTCTGATCAGCGAAGCCGTCCGCGGCGAGGGGGGGATTCTGAAGCTCAAGAACGGCAGCACCTTCATGGAGAAATACCATCCGATGAAGAGCCTCGCGCCGCGCGACGTCGTCGCAAAGGCGATCGACACCGAATTGAAGATATCCGGAGAGGATTGCGTCCTGCTCGACATCACCCACCGGGACAGGGATTTTCTCGTTTCCCGGTTTCCGAACATTTATGAAAAGTGCCTGGAATTCGGCATCGACATGACGAAGGACCCCGTTCCGGTCGTCCCGGCCGAACACTACCTCTGCGGCGGGGTCATGGTGAACGAACAGGGAGAGACAAGCATCCCGGGCCTCTTTGCCTGTGGAGAGGTTTCCTGCACCGGATTGCACGGCGCCAACCGTCTGGCGAGCAACTCGCTGTTAGAGGCGGTCGTCTTTGCGCATCGCTCGTTCCGGCGGATCGCGGAGATTGGGGACACGATGACGCATCATCTCCCCGTCGAGGAGGAAGCGGTTTCCGTCCCGCCGTGGGATCCGAGAGGGGCCACGGAAAGCGATGAATCGGTCGTCGTCTCGCACAACTGGGACGAGATCCGCCGGTGCATGTGGAACTACGTCGGCATCGTCCGTTCCGACAAAAGGTTAGAGAGGGCGCAGCGCCGGATCGATCTCATCAACCGGGAGATCGATGAATATTACCGCCATTTCATCGTCACGCGGGACCTTCTGGAACTGCGGAACATTGCCGTGGCCGCCAAGCTCATTGTGGCCTGCGCCCGGATGCGAAAGGAGAGCCGCGGATTGCACTATAACCTCGACTATCCGGAGAAGAACGATCGCGTCTGGCTGAAGGATACGGTCGTTTCCCGCGAGGAGCTGTGGCACAAGGCATGATCGGATCGGCCTGTTACTCTTCGGCGGTCAGCGCAACCCTCTCCACTTTGTCCAGATCACGCACGTAATATCGTGAGCCCAGGTAAAAAAGAACGAAGGAGACGAGGGCCATCGCGCTTGCAATCTTCAGCGCCGTAAGGATTCCATACCGGTCGGAAAAAAGGCCGGTAACAATCGGTCCGAGAGCGCTGCCGAGCAGGTTCTGGGTTATCACGCAGAGGGCGTAGGAAACCGCCCTCAACCCCGGATGAACCACGTCCTGGGTCACGGCGATGGCCGATGAAGCCCAGGCGATGGATGCAATTCCCGCCAGAAGAAAAATCCCGTATTGGACCATCCCGCCAGTGGGCAGATGAAACCCTGTCAGGAACAGAACCGCCGTCAACAGCGCCGAGACGGAGGGGAGCAGCAACCGGGCATTCATCCTCTTCTTCATCCACGTGTCCGCAATCCACCCGCCGAGCGGTGAGCCGATGATGGCAGTCAGCATGATCCCGCTGGCCAGCAGCGTGGCCTTTTGCAGCGGGAACCCCTGCACCCTCTCGAAATAGGTGGGCAGGAAGGTGGACATCGATATGGAGGTGAACATCATTCCGGCAAACCCAAAGTAGGTCAGGATAAGGGAAGGCGTTGCGGCAAAGGTACGGACGATGTCCATTTTGGTCATTTTTCTGGAATTAGGGGGACACCTTGCAGCAAGGTGTCCCCCTAATTCCGCCTCCCTCCGGTCAACCGTCTTTTCCAGGCCGACGGTCTTGTAGTCCCGGACGAAAAAGAAGAGCAGCGCAATGATCAAACCGGGCAGCGCGACAATCCCGAAGGCGTGACGCCATCCCCAACGGGAGGCAATGAGCCCGCCGATGACGATTCCCGCCGCCATTCCCAGCGGAATGGAAGCATTCCAGATTCCCACCATGAAGGCGCGCCTTTTTTCGGGGTAGAGGGCGGAAATCATCGCGGTCCCCCCCGGCGCATAGCCGGCTTCCCCGATTCCGATTGCAGCCCTCGCCGCAAAGAGCTGCCCGAAATTCCGGGTGAAGGCGCAGGCCACCGTGGCCAGGCTCCATAAAACGGCCATGATGCCGATGCTCTTCTTTCGGCTCCAGCGGTCAATCAGGATGGAAATGGGGAAGGAGAAGAGGATAATGGCCCAGTATACGGCGGAAACCATCGCCCCGCATTGGGCGTCGGTCAGCCCCCAGTCGGCTTTCAAAAAGGGGAAGAGTGAAACGACCACCATTCGGTCGATGTAGTCAAAAAAATAGAGCAACCAGAGCAACAGGAACACATAATGCGTGTAGGCCTTGGAAAAGAGGTACCCTTCGGGAGGAGGTTGTTTCGCCATCGCATAATCTCCTTTTCTTGCCCATCACCAATCCGCCGGATCGGCGGTAGCAAACAGCCTTCATACCGTTAATTCCTTCAGGCGATAGCGGTCATTTGGATAATCGCATCTGCATCACGAGATCCGCTGGATGTGTTTGAGAACTTGCTTTTATGTGGGTTTCGGCATTCATGGTGAGATGACGCCGCAAACGCCTGCCCCCTGCGAAAGCAGGGGGACTTGTTACGAATCCGTCTGTTTTGGAGCAGATGCTAAGAAATTAGGGGCGGCCGCTTTCCCTCGGTCAGAGAGACTACCGCTCCCGCAACTCGACCTCCAACCCCCTGGAGCGCATCCGCTCCAAAAGATTCGTGGCGTCCTCGGTGTTGACGTGGAGGATGAATTCATGCTTTCCACCCCTACGGCTGCTCATGTAGGCGGCGTTTAGCACCTCCAGTTCCAGATCCATCGCGCACTGGAGCGCCTGGGTGATCTGGGAGAGGTCGGCGCATTGGCGTACGATCAGCCGCGACCCCTTCTCGCCGATCCCAAGGATCGGGTTGAGGAGAAGGTAGAAGAAATCGTTGGTGGTGAGGATCCCCACCACCTGACCGTTTTCCACAACCGGCAGGCATCCCACCCGCTTCTCCTGGGCAAGGCGCACGGCGTTTTCGACCGTCATCTCGGGACTGACGACGGTCACTTCCTTATTCATGATTTCATCCACGGTCAGCTTGGCGAAAAGATAGTGCATCTCGTGGAGGCTCAGGCTCGTCGCCATGGAGGGCGAGGAGCGGAGCACCCGGTCCTTGGTGACGATCCCCAGAAGCTTTCCTCCGTCGACCACCGGAAGCCGTTCGATCTTCCGCTCCTTCATGATCTTGGCCGCCTCCAGGACCGGCATGGTGCTGGGGATGGTCAATACGGGGCTCGTCATGATGTGCTTTACGCGCATGGGGTCCTCCTGTCGTCCGATTTAAGGGTGTTCGATCCGATTAGAACTCACTTCCATATGGTCTGAGATTAAGAGAAGCCTTCATGTATGTCAAGGAGATTTAATGTGCCCCGTGCCGATTATCACTTATTGATCACCACTCCCTTTAAAACTTTCTGGGTTGGTTCCGAATACCATATCTCGATAAAGTCAAGTATCGAGTCCTCTTCGCTCCTGCCAAAACAGTCTGCTGCCGGTCTGCGCAACAGGTTTTTCAAGGTTTTGAAGGCATCAGGATTTTTCTGCGAGAACCCTTCCGCTATTCTTTTTGCCTCGGCCATAAGCTTCTCTTCCGATGTAACGCTGTCCACCAATCCGATGCGCTGTGCGTCTTCCGCCGTATACATGGCTCCCGTTAAAAGCACCTTCTCCGCGTTGCGCTCGCCGACGGCGGATTTCAACATTCCAACACTCCCGGCAAAAACGGCTGCTCCAATATTCAGTTCGTTGAGGGCTATCTTGGCCTTGCCGGTGACCATAATGCGGAAGTCACATGTAAGCGCGAGTATGCACCCGCCTGCCGTCGCATGCCCGTTAATCGCACCAATTACAGGCTTTTGGAAAAGGAACATTTGCGTGTACATGGAACTGAATTTTTTCAGGTACCGGGTGAAATCGTTTTTTGGATAGTTTAATAATTCCGGGATATCGAAACCGAAGGAGAAGAATTTTCCGTCGCCGGTCAGTATGACGGCTTTTGTATCTGCGTCTGAGGCAAGATCATTAAAGACCGCGCCCAGTTCATCGACAAACGCCTCGTTGACGGCGTTTACCTTGCCCCTGCTCATGGTAACCATTGTGATGCCGCTTTCCTTCGAAACTTTAATAGAATTCATATTAAGCCTCCTCTATGCCCGCAAAGCACATTCGACGCCCGTGGTCTTTCAAGATCCGGCCCGTTGACCTTCCGTTGTGGACTTTTCCAGGATGTCCTTGATGAAGGCGTTCAAGGTCTTCCCCTCATTCATGGCATTGCTTACAAGGCGCTTGTGCAGATCGGGATCAAGGCGAAGATTGAAGGAGCCCTTGAAGGGTTTTTCAGGTTGCTTGCCCGTTTCTTTACAGAATTCAAGATAATCGTCAATGGCTTCCTCGAAAGCCGTTCGCAGTGAAACAACGTCCGTCCCCTCGTAGCTTACAAGGGCTCGAATGAACTCCAATTTTCCGTAGAAAACCTTATCGTCATCGTTGTAATGGACGGACCCGAAATAGCCATTGTATTCCATCGTGTCTTTCATCTGAAAATGTACCTCTAAGGTTATGATTACATTATGTATCGTTAAAGGGCATGTTAATGATCAACAGGGGGCCGGGTAGATCGTAAAAATTTCATCTGCGTGCTCGTGGCAACATTCCTTTGTTCTTAAACCCGGCCGGGTCAGTTTCATAGTCGGGGTCGCAACCACCAGTAAGAATCGACCTCTATCCTGTAAAACCATTTGCTGGCCCTCTCCTCGATGATCAGGCAGCCTTCTTTATCGCAACTTCGTAACCAAGATCCTTTAAACGCTTGATGTGACCCTTAACAATCTTGTCTTCTCGTCTCCGGCTCAAATAGTCCTTGCCAAGCTCTTTGTACGGCATCCTGGTTTTCAGAATGTAATAAACCATGATCAGAATCTTGTGACCGACGGCGATCAACGCCCGTTTCTTCCCGCGCCTTCCTACAAGACTGTAATACTTCGCACTGAGATATGTGTTCTTCGTCTTTGACGCCGCCCAGGCACACTGGGTCAATATCGCCCTCAAATTCTTATTGCCGTGGGTCGTCTTTCCGCTTTTTTTTTGCCGGCACTCTCGTTATTGCCGGGACTCATACCCGCCCAACTGGACAGATGCCCCTCGGATGGGAAGATATCCATATCCGCGCCAATCTCGGCAAGGATCGAGGCAGCACCCTGTTCCTTCACACCCGGAATGGTCTGCAATAACTCATATTCCTTGTGATAATCCTTCAGCTTACGGTCAATCTCCTGATCCAAACCCGCGATGATCTTCTCCAAAGATTCAATATGATCCAAAGAAGCCTGGATCATAAACCGATGATGCTCCTGAAAGTTCCCCACCAACGCCTTTTTAAGCTCCTCTTTCTTGCCCTTGAGCTTTCCAACGGCTAAATCCGATATCGCCTCCGTATCAAGTTTCCCCGCCATGATCGCTTCTATCATCCGGCTGGCACTCACCCCAAACGTATCCGATACCACCGACGATATCTTCACATTCGCATCCTCCAATACCTTCTGGACACGATTCTTCTCTGCCGATATCGACTGTGTCAGCTTCCTCCGGTATCGCGTTAGGTCCCGCAACTCCCGAATGGCCTGGGGAGGAACAAAACTCGCGGCTAATAACCCGCTCCTCAATAGCTTGCAAATCCACTCACTGTCCTTCACATCCGTCTTGCGACCCGGAACGTTCTTGATATGCCTGGCATTCGCTAATCTCACTTCAAAAGAATCCTCCAGAACATTGAACACCGGCTTCCAATATGGCCCCGTACTCTCCATCGCAGCGTGTGTAATACCCTTCTCCGATAACCATGACTTCAACCGAAATAAATCCTCTGTCATCGTACTGAAGGTCCGGATCTCTTTCTTGATCCCTTCCCCCATCACGCAGGCCACCACCGTCTCCTTGTGTACATCCAGTCCGCATCCCTTCTCGATAATGACGTCCATATCTCCTCCCTCCTTCGTCGCTTTAGTTGTGCCCATCACTGGGCATGAGGACCACTCGGAAATATGATAATCATCCTCATCTCAAAGAGCAAAATACCTTGCCTATTTTCATCCTCCTTTGTGACGGGACACCGTCATGAGAGTTTCATAGGAGATCCCCCCTCTTCAAAATTTCTTCTACCTGTTCAATCTGGTATCGCTTCAATGTCGGCGCGGGGTGTGGCCGATGCAGGATGATCGGATATGATGTCCGAAAAATAAATGCGGCATCTATCACATTCTCATTCTATCATCACGGGTTATTTACGCTTTCAAACACTGATCTTTCCGGGATACCCCCCAATATACCCCCAAAACAACCACATGATACTTCAGGCGTGCATCTCGGAAACGGCCCTTTCCAGAACATCCTTGACGAAAGCATTCAAGGTTTTCCCCTCACGCAAAGCGCCGGTCACAAGTATCTCATGGAGAGACGGATCGAGCCGAAGATTGAAGGCCCCCTTTGAAAGGTTTTTCCGGTTCTTTGCCGATTTTTCGGCATGTCTCGAAATAGTCATCAATGGCCGCCTTGAAATCTTGCTCAAGCTCCGCCACCGACGAGCCTTCAAAACTTATGACATCATTGATGCCCAGGACATGCCCGTGAAGGATACAATCTTCGGCGTCAAACTGAACGGTCCCGACGTACTTCTTGTATTTCAAATAGTTTTTGCTCATGGTTTTACCCCTATGATATTCAAGAAATCCCTTACTTTTTCGACAGCATATTTTTTCATGTCGCCGCTCGGGTGCGGTTTGTGGATATTCAGAACCCGTTTATTGAAAACTACCGAAACACGCGACCCCTCACCTTCAAAAATATCTGACCCTATCGCCTTGAAAAGAGATTCGACATTCCGCCATGAAATAATCGATCAACAATTCATTGTTCGGTTGGTTTTGAAGCAGATGCCCATACCTGATGGTTGGCGATTCTGATAAAGCTTGGAATTCTTGGATCATTAAACCTATATACACCCTTTGTGATGCGTTTAAGGATCGTTGCACCTTTCTCCGAAACAAGACGTTGAAAGTAGTTGTTTAATTCCGTCTGCTGAACTTTTCTTTGGGTAATCTTAGACACCGCATTACGGAGTTCTTTTGCCGTAAACTCCTCCTTCTCAATGGACGCTGCTCCACAAAGAATCTGTCGGTACATATCTGTGCCAGACGACCGTGTGGCGTCCGCATATGTCCTCCGAAGCGTTTCCTCAGCATCTTCTACTGCGCGCCGAACAGCAACCTGTAAGTTTGCATGGGTAATCTCCTGGCGACCTTCCGCGATAGCGTCTTCCGCACACTTAAGAGCCAGCAAGTGAGTAAAATGTGGATAACCCCAACTCATTCTGATAATGGCATCGACAACATCAGGCTGGAAAAGCAGCTTCAGCTTGTTCGCACCGCCCTCGATGATTAGACGAAGTTCATTATCGGACATCCTCTCCAGTTTTGTCTCCTTCAAGCACCGCTGGACAGATTGGTGAGCTTCCATCAAATCTTCTGCTGTTTGGGCAATGCCAACCATTAGCACTTTAAGTTTACAGTCTCCATCGCTAAGCAGTTTAATAAACTCAGATAATCTTCTTTTATCCCCTGCCGTGCGGATTGCGTCTGACTCATCAATGACAATAAGGCCCTCCAGGTCCTTCAGGGCCTCGGCAGCATACGAGGGAGAAAGCCTATGTCCCGGACTACGTAATCTAAAAGTATTCTCGTTATAAGAGGTGATACTGCCTGTGGCTATTACTGGGATCTGCACACCAGCACTTCCTCCTTCTTTGTGGGACTTAGTCTCACTCGCTACCCGGAGATCGATTCCAACTTCCTTTAAGGGTTCAGCAAGTATCGTTTCGAACGAGTCTTGAGAGTCGCATCGCTTTGTATATAGTTTGCCTTTAATCAAGTTCTTCAGAAGAAGATGAGCTGTTACGTTTGCCAAAGAGCTTTTTCCTACACCCCTATCGCCATAGAGCAAGGCATGCTGACCGGGGGTGTTGATCTGCTCTATTAGCCTCTTCACCAAGGCTTCTCTTCCGAAGAAAAGTTTAATCGAGTGGATGGGTTGGTGTGGTGTGTAGATACTGCGGACCCCAGACTTTCGAATCTTTTGTTCACGTTCAAGACCAAAGAAATCTTCTTCATTCATATAGCAACTCCAACCTTTAAGTGAATGTCCCCGCTTAAAGCGGTAAATTGCCGGTCCACTCCGTACATATCATTAACGGGGATCTGGTTTCCGGCGTATGCTATTGCCGCTTATAGCATCACAAAAAGAAAAATCAGTATCGATATCAGTTCCTTCTTCAGCCTCCTCCAGTTAGTAAGATATTCTTGTCCTGGTGTAGCGAAGGGCTTGTAAGTCACTTCCAATATCGAATACCCGCAGCTCCGCCTTGGCATTCAGGACACTTTCTGCCCGCTATGTCACTACCATTTGCCCCATACACATATCCGCATAGTGCGCACTCGATCTTGTATGCATACTGAAGATGGTCGGTGCCAAGAACGCCAAGGGTTCCGCAGCAACGCTGCCCGTTTGGGTTCAAGTAGTCATTCTGTGTGGTGTCCCCGTCGCCGCTTCGCCACATATTGCCCCCAGATCCTCTTTACAAGAAGACTCTAACCATCCCCTTCTTAATGAATCGCCATAAACACAAAACCCCGCACTCTTTTCGAGAAACGGGGTCTGTGATCAATCCCACCATACGTCACCTCGCTGGGTTAAATGGTGCTTTGAAGGACATGGGCTATCAAGAACTTGTAGATATATGCCCTTATTCCCTCATGATGTCAATACGGTTATCTGAAAATATTGGAATAATCTTGCCATCGGCATCAGATGTTGTTATATACGACCATCATATTTCCCTACTCCTTCATAAAGCTCATTTTATTCCGCCAGGTCCTGATGGAGCAGATCCACTATGTTTACCCTTGGTGTTGATTACGGTGCTTCAAGCGTAGGGCTTGCCTTGGTCCGCACCGACGAGAAGGGCCTCAACATCCCTCTTTTTGCCGGGACGATCCGATTGGACGCCCGCTGGCTGAAAGAGAAGGTTGAAACACGCGCCGGTATCCGGCGATTGAGAAGAACCAAGAAGACCAAGAGACACCGGCTGCGCCAGCTTGAGCAATCCCTCGCCCAAATAGGTCTCGGCGCAGAACAAATCCAATCCATTGTCCGTTTCAGCAACCGCAGAGGCTATAAATCCCTCTTTGATGATGGCATCACCGATGATGACCATGATGAGGCTGAGCTGACCTACAGGTTCACCAGGGAAGAATTCTTCAAGGCTCTCAGCATCGAACTCCAATCACTTATTCCCGACCTTGTTCAGCGGCAAAAGGCTTTGTCCGCCTGTGAAATGATCCTGAACAGGCAAGGACTCCCTTCCCGCGAGATCCGGCAGATCAAGATCGACAACCGTGGGGCAAGCCGCTGTGCATGGGAGGGGTGCAGCCGGGTGACACCCCGGTCCGATAATGCCTTGAGGGAAGTGCTCTCTCAGCAGCTCTACACCGTCTTTCAGTCCGCGCTGAAGGGTAATCCTGTCTTATGCCAGAAGGTCGAAACGGCCACCCATGAGTTGCATGAACTTGCCAAAAGGCTCCGCAATGCCTCGGGTGAGGCTGCGTCCAGCGAAAAGAAGATCCTCCGGAAGAAGGCGAGGACCATTCTCCGGGCTTTGAAAGAATTGCTCTACACACCTGCGGACGGTGTCGGAGACGCTGATAAGGCTTGGAAATACATCGAAACGGGCATCATGAATATCATGGAGAGCCGACTCGGCAGAAACCGCTACTGCCGTGAACACAGCAGAGAATATATTCAGACGATTTGCTCGGGGAAACCGATCCCCTTCAAGCAGACCATATCCGACTCGGACATCATTTCCAGACGCGAACAGATCGCCTACGCAAAGTTGTGGCGCTACATCGAGGCCCGCATCCTGCCGCTTGCCCCAGCAGAGGGGATTGACCGGATCGTTGTTGAGAGAACCGCTTTCGACCTCCTGGCGGGAAGCTGGAAGACCATTCAGGGCACCACCGATCAGTTCAAGGAAGAGATGTATCAGCATGGCCCCATGTACGGCTTTGAGAGCATACCAGACATGCTGAAAGAGGAATTTGGGGGGCTTTGCGCATACTGCGGTCAATCCTCCAACACCCTCATCGATGTGGACCATATCCTGCCGCACGCGGATTTCCTTTTTGACAGTTACCTGAACATCCTCCCGGCCTGCCCGAAATGCAATTCCGATCTCAAAGGAGATCGGTCTATTTCGGATGCCTCGTTGGTCATCCATCCCGATGCTTACAAGGCTTATAGCGATTATCTGAAAAAGAAGTTCAGCAAACGCCCCATGCACTACTTCCATTCCATCAAGAAGGGTGTCCTGAACCTGATGCAGGACGTAAACCGCCTGTGGGAGGCGGAAAAATACCTCTCCCTGATTGCCAGACAGTTTGCCCAGATCGTTCAATCCCAGCGAGGCCCCCGACCCTTCGCGCGTTATCTCTCCACAAAGCTGGCAGTCAAGCAGGGTGAGGTTCCGGAAATCAGGTTCCGCAATGGTCGTCACACAGCCCTTTACCGCCGTGTTGCCTATCCGGATTTTCAAAAGCAGGCAGAGAAGAAAGAGGGGAACGTCCTCAATCACGCCCTCGATGCCATCCTGCTGGCTTCGGAACTCCCGGATTTATACCCTGTAGAGTCCCTAAATCTTCCTCTGTGGCAGTTAAAGAATTGGGTCACGAAGGTGAGGTCAAGAGCCCCAAAATCAGGGGATACGGGCATCCCAGTATGTCCGGGTGGGCTGCAATATGTCGATGGCTTTGAGACGCTTCATCCTGGTGGGTATGTGGAAGTGGAATTGCGGTCCATGCGTTGGAACCAGAAGGACAGCATGACCCACAAACAGGACCCCTATGGGTTTTCTGAAAAAACAGAGTTGCCCACCAAGAGGGGTTCCGCATTCGATCTTTACACGGAATTGAAGAAGGAAAAGAACTCATCGAAGGTGAAAAGCAGGATCGCACTGATCCATCACCCGGCATTGAGGAAAATCTTGTCGGAGAGCCTGCAATCCGATACGCCGGGACCATCAGCGGCGGAAGCGCTGAAGGCATGGCTTCGCATCTCGGTAAGAAACAGCTTGGCCTATTCCCCCTTTTCCAACCATTCCGGTGATCAGGCCAGAAAGTCCGAACTGGAGAGATTTGCTGTACAGGAGGATTGTCCGATCCCGACGGTCATCGGGATCAAGATGTTCAACATAGGTGTCCGCGGCACGATTGACCTGAAAAGACTGGACAGACAGACGGGCGGCATAGGGCATCGCTATATGACCTATCCTTCGAACAAGGGGGTCATTGTGGCCTATCCCAAACGGGGAGACGGGAAACCGGATCTGAACAGACCTTGCTGTATCTACCATAAGCAGGATTTATCTATTGCACCTGAAAAAATGAGCATCTTCAGACCGCCGCCGCCGATGCTGTCCGATGGGGTGATACTTGGGGGAAAGCCAGATGATAAAGAAGACAGGCGCAGGGCGCTTGAAAAATATCTCTCAGACTGTGGTTTTCACAGTTACATATGCTTGACACCAGGGTGCACCATCCGTTACAAGGATGGCAATGAGTGGTTTGTAAGGAATTTTGACTCCAGCGAGGGTTTCAAGAAGGGCAGACTAAAAGGAATAATCAGCACAAGGCGGACACCGTTCGTTGACAGTCTGACGCCGTTGAAAATCCTGTCCCAATAGGGATTGAAGGTAAAGCATCAAACGTTCTTTGACAATTCAGAAGAAATAATCAGTTCCGGTTGAAAAGAGCATCCGTCCGAAAGGTGCACTCCGGGATAGGGCAGTCCCGGCACTTGCGTTTTCCCCGGCTTACGCTTCGGAAAAAAGCCCTTCGGCACGTCGAAAGACAGGATGTGAGCCCAATTTAAATATTGTTACGGTTTGTTTGATTCACCAAACTGATTTCAAATAGTCATTGCGACCCCTCCTATTTTTGATGTTTGACTGCTCTGTGATGGTTTCAATCAAACTGATTTCAGATGGTCGTTGCGACTCTCATAACGCCTCCATGTTATCTCTCGCTCGTGTTTCAATCAAACTGATTTCAGATTGTCATTGCGACGATGATAGGCAACAGGGTTTCTAAATCTTAACGAAGTTTCAATCAAACTGATTTCAGATTGTCATTGCGACCTTCTTTAGTCATTTCCCTGCCCTCCAATTATAGTTTCAATCAAACTGATTTCAGATGGTCGTTGCGACAATCATCATCCTTTCATCCGTCATATCTTCACGTTTCAATCAAACTGATTTCAGATGGTCGTTGCGACTGTCTGTCTGAATTGTCAAAGAATAACGATGCTTTCTGCGGTCCTTTCCGCGAACATCCGGAGATAGGCGGATTTTTGAGGTTCAGAAGGGCGAGCGTGTATTGCTGCACACAACCAAATACCAATATCCATGAATTATTCCACTTTCCGGCGGACGGCGGCTAGAATCATGGGCCGGGATACCGAAGCGGGTTGCTATGATGGTCAGCTGTCATAAAACGAGGTCGGTTTTTGACCGTTACAACATCGTCAGCGATACCGATTTGAGACTTGCATCTCAGAAGACAGAAACGTATTTACGGGCACAAAAAGGCACAGTTTCGGGCACAGTCAAAAATATCGAAAAGAAAAGAGGCCAGGCTGTCAATGCCAAACCTGTTGCTTTCCGTCTTTATTTCTGGTGCCCGGGGCGGAAAATACAAAGGTCCGCCTTCATGTTATAGGCGCAGATGGATAAAAAGATCATGGAAGACTACCGGGCGCGCTCCCAGGCGTGACAAAGAAGAACTCCCGCGGGGAAGGGCGACGGATGAAAAGGGAATCCTCGCCCCTTCCGCGGGAGGCTTTGGGGAAACAGGGGGCTCATAATCGACAACGAGGGGCCGGCGCCATCATATGAAACGACCGGGTAGCTTTCAGGCTGCCCGGTTAGATTTTACTACTTGACATGCGTGGTATGATTCAGACGAAGGAGGAGAATTCCTGAGCCACCTGGTAGAATTAAAGACGAAGGCCGGGCATGCCGATATATCTTGACAAGGTGGTCGTTAATGTTTTACATATCATCAAACGACTTCTAATGGTGACGAAATGAACAAATCATTCTTTTTATTTGCACGTCCGAGTTTTATCGGTGGCGCTGCGCGTCTCTTTGATTTTGCCGGTACCTTGAACGCCTATAATATATCCGCAACCGGGGATTTGGCCGATACCCGCGCCTTCCAGGAAGACTGGAAAGCCATCGGTGACGATATGAGAGCCGTTCTTGCGGCCTACAAAAAAGAACAAGAATGCAGAGTAAATGTCTAGGGGCGGAAAAAGAGGTAATCAACGCTCGGTAACGGCCAGAAATACACAGAGTATCGCCGTTTCAAAAGTAGAAGCATCCTCTTTTCAAGGCCCCCTCCCGCCTCCCCAAATCCTAAGCCAATACGAGTTAACAGTTCCCGGATCAGCCGAGAGAATTATTTCCCTATGGGAATCTCAGGTGCGGCATCGTCAGGAATTGGAAAAGAAAGCTATCGGATCTGATATAAGACAAAGTTATTTTGGGTCAATTCTTGGCTTTATCATAGCAATGTCCGCCATAGGGGCTGGTACATTCTTGGCTTATACCGGACATCCAACAGAGGGAATTTCGGCTATTATTACTGCACTCGTGGGCCTCATCGGCGTGTTCGGATGGGGCAGCTATCAGAGAAGAAAAGAAAGAAACGCTCGGATTAATCAATAAAATAGTCCCGCCATAGAACGCCCCCTCCCCGCTTCGTTAGTTTTTTATTACCAAGCGTGAAAGCATCCGCCTTTTTTTATGTTCCCCCTGCTTACGTTGTGCTTACAGCGACTTTTATTTCAGTATTTTTGAGAGTCAATCAGATTCGCTTAACATATTGTTTTGTTTGGTGCCCGGGGCGGGAATCGAACCCGCACAGCCTCAAGGACCGAGGGATTTTAAGTCCCTTGCGTCTACCAGTTCCGCCACCCAGGCCGGCATCATTGTGCGGGAAATCTATATGCTTTCCGAAAAAAGGTGTCAAGGAATTCATTCGTGATCTTTTAATGGAATTTCACCTTGTATTGTGCGAATCTGCGGCAAATTTTCAAAGGTGATTTTCGATGAACAACGATCGTTTAGAAACCGACATCCTGATCACCGGCGGTACGCTTCTGACGATGGCGCCGCCCGGTCTGATCCTGGATAACCAGGTCATCGGGATCCGCTGCGGGAAGATCCTCTTTGTTCAACAGGGGCCCCCTCCCCTCTCCGTTTCCATGACCGCCCGCGAGGTCGTCGACGCCTCGGGATGCATCGTGATGCCGGGACTTGTGAACGTCCACAGCCACCTTGCGATGACCTGCTTCAGGGGCTTGGCCGACGACCTTCCGCTGATGACCTGGCTCAACGATCACATCTTTCCCGCCGAGGCGAGGTTTATCGACCAAAAGACGGTGGCGCGCCGCACCGGGGTCTCTTTTCAGATCCACCTGGCGGAGACCCGTGAGGAGGTCCGTCTGATCCGGGAGCGTTATGGCAGGAAGCCTGTTCAACTTCTTCGCGATCTCGATCTGCTCGATGAAGATACCATCGCCGCTCACTGCATCTGGCTGGACGGGGAAGAACTTGATCTTCTTGCGGCAGGCAAGGTCAAGGTAGCGCATGCCCCGGAGAGCAACATGAAGCTTGGCGCGGGCGTAGCACCGGTGCCGGAGATGCTGCACCTCGGGATCGACGTGGGGCTGTGGACGGACGGCTGTGCGAGCAACAACGATCTCGATCTCTTTGGCGAGATGGGTATGGCCGCAAAGCTTCACAAAGTATTCACCGGAGATCCGACTGTACTGCCGGCGGAGAAGGTTGTCGAGATGGCGACCATCGGCGGGGCGTGCGTCCTCGGTATGGCGGACCGGATCGGTTCCATAACCCCGGGCAAAGAGGCGGACATCATCCTGGTGGACATCAGAAAACCGCATCTGACGCCCCTTTACAACCCCTTTTCGCACCTCGTCTATGCGGCCCGCGGGGCCGACGTGGTTACAAGCATCATCGGCGGGAGAATCGTCATGAAGGAACGCCGCCTTCTTCAGATCGAACTTGCGGCGGTCATGGAAGAGGTCCGCATGATTGCAGACCGGATCATGGAAGCGGGTTTCCACCATAAGGCGGGTTGTTTGTGAATTCGGACTTCTTATGATATGAGCGTCTCACTACTGCTGATCAAGGAGCGCCAATGGCTGAAACGGTGGACATCCTGATTACCGGCGGAACGGTTCTGACGGTGAATGACAAGGACTCGAAACTTGAAGGCGGTGCAATCGCCGTCGATAAAGATACGATTGTCGCGCTGGGCAGGAAGCAGGATATCTTGCCCGCATACCAGGGTCGGGTCACGATCGATGTTCCGGGCTCCATCATCATGCCCGGCCTCGTAAACGCCCACACCCACGCGGCGATGACCTGCTTTCGCGGAATCGCCGACGACATGGAACTGATGGAGTGGCTAAACGACTACATCTTCCCCGCCGAGGCCAGAAATGCGGATCCCGAATTGGCTTACTGGGGAAGTATGCTGGCCTGTGCGGAGATGATCAAATCGGGGACGACAACTTTCTCCGACATGTATATTTTCGAGGAGGAGGCAGCCCAGGCGGCCAAGCAGGCCGGAATGCGCTGTCTCCTGGGGGAGGTTCTTTTCGATTTCCCCTCCCCCAGTTTCAAAACGCCCGCGGAGGGGTTGGCCTGCACCGAAAAGCTGATCCGGAAATGGGCCGGCGATCCCCTCATCAACATCATGGTGGAACCCCACTCACTCTACACCTGTTCACCGGAACTTCTGATCGCCTCCAAGGCTTTGGCCGACCGTTATCACATTCCGCTGGCGACGCACTTTCTGGAAAACAAGGCGGAGGCGAAGCAGTTGAGCGAAAAATTCGGCAAACGGGCGACCGCGTTCCTCCAGGAGATCGGCCTGCTGGATGAGCGGTTCATAGCATTTCACTGCGTCGCGATGGACGAGGAGGATATTGGTCTCTTTGCCGATCGCGGCTGCAAGGTCGTCCACAATCCCGAGAGCAATATGAAGCTGGCATCCGGCGTGGCCTCCATCTCCGCCATGCTGAAACGGGGGGTTGTCGTCGGTTTGGGTACGGACGGCTGCGCCAGCAACAACAATCTTGACATGTTCCAGGAGATGGACACGGCAGCCAAATTGGAGAAATCGGCCCGTCTTGATCCCACCGTCATGCCCGCCCGCACCGTCATCCGGATGGCGACCTGTGACGGCGCCGGAACTTTGGGTCTCGATTCTCTGATCGGCACCCTGGAGGTGGGGAAAAAGGCGGATTTGTGCATTGTGGATATGAACAAACCGCACCTGACGCCCATGTATGATGAATACTCCCACCTGGTCTATGCGGTGAACGGCGCGGACGTGGATACGGTCCTGATCAACGGCAGGGTCGTCATGCAGAACCGGAAGCTTCTGACGATCGACGAGGGCGAGGCGATGCGGCGTGTTCGAGAGATCGCGGATCGCGTCCGGCGGAGCCTTTCGACATGAACACGGCTATCCCTCCTGCAAGGATGAGGTTTGGAGAATGGTCTGGAACCGTCGATCCCGTCCCGATCGAACGGCCCCCGACAAGAGCCTACTGGAGCGGTCGCCCGTCGTTGAGCTTTTCATAGATCCAGATGTATTCGGCGATCATGTGGCCCAGGCTGTACCGTTCGCGGGCCTCGCGCATAATGCGCCGGATCTGTTTATCCCTGATTTCGGCCGGTTTCCTGTGGAAGGCGATGCTCTTTTCCAGACCGTACCAAAGGCCTCCGGTATCGTAGTTACTGAACAGGAATCCATTGCCGACATCCTGAAGGGAGCCGTCCGCCATCAGTCTCAATTCACGGATCTTGTCATGGTATCCCCCCGTATCGCGGTTGGTGGCGGTCGCCCCGAAGATATTCCCCACCTGATCGATCTGGCCGCAAGGTTCATAGAGCGACGCCCCGAAAACGTCGCAGGCTGCGGCATAACCCAAAAGCGAGAGATCCTCCTGGAAAGGCTGGTAGGCAATCCGCCCTCCGGAGGACCAGGCGATCCCCCCCAGGATCTGCGCATGGCTCCGATCGTTGCCGATGCCGTCCGCAACGAAGGCAATCTGTACTTCCGGGTGTCTGTCCACAAATACCCGTGCGATCTGTTCGATGAGTTCGATCCCCTTCTGGAAGGAATCGAGCCGCGAGGGCCAGAAATAGAGCAGGGCGTCCGGATTGACGCTGAGCCCCATCCTCTTCTGGAACTCCACAAGATTCTCGCGCTTCGCTTCCAGAACCGGGTCGTCCGGTCCGTATTTTTTGACGAGGGCCGCGCAACTCTCCGGGTACATCAGCGACGAGGGGGCGTTGATGATCGCCCGGGCGGAACCGTGCCGGTACTTCTCCTTGACCTCTTTGCGGACGCTCGGCGGCACCAGTTCCCGGTCCAGGAAATAATCCTCCACGACCTCCCGGAGAAACCTCTCTCCGACGAAATTGATCATCGTCGCATTCTTGATTGCCGTGGCCTGGGAATCGATGCATGTCTTTCCCTTACTCTCGCAGAGGTAGATATGATCGTGGATGCGGTCGAGGCCGATCCCGCCCAGGCCGTCGAGGGGCAGACAGGCCGTAAAGACGTTGTGGACCGTGTGCAGAATGGGCAGGCCGGTGGCGCGCGCATAAGCGGTGATCGCCCCTCCGGCCATCCAGTCGTGGCTGTGGATGATCAGCCTCCCTTCGCTGCGCGCTCTCACCCTTTTGATGACGTTGTTGACGATCTCCCGCTGGAATTCCACGGCCGTCAGAATCGGGTCGCCCGCGTAGGCGCTCAGGTTGTCGGCAAAAATTGCAGAACTGATCAGGTGGATATTTTCGGAATCGATCTTGTAGCGCACCTCACGCCATTGGTGTTCGCTCATCTGCAATTCCCGCTGAAACCGTTTCTTGAGGTTCAGCGTCGCCAGATGGACATCGAACCCCCGTTCGGTAAGCCCTTCACAGAGGGCCGAAACGACCTCCCCCTGGCCGCCGCTCTTGCCGGAGATGAACCGGGCGAGTCCGCCCATGTCTTCCGGAAGACGTCCCGTCTCCGGCGAGATGATCAGAATGGCCGTTTTCGCTCTCTTTTTCACAACCTCGAAGCGCTTGACGGCCACTTCCAGCTTGTCGATCTTCCGCGTCAGGATATGCGCCGGTTGGGCGATCGAACCGCCGTAGGGATTGAAGTAGGCGTGGACCGCGTGATCCTCCCCGATATTTTCGTGGAGAAAATAGACATGGTCGGAGGTGGTCAGGTGCCGCCAGCGGGTGAGGAGTTCACCCTCGGCGCGCCTTGCCTCTTTTTCCAGGTGTTCGATATCGCGGAAAAGTTCATACTGCGTGGGGTTTCCCAGCCAGCCGAAGGTGTTCCGGCCGGCGTCCGCCCAGGATGAGGTGGAGAGACCATGGATATCGATAATGGGACAATCGGCTCCATGGAAATGATCGGCTATCTCGGTCGGCGTCGAAACGACTACATTCGGGTGTCTGTCCAGCTCTTCCGGAAGCCCCCGCCAGAATTCGAAGATCCCCCGTTCGCTCCAGATGTGCTCCCCGATGTGCTCGAAGTCATAGCCCAACATGACCGCCTCGCCGTCGATCAAGGCGAGGTACTGAGCATATTGTGCAGGAGTGATCGGGTTGTGAGGAAACCTGAAGGCGATGTCGTCGCTCAATTCGCGGTTTCTGGGAATCACGATGAGGTTCGTATTCTTCGCCCGAAAGACGGCATTCGGCGAGATGTTTTCCCCATCGTGGGAGTACATGTCATCCCGTTTTTCACAGAGGATCGACTTGTAACCCATATCCGCCACAACTTTCGCGATGTCGCTGTTGTACATGAGTTCGGTATTGCGGAATGAGGCCGGGAAGATGCCGAATAGTCTTTTAATCATCTCCCGATGGAGGGCGACCTGCGTCCGGAATTCCTTCTTCTTCGGATCCTCAAAAAGGCTGGTCAGGGAATGGTAGTAGGTCTCATCGAGGATCTCGACCTGGTGTCTCTTTTCGCCGCCCGCCATGAGGCTCTGAAGGGCGCCGATGAGTTCGGGCTGGTAGAGTTCGGCCTGTTCAAGAAAAGTGCCGGACATCCCCAAGGTGATCTTGAAGTTGGGGTTTGCCGCGATCAGCTCCGTAAACATCTGCGCAGCCGGCAGATAGCACTTCTCCGCGACCTTGAGGAAGACCTCCCTGTTTTTCTCCTCCCAGAGAAACTTGTCCGGGTCCGGATGTAGCCGAAACGGCTGATGGAGCTGAAAGTAAAACGTGACGAGCGGCATGTTCACACCTCAGCGATTGATCGGATCCTTCTCCAACTTAATTATAAAGGAATATATCCGCAAAATCAATAGCGGAAGATCGCGGTCTTCACCAGCGGGATAAAAATCGGGATAAAAACCTTGAATTCCTGAAACGGTTCAAGTATATTGACGACCAGCGGAGGGGATATGCTGTCAACAGTTCATTCAAGAAAAATAATTTGTCCGAAAAATATTCTGCTTTTGCTTGTGATGAATCTTCTGTTTTTCACCGCCCCCGCATGTCATGGTGATATATACAAGTATACGGATTCCGAAGGGGTCATCCATCTGACCAACATTCCCACGGAGCACGGTGTTCCCTATGTTCTCGTGATAAGGGAAAAAAGGGTCATCTTCCAGTTGAAAAGGGATGTCGCCGGCTACGATGATCTGATCGCGAAGGCTTCGTCAAAATACCGCGTCGACTCCTCGCTGGTCAAAGCCGTCATCAAGGCGGAATCGAACTTCAACCACAGGGCAGTCTCACCGGTCGGAGCCCAAGGATTGATGCAGCTGATGCCGGCTACGGCGGCTTCGTTGCAGGTCCGGGATGCCTTCCATCCTGAAACCAATATCGACGGCGGTGTACGCTATCTCCGCTACCTCATGAATCTCTTTAACGGCAATCTCCCCCTCGTCCTCGCGGCCTACAATGCGGGCGAAAACGCCGTCCTGCGCCATAACAACCGCATCCCCCCCTATCGGGAGACACAGACGTATGTGAAGCGGGTTCTGAATCTGTTCGACAAGTACAGCAGAAACGGGACACCTTAAAACGGGGACAGATTTTAAAAGCTGTCCCCGTTTTACAGACATGTAGGGTGCGTCATGACGCACCATTGTTTCGGTGCGTTACGCTTCGCTAACGCACCCTACGACTCAGCACTTTTTTCAGGGCGCCTGCTTTACCATCAGATAATCCTTGAGGCTGTTCAATTTCTTTTCTTTAATCCCGGGCACTGCCGTGAGATCCGAGAGATCGCGGAACGCGCCCTTTTCCAGGCGCAACTGCATGATCTGCGACGCCATTCTTTGGCCGATCCCGGGCACCAGCGTAAGATCCCCTTCCGATGCGCGGTTGAGATCGATCCGGAGGCCCAACGCAAGCCTCGCGGCGGCATCCATTTCAGCGATCGCCACCTCTCCCGAGGGGGATATCGCCAACAAGGCGCCGTCTGAAATCTCGCGACCCGGGCTGCCCGTAACCAAATGGTCTTCCGGGATGCCGGCGGCTTTGAATATCTGTGCGAGCCCCGTTCCCTGCGGCATAAAATAGATTCCGTCCGCGCGACTGCCCCGGACCTGGACCGCCACGCTCTCCGGCCCCTGGCGTCCCCAGGGGATGGGTGAAGGGGACACCTTGCCGCAAGATGTCCCCGTGCCCGGCTGCCGGGCATGGAGAAGGGAGAACCCGTAATAGAACAGGCAGAGGATCAGAACCGCCAGGGCGCCCAGTTTCTGTCCCTCGGAAACAACCATTCAGGCTTCCTTCCCCAGATCGAAGGCGTTGTGCAGAACCGTGACGGCCAGTTCCGTATACTTCGCCTCCACGACGCAGGAGACCTTGATCTCGGATGTGCTGATCATCATGATGTTGATCCCCTCGCGGGCGAGCGTTTCGAACATCCGGGCCGCAACACCGGAGTGGCTGATCATGCCGACGCCGATGATGGAAACCTTCGCCACATTGTCGTCGACCTCCAGTTTTTCCGCGCCCACATCCCGAACGACGTCCGATATGATCCGCGTCGCCTCGCGAACATCCTTCCTGGAAACCGTGAAGGTGAGATCCGTATGGCCCAGGATGCTCGCATTCTGAATGATCATATCGACGACGATATTCCTTTCCGAAAGGGGCGTGAAAAGCCGGGCCGCCACGCCGGGCCGGTCCGGAACATGAATCACCGTGATTTTCGCCTGATCCCGGTCATAGGTTACGCCGGACACCACTTCCTTCTCCATATCCTTTTCCTCCCTGGTCACCAAAGTTCCCCCCTCATCCGTGAACGAGGACTTTACATAGATCGGCACATTGAATTTTTTGGCCAGTTCGACGGAGCGCGGCTGGAGCACCTTGGCGCCGGCCCTGGCCATCTCCAGCATCTCGTCGTAGGTGATCCGGTCCAGCCTCCGGGCATTGCTGCAGATGTTGGGATCGGTCGTGTAGACGCCGTCCACATCGGTATAGATGTCGCAAACATCGGCCTTGAGTGCGGCAGCCAGGGCCACGGCGCTGGTATCCGATCCTCCCCGTCCCAGCGTGGTGATGTTGTTTTCCGAATCGATGCCCTGGAACCCGGCAACAACAACAATGGTTCCCTTTTTCAGTTCAGCGCGGATCGCTTCCGTATCCACATCCAGGATGCGCGCCTTTTTGAAGGCCTGATCGGTACGGACCCGGACCTGAAACCCGAGGAAGGATTTCGCCGGGTATCCCATGCCGTTCAGCATGATCGCCAGCAACGTGACCGTAACCTGCTCGCCTGTAGAGACCAGGGAATCGTACTCCCTCGGATCGGGCTCGTCCGCCGCCTTCAGCGCAAGCTGGATCAGACGATCCGTCTCCCCCGACATCGCCGACAGGACAACAACCACGTCATTCCCTTCTTCCTTCGTCCGGATCACCTTCTTCGCCACACGCGCAATCTTGTCGAGATTTTCGACCGAAGTACCGCCGTACTTCTGAACTACAAGAGCCATCTGCTAACATCCTCCTTCTTTGAGTATCCGTTCCCAGCGGCCGATGCGCTCCCGGCAACCGGAAAGCTCCATTTTTCTGACATTCTCTTCCAGATAGGTCAACGCGACGCAAACGGCCCCATCCGGAACGGCCTCCCGGATCTTATCCGCCCATTCGATGACCATGACGCCTCCGCCTGAAAGGTACTCTTCATATCCCATATCGGCGAGATCGGCAGCGCCTTGCAGACGGTAGAGATCGACATGAAACAGGGCCGCCTCCCGTCCCGGATACTCGTTGATCAGCGTAAATGTCGGCGAGGTGACCGCATAATTCTCCGGAACACCGAGCCCGCAGGCAATGCCCTGGGTAAGGCAGGTCTTGCCGGCTCCCAACTCCCCCGTCAGCGCAACAACATCGCCCGCTTTCAGACCTTCACCCAGAATCCGTCCGATCCGGAAGGTCTCGGCGGGACTTTTTGAAATCAACTCCACCGAAGATCGCTCCCCAGTCACAACGATTCCGCGCCCTTTCACCGTTCAAGAATGACGATCGCCGTCGCATGGGCGTTCGTATGGGAAATGGTCAGATGAACCGACCGGATCCCGCCAACCTCCAGAAAATATCTTGCTCCACCGGCAAGCTTGAGGATCGGCTTTCCCCTCTGATCATGGGTCGTTTCAATATCGCGGAAACGAACCGAGCCGCCCATTCCCACACCGATGGCCTTCAGAAAGGCCTCCTTCACGGCAAATCTGGCGGCAAAGTGGACCGCCGGGCGCGCCCGTTCGTTACAGTACCGGATCTCCTCCGCGGAATAGATCCGGCGGAGGAACTTCTCCTCCCATTTGTTCAGGATGGTTTCGATCCTGCCGATCTCCACGAGATCGATCCCCACGCCAAAGATCATCTTATGCCCTGCTCACGGCATCTGCCATGGCTGCAACCTTCTTCATAAACGGAACGTCATGGACCCGGATGACATTTCCGCCGTTCAGGATCGCCGCCGTGACCACCGCCGCCGTACCTTCAACCCGCTCTCCGGGTAGCCCTCCCGTCACTTGGCCGATAAAGGCCTTCCGGGAGGGTCCGACGACGATCGGTCTCCCCAATACCTTGAACTCGAAAAGATACCGGATCAAACGCATGTTGTCCGTCGCCGTCTTTCCGAAACCGATACCCGGATCGACCATGATCTGCGCCGGATCGATCCCTTCGTCTGCGGCCCGCGCAATTCTGTTTCTCAAAAAATCGATAATTTCACCCCGCAAGGAAAGGTAGGTCAGATCCCCCTGCTGCATCGCCTTCGGCGTTCCCCGCATGTGCATCAGAACGACGGCCGCACCGGTATCGGCTACAACTTTCGCCATTTCCTCGTCATATTTCATCGCGCTGACGTCATTGACGATCTCCGCCCCTTCCGCCAGCGCCTCCCGGGCTATGGCCGCCTTCATCGTATCGACCGAAAGCGGGATATCAATCCTTTTTGCAAGCGCCCGGATCACCGGGATCACCCGACGCCGCTCCTCTTCAGCAGGGACCGGATCGGATCCGGGGCGTGTGGACTCGCCCCCGATGTCGAGGATGTCCGCCCCTTCCGCCGCCATCCGGATCCCCTCCTCGACGGCCCTCTCCGGCGAATCGAGCCGGCCGCCGTCTGAAAATGAATCCGGCGTGACATTGATGATCCCCATGATTAGTGTCCTTTCCCCAAGTACCATCTTCCTACGGGAGGTCCGGAGCGGGAAAGAATCTGCAATGGCGTCCGGAACCTCTTTCTCCGAGGTTCCATGCAGGGATCGTATTTCAAATTCATCCATGGTCAGGCCGGTTTTTTACCGATGATTTATTGGAACATGACGATGATTCGCCGATACACCGAGCAGGACAGACCTTACGCA
This sequence comes from Pseudomonadota bacterium, assembly GCA_018896355.1. Lineage (GTDB taxonomy): Bacteria > Desulfobacterota > Syntrophia > Syntrophales > UBA5619 > UBA5619. Next base: position 24,521 of record JAHIMW010000120.1, read on the forward strand.
GGGCGGGTCTTCTCAGGCCAATGCATCCGGCAGCGGATTCGCTTCGTCCTGCGCAGAGGGGACATCTTGCCGCAAGGTGTCCCCGTACCCGATCAATGCATCCAGTTCAGGTCCGTTCAGAACCTCCTTTTCCAGGAGCTCCTCGGCGATCCGGTTCAGCAGATCGAGGTGATCCGACAGGATCTGCTTGGCGCTCTCGTAGCTCTTGATCACAATCCTGGAGACCTCCTTGTCGATCTTCCGGGCTGTCTCCTCGCTGTAATCCTTATGCGTGGCAAACTCCCGCCCCAGGAAGATCTGTTCCTCCTTCTTCCCATAGCTTAGCGGCCCCATTTCATCGCTCATGCCCCATTCGCAAACCATTTTGCGGGCAAGGTTCGTCGCCCGTTCGATATCGTTTCCGGCGCCCGTGGTGAAATCCTTCAGAATCAGTTCCTCTGCTGCGCGCCCGCCCAGCAGGATCACGATACTGTTCATGAGATATTCGCGCGGATAGGTGTGTTTTTCATCGACCGGCAACTGTTGCGTAAGCCCAAGGGCGCGTCCCCTTGGGATGATGGTCACCTTGTGAATCGGATCGGTCCCGGGCAGCATTCGGGCGACGAGCGCGTGACCCGTTTCATGGTAAGCGGTGTTTCTCTTTTCCGCATCGCTGATGATCATGCTTTTCCGTTCGGCGCCCATCATGACCTTGTCCTTGGCATACTCGAAATCGCTCATGTTCACATTCTCCTTGTCGAACCGCGCGGCAAAGAGAACCGCTTCATTGACAAGGTTTTCGATGTCGGCGCCCGAAAAACCGGGCGTTCCTCGCGCGATCACGGCGAAATCAACGTCCTCCGCAAGGGGGACCTTCCGGGCGTGGACTTCGAAGATCTTCTCACGACCCCTCACATCGGGCAGCGGCACGACGACCTGACGGTCGAAACGGCCGGGCCGCAGCAGTGCCGGATCGAGGACGTCGGGCCGGTTCGTGGCCGATACCAGGATAACCCCTTCGTTCGATTCAAAACCATCCATCTCTACGAGGAGCTGATTCAGGGTCTGCTCTCTCTCGTCGTGTCCGCCTCCCAGGCCGGCGCCGCGGTGGCGTCCGACGGCGTCGATTTCATCAATGAAGATGATGCAGGGGGCGTTCTTCTTGGCCTGTGTGAAGAGATCCCGCACGCGCGACGCCCCGACACCGACGAACATCTCGACGAAATCGGATCCGCTGATGCTCAGAAAGGGGACATCCGCCTCACCGGCGATCGCCCGGGCCAGCAGGGTTTTTCCGGTGCCCGGTTGCCCGACGAGCAGCAAACCCTTCGGAATTCTCCCCCCCAGCTTCGTATATTTCTTCGGATCCCGCAGAAAATCGATTACCTCCTGGAGTTCGGCCTTGGCCTCTTCAATCCCGGCTACATCGGAAAAGGTGACCTTTTTCGATTTGTCCGTAACCAGGCGGGCGCGGCTCTTTCCAAAAGCCATCGCTTTTCCTCCGCCGCCCTGCATCTGCCGCATAAAAAAGATCCAGACCCCGACCAAAAGCAGCATCGGAAGCCAGGAGACCAGCAGGGTCATATACCAGGGAGAATCATCCGCCGGCTTCGCTGAGATCCGGACCCCCCTCTCCTTCAGCAACGTGATCGCGCCCGCATCCCTGGGGGCGTAGGTCTTGAAAGCTGTCCCGTTGGCCAGTTTGCCGGAGATGTTGTCTCCCTGGATGGTCACCTCGGTAACCTGGGTCTTGTCGACATAACTCAAAAAATCGCTGTAGATGATCTCCGTCTGGGCGGTCTTCGGCTGATTGAAAAGATGGTAGACCATCACAAAGACAAGGCTGATCACGAGCCACAGCGCAATATTCTTCTGCAAGGGATTCAATCCGTTTTCTCCTTTAATTAAAGAGGTCGAGATGGGGCGTCCTTCAAAGTCAACCGACATCCGATCTCATGAATAGCTGTTCCTTATAATATCAGGTCATTTATTTCAAACCATTTCTGCTTTTAATACCCTTTTCGTCTGCCTGGTCACCCGGACCCGCTCGCAGATCCTTTCCCCGGCTATCCAGACCACGGATTGGGAATCGACAAGCAATGGGATTTGCTTCCGCAGCGGCCTGGGGATCTTGCGGTCGATGAAGTACTCCTTCAACTTCTTATTTCCGCCGCTCCCGAAAAGGTCGACTCGCTCCCCGGGCGCCGCACTCCTCAGGATCAGCGGAGGGTTCATGCGCTCATAATCCATGAAAGCCTTCCGCGGCTCTGCTTTCATTTCCCGAAGGGTTGGCTTCCCGATCAGTTCGAAATGGATCGTCTTGTCGATTTCCTTCAGATGGATCGTCGCGGGAACCTCCACCCCATATTCAAACAGAAGCTGCGACGTTTTTCTCGCCCGACCTCTTGCTCTCCTCCCACCCTCTTTTCTGATTCGCAGGAGTCCCCCCTCCTGTTCGGCACGGATCCCGAAAGGGAGATCGAGTGAACGGCATCGGCCGTCCAACTTACGGGAGAGCGCCAGGATCGCCTCGATATGGCGATAACCGATGCCGTTTTTTGAAGGGACCGAGGCCTCCAGCAGCAATTTGATGATGCGTCCCTGGAGGGCCTCATGCAGCCCGCGAAGGGCTGCGACCGGAACAATCGCCTCTGCCGCGTTTGGAGCAATCTCCCACCCATCGATGATCCGCCGGACGACGCCCTGCAGGTAATCGTCCTCCACGCGGATGATTCCGGCGGTATGGCAAAGACCCGCGACCAGCCGCGGATTGTAGTTCGCCGTCAGTTCCGGAATGAGCCCGGCCCGGATCCGGTTGCGGAGGAAAACGGGGCTCACATTGGAGCTGTCCGTCATGTACGGGACCCCTTCCCCCCGGAGAAATTCAAGGATCTCGGCCCGCCCGACATCCAGCAGCGGACGGATGAGGCGGCCGGCCCGGATCGGAAGGATCCCTTTGAGACCTTCCAGACCGCTTCCCCGGAGCAGATGCATCAGGACGGTTTCCGCCTGGTCGTCCCGGTGATGTCCGGTAGCGATCTTGCCGGCCCCGCATCGTTCGGCCGCCTCGTCCAGAAAACGATAGCGCTCTTCCCGGCCGCTCTCCTCCAGTGAACGCCCCTTCCCTCTTCGCAGCGAACCGATATCGACCGTTTTACAGATACAGGCGATTCCCATTTCGGTGCTGAGACGGCGGACAAACGCCTCTTCACGCTGCGATTCGGCCCCCCTCAGGCCGTGATTCAGATGCGCCGCCGTCAACCGCAGCCGATATTCATCCGCAAGCCGCGCGAGGACCTGAAGGAGGGAGACGGAGTCGGCTCCCCCGGAAACCGCTACCAGCAGATGATCGCCCTGAACCAGCATGGAATGGTTTTCGATCGTTTTCCTGACTTGATTCAACATGTCCGAAAAATGGCCTCAACAAAGCAATGACTTCTGCGGTCATCTCCTTTTCGACAGAGGTGTCACCTCGTGAACAAGACTCTGAAACGGTTCAGACGGACTCAGCCGCTGGACCCAGGCTGTTTCAGGGCGCCCGCGATGTGACGGACCGTCTGGCGGTATACGCCGGCATAGATCTCCGGCGAAAGGAAATAGCCGGGTCGCCTGGTATAAATATCCTCCACCAGTTGCTTCACCGTCTTTTCGATGGAACCCGTACGGCGGTAGACCGCCTCGATCAGGGCCCGATTTTCTCTGGCGGCATCGATGCTGTGCATCAGATAGGTCTCCGCCTCCGGCCCCGTCACATACCCGTAATGGTCGGCGCCGAGGATATCGACCGCGAGCGGCTTCAGTTTTTCAAGGCTCTTCTGATACCGGGTATAGTTGGAATTTCCCGCGGGGAGGATCATATCTTCATAGGGGATACCGCCCCCATCCGAGGGGAAAAGAGCGCGGATCTCGGGACAATATGCGGAGAGCGAACAGGAGGAGTGGCCGGGGGTCTCCAGAATTTTGATCGTCAGGCCGCCCAGATCGATCTCACTCCCTTCGGAGACCACCGCGCCCGCAACGTCGTCCCGCCAATCCAGATCGTGTCCCTCCAGCCACGCGGTTACGCCCATCCTCTCCGCAACCAGGCGGCTGAAGTCGTTGATCGTCTCGATCCCCTTCGGCATCTTCAGGATATCCCATGCCCGGGCCAGCGCGAAAATATCGAGGGTGGGATAGCGGCGCCGGAAAAAAGGCACCAGCCCGACGTGATCAAAATGTGCATGGAGGATCAGAAGTTTCCGGATCTTCTCTTCATCGATGCCGAAGTCGCGGATCTGTTTGAGGACAACCGGCGCCAGATAGCTCATCCCGCCGCTGAGTATTAACGAACAGTTCCCGCCCTCCAGCAGATAAATTCCCGACTCCTCCCGTCCCAGATACCAGAGCCGGTCCTGGATCTGTCCCGCTTTGCGGTTCCTCATCGAACAC
>JAHIMW010000121.1 GCA_018896355.1 Pseudomonadota bacterium
AGGCGGGCTCTGTTCGACAATCTCGACAAGAACGAATCACTGGCTCTTGCTGTGGATCATGCGATTCATGAGAACCGGCAGGATGACTGGCGCGGCAATTCCTTCAAGGTAAAGAAGGTGAAGCTGGCCATCAAGCCTTTGCTTCAGGACGATGATGAGCGTACCGAGCGAATTCTGGAATTGGCGAAAAATCAGCATGAATATTGAAACACATCGAATCATAGTCAGCGGCATCGCCGTCGAAGTAGTGCGCAAGGCCATCAAGAACCTGCACCTGGGGGTATACCCTCCCCATGGCCGTGTGCGGGTGGCGGCGCCATTGGCGGTGAGCGATGACGCGGTAAAGTTGGCGGTGATCTCAAGGCTGGGCTGGATCAAACGACAGCAGGCGAAGTTTGACGCCCAGCCGCGTCAGTCCCGGCGAGAGATGGTCAACGGAGAGAGCCATTATTTTTTGGGCCAGCGTTACCGGCTGAATGTGGTCGAACACAATGGCGCCGGGAAAGTTGAGTTGCGGAACAAAGCAGCAATGGATATCTACGTGTGGCCGGGATCCGATGCCGAGATGCGCGAGAAGGTCTTGCAGCGATGGTACCGTGAGCAACTGAAAACCCTGGTCCCGCCACTACTGGACAAATGGCGGCAGGCCCTGGGTGTTCAGGTTGCTGACTGGGGTATCAAGAAGATGAAAACCAAGTGGGGAGGCTGCAACGTCGAAGCGCGACGGATCTGGCTCAATCTGGAACTGGCGAAGAAGCCCGTCCAATGCCTTGAATACATATTGGTACATGAGTTGGTCCACTTGCTGGAACGCCACCACAATGATCGTTTTGCCGCGTATATGGAGAAGTTCATGCCTCAGTGGAGATTTTTGCGTGAAACACTGAATAAAGGCCCCCTGGGACATGAGACATGGAAATATTGACCATATGGGCCTCGGTCTTTTCAACCTATTCTCGTCATTCCTTGTCATTTCTGTTGCGTTTATCGCATCGTTATGCTATCAGAATCGCCCTTAAATTCAGAAAATCGGGAGAGGTTTTAAACGATGGAGATCATCACCGCCGTCAGGGGTTTCAAGGATATCCTTCCTCCGGAGACGGACAAGTGGCGACATATCGAAGAGACAGCCCATAAAGTCTTTTGCGCCTTCGGGTTCCGGGAAATCCGCATTCCGCTGCTCGAAAAGACGGAACTCTTCTGTCGTGGAATCGGGGAATCCACCGATATCGTTGAAAAAGAGATGTACACATTCCTCGACCGCGGCGATGAATCCCTGACGCTCCGGCCGGAGGCAACGGCGTCCGTTATCCGCGCCTACCTGGAACACAGCCTCCATGCCGCCGAAACGGTCACGAAGCTCTACACCATCGGCCCCATGTTCCGGCGCGAAAGGCCTCAGAAGGGGCGTTACCGGCAGTTCCATCAGATCGACGCCGAGATCCTCGGCCCGGATGACCCGCGCACCGATGCGGAGCTGATCCTGATGCTGCTCCACTTTCTGGATAAACTCGGGCTTCGGAAGCTGAGTCTGGAGATCAATTCCCTCGGCTGCGCCGCGTGCCGGCCCGACTTCCGCGAGGCAATCCTCTCGTTTCTACGCGGTCGGGAAGAGGAGCTCTGCGGAGACTGCCTCCGAAGGATCGGAACCAATCCGCTCCGCGTTTTCGACTGCAAGGTGGAAACCTGCGCCGCGATCATCGCGCAGGCCCCGCTTCTGCCCGATTTTCTCTGTGCCGGATGCCGGGACCACTTCGAGAAGGTTCAGGCATTGCTGCGCCTCTTCGATCTCCCCTTTCATCTGAATCCCAAAATGGTCCGGGGGCTTGACTATTACACCCGAACTACCTTCGAAGTAACTACCGAATTTCTAGGCGCCCAGAATGCCGTCGTCGGCGGCGGACGTTACGACCATCTGATCCGGGATCTCGGCGGCCCCGATATTTCCGGCATCGGCTTTGCTATCGGTTTTGAGAGGATAGCCGCCATGATCCCGGAAGCCGATGCGGGCGTTCTTCTCCAAGGCCCCCTCCTTTTCATCGCAACCCTCGGCGATGCGGCCCTGGAAAAGGCCTTTTTCCTATGCAACAATCTTCGGATGAAGGGAATCCGTGTGGAGATGGACCACGCCGGCCGGAGTCTCAAGAGCCAAATGAAACGGGCTGACAAGCTGAAGAGCGCCTATGCGCTGATTCTCGGCGAACGGGAGATCGCCGAAAACAAGGCCCTTCTCCGAAACATGCTTTCGAGCACCCAGACGGAGGTCGGCCTGGACAGCATGGAAGAAACCATTACAGAATTAGCGAGGTAACCATTTTGTCCGATTTTTTGACGATCCGAAAAAGGACCCATTACTGCGGGGATCTGAATGCCTCGGATGACGGAAAGGAAGTGATCCTGATGGGATGGGCCCATCGGTGGCGTGATCACGGCGGTGTTGTTTTCATCGATCTCCGGGACCGGGAGGGGATCGTTCAGGTCGTCTTCAACCCGGATGTCAACGCGGCCTGTCACGGCGAGGCCGGGCGGATCCGGAGCGAGTTTGTCCTTGCGATCCATGGGCGGGTCCGCCGCCGGCCGGAAGGGATGGAGAATCCCGAGCTCAGAACCGGCGAGATCGAAGTGCTGGCCGATGACCTCGAAATCATGAACGAGTCGAAGACCCCTCCTTTCGTGCTGGACGGCACGGCGGAGATCTCCGAGAACGTTCGACTCAAATACCGCTATCTCGACCTCCGGCGTACCGAGATCCAGCAGAATCTGATCCTGCGGAGCCGTGTGGCCGCAGCGACACGGGATTACCTTCACCGCGAAGGCTTTATTGAGATCGAAACCCCTTTCCTGACGAAGAGCACGCCGGAGGGCGCCCGGGATTACCTGGTCCCCAGCCGCATCAATCAGGGGATGTTTTACGCCCTTCCGCAATCGCCGCAGATCTTCAAGCAGTTGTTGATGGTTGCCGGTTTTGACCGCTATTTTCAGATCGTGAAGTGCTTCCGCGACGAGGACCTCCGGGCGGACCGCCAGCCGGAATTCACGCAGATCGACGTGGAGATGTCCTTTATAACTGAAGAGGATGTGATCCGGATCATGGAGGGGATGATTGCCCACCTCTTCCGGAGCTGTCTCGGCCGGGAGCTCACCCTCCCCTTCCCGAAGATTTCTTACCGTGACGCGATCGGTCGCTTCGGGAAGGACAACCCCGACATCCGTTTTGGCCTCGAACTCCGGGAGCTGACGGACATTCTGAAGGGATCGGGATTCAAACTCTTTTCCGAGATCGCAGCCGCCGGCGGCGTGATCCGCGCGATCAAGGTCGAGGACGGCAAAGGCCTCTCCCGGAAGGATCTTGACGAGCTTAAGGATTTCGTCGCCCAATACGGGGCGAAGGGTCTTGCCTGGGCCAGGGTCAATCCGGACGGCTGGACATCGCCTATTTTCAAATTTCTTACACCGACGGAAATATCTGCAATCAATGAGAGAATGGATGCTCGTGAAGGGGCCGTGATCCTTTTTGTCGCCGATTCACCCAATATCGTCCGCGACGCGCTGGGAAACCTCCGGACCTACCTGGCAAAAAAACTGGGCTTGATCGACCCCAAGGCCCTCGCCTTCACCTGGGTGACCGAATTCCCGCTGTTTGAGTACAGCGAAACGGAGAAGCGGTTCGTCTCGACGCACCATCCCTTCACTTCGCCGGTCCTCGATGAAGTTCCACTGATCGAGACGGATCCGGGCAAGGTCCATGCACGGGCCTATGACCTGGTCCTGAACGGCTCCGAGATCGGCGGGGGAAGCATCCGGATCCACAGGAGAGAGGTTCAGTCGCTGATCTTCAAGGCCCTTGGCCTCGGTGAAGAGGAGGCCCGGAGTAAATTCGGCTTCCTGCTTGACGCGCTGGAATACGGGACGCCGCCGCACGGCGGGATCGCCTTCGGCCTCGACCGGCTTGTCATGCTGATGACGGGGTCAGAGTCGATCCGGGACGTGATCGCCTTCCCCAAGACCCAGAAGGCCACCTGCATGCTGACGGACGCGCCCTCGCGGATCAGTGTAGAGCAACTCATGGAGCTCTCGCTGAAGATCGTGACGTAATGATGGATCGGAAGTAATCGAATCAAGAGAGGAACGAAAGTCATGGCAAGATGGAACAAAGACAAAAAGGTGCTGGATCACGAGCACACACAGTTCTGGAAGTTCGATCTCAAGGATGTCGCGGAGCCGAATCTCCAGAAAGATGTCTTTCCGTACGACGAGGTGTGCCGGATCGATTTCGACCACAAGATCATGTCGATCAATCCAGCGGAGGAGATGTTCATCACCGACACCACCTTCCGGGACGGCCAGCAGGCAAGGCCCCCCTACACCGTCCAGCAGATCGTCGATCTCTACACGCTGATGAGCCGGCTGGGCGGGCCGAACGGGGTTATCCGCCAGTCGGAGTTCTTTCTCTACAGCCCCAAGGATCGCGAGGCGGTGGAGCGATGCCAAGATCTCGGATTCCGCTTTCCGGAGATTACCGGCTGGATCCGGGCCAGTGCGGAGGACGTTCCGCTGGTCAAGCAGGCAGGGCTGAAGGAGACCGGGATCCTCACCTCCGTCTCCGATTACCACATTTTTCTGAAGCTGAACAAGAACCGGAAACAGGCGCTGGACGATTATCTCGGCATCGTCAAATCCATCCTGGATGCCGGAATCCGGCCCCGCTGCCATTTCGAAGACCTCACACGGGGAGACATTTACGGATTCTGCATCCCTTTCGCGATCGAGCTGATGAAGCTCCGGGAGGAAACCGGGATCGACATCAAGATCCGCCTCTGTGACACGATGGGATACGGCGTCACCTATCCCGGCGCCGCCCTGCCCCGAAGCGTGGACAAATTGGTCCGCGCCTTCATCGAGGATGCCGGGGTGCCCGGTCATCTCCTTGAATGGCATGGTCATAACGATTTTCACAAAGCGATGATCAACGCGACCACCGCCTGGCTCTACGGTTGCAGCGCGGCCAACTCGACGCTGCTCGGTCTGGGCGAGAGGACGGGCAACCCGCCGCTGGAGGGGTTGATCATCGAGTACATCAGCCTCCGGGGGGATCAAAACGGAATCGATACGACCGTCATCACCGATATCGCGAACTATTTCGAAAAGGAGATCGGCGTCCGGATCCCGGCCAGTTTCCCCTTCGTCGGCGCCGATTTCAATGTGACGCGGGCCGGCGTCCATGTGGACGGTCTGATCAAATGCGAGGAGATCTACAATATATTCGACACGACCAAAATCCTCAAGCGCCCGATCGTCCCGATGATCACCGACAAGTCGGGCAAATCCGGCATCGCCTTCTGGATCAACGCCCATCTCGGTCTGAAGGGAGACAATGCGGTGGACAAGCGACACCCCGGCGTTACCCGCATTCACAAGTGGATCGCCGAACTGTACGACGCGGGCCGGATGACGAGCATTTCGAACGGGGAGATGGAAAAGCGGGTCCGGAAGTATATGCCGGAACTCTTCCTGTCCGATCTGGAGAAGATCAAATTCATGGCGGCCCAGGCGGCGGTCTCCGTCGTGA
>JAHIMW010000122.1 GCA_018896355.1 Pseudomonadota bacterium
ACAGAAGGACGTCCTGTCCTTCCACATCCCGGAAATATTCCGCGGCCGCCAGGGCCGTCAGGGCCACGCGGGCCCGGGCGCCCGGCGGCTCGGTCATCTGGCCGTAGATCAGGGCCGCCTGTTTGAGGACCCCCGAGGCCTTCATCTCGAGATAGAGGTCGTTCCCTTCGCGGGTCCGCTCGCCCACACCGGCAAAGACCGAGATGCCGCCGTGGTGCATTGCGATGTTGTGGATCATCTCCATCATGACGACGGTCTTGCCGACGCCGGCGCCGCCGAACATCCCCATCTTGCCGCCCCGCGGAAAGGGCACGAGAAGGTCGATCACCTTGACGCCCGTTTCAAGCACATGGACCGAGGTATCCTGTTCGAGGAAGGTGGGCGCCTCGCGGTGGATCGGCATGGTATGCTTCGCCTCGATGGGACCCAGGCCGTCGACCGGACGGCCGACGACGTTGAGGATTCGCCCAAGGCATTCGGGTCCCACAGGCACGCTGATCGGTCCGCCCTGGTCCTTCGCCTTCATCCCGCGGACCAGGCCGTCGGTGATGTCCATGGCGATGCAGCGGACGACGTTGTCGCCCAGATGCTGCGCGACCTCGACGATCAGGTTATCTTCAACGTCGCTGATCGTGGGGTTGGAGATGGCGATGGCGTTCATGATGTTCGGGAGCTGTCCCTCGTCGAATGCCACGTCCACGACCGGCCCGATGACCTGTACAAGTCTTCCTGTGTTCATACCCTTCTCCTTAACATGATCGATGTGGCGCCGGCTTTAAGCCCGCCAATTGTCCGTCTTGTTATCCTTTCGCCAGCGCCTCGGTGCCGCCCACGATGTCCATCAGTTCGGCGGTGATCGCCGATTGTCTTGCCTTGTTGTATTTGAGCGTCAGGTTCTGAATCAGATCCTCACAGTTCCGGGTCGCGTTGTCCATCGCCGCCATCCGGGCGCCGTTTTCCCCGGCGGATGTATCGACCAGCGCGCGGTAGATCAGGATATGAACGTACATCGGGAGCAGTTTTCCCAGCAGGGCCTGCGCCGAGGGCTCGTAGATGGCATCGAGCAGATGGTCCGGTTCGCCCTTCTCCTTGTTTCCGATTGCGGGGAGGGGGAAAAGCCGGGCTACGGTGGGTCGCTGGATGGCGACATTGATGAACTCGTTGTAGAGAAGGTAGAGCTCGTCGTACTCTTCGCCGACGAAGGGGGGAATAACATCTTCGGAGATCCGGACGGCAAGGCTCATGTCGAATTTTCCGAAAACATCGGGCCGGGCGTTGATGATTTTTGCCTTCTTCCGGAAGAAGTCCCGCCCTTTCCGGCCGATCGGGATGATCTCAACCTCGCGGCCTTCGTGCGTTTTCTCCCGGATAAATCGCTCGGTCGCCTTGATCAGGTTGTTGTTGAAGCCTCCACAGAGTCCGCGGTCGGAGGTCATGCAGATCACCCGAATCCGTTTCGGCTCCCGCACCGCCAGGAGCGGGTTGGATTCAGCGTCCACCTGGAGCGCGAGATGGTTCAGAACTTCCATGAACTTGGTTGCGTAGGGCCGGAAGTTCTCCATCCGCGTCTGGGCGGCCTTGAACTTCGAGGCGGCCACCATGTTCATCGCCCGGGTAATCTGTCTGGTTTTCTGAACAGCGGTGATCTTCCGTTTAATGTCCTTGAGTGCGGCCATTCAAACCTGCTCCCTTTATAATTAGGGACAGATACCTATTTTCCTCGTAGAAAATAGGTATCTGTCCCTAATATCGCCTATTCGGCGACGTAGACCGAATCGAACTCTGTTAGAACCTCTCGCATCTTTTTGTCGAGTTCCGGGCTCAGAATCTGCTTTTCATCGATCTCCTTCAGAATCTCCGGATACTTGCCTTCGAGGAAAGAGAGGAGCTGTGGTTCATAGCTTTTCAGCTTTTCCACGGGGTACTTGTCGAGGAATCCCCGGGTGCCCGCATAGAGGATCGAGACCTGTTTAGCGAGTGACATGGGTGAAAACTGCGGCTGATTCAGGATCTCCACGAGTCGGACGCCGCGTTCGAGCTGGGCCTGGGTGGCCTTGTCGAGGTCGGAGCCGAACTGGGCGAAGGCGGCCAGTTCCCGGTACTGGGCAAGGTCGAGCTTCAGGGTGCCGGCGACCTGTTTCATCGCCTTCACCTGGGCTGCGCCGCCGACGCGGGAGACGGAAAGACCGACATTGATCGCCGGGCGGATCCCGGAGAAGAAGAGGGAGGGTTCAAGGTAAACCTGGCCGTCGGTAATCGAGATCACGTTCGTCGGGATGTAGGCGGAGACGTCGCCGGCCTGCGTTTCGATGATCGGGAGCGCAGTCAGAGATCCACCGCCGAGTTCCTGGCTGACCCTGCATGCCCGCTCCAGCAGCCGGGAGTGGTTGTAGAAGATGTCGCCGGGGAAGGCCTCCCGTCCCGGCGGGCGGCGCAACAGCAGCGAAATCTGGCGGTAGGCGACGGCCTGTTTGGAGAGGTCGTCGTAGATTATCAGGGCATCCTGGGCGCGGTCCCGGAAGTATTCGCCGATGCTGCAGCCCGCGTAGGCGGCGATGTATTGCAGCGTGGCGGGGTCGCTCGCGCAGGCGGCGACGACGCAGGTGTAGGACATGGCGTCGTGCTTCTTCAGATTCTCGACCACGTGGGCGACGGTGGATTTCTTCTGGCCGATCGCGACGTAGATGCACTTCACGCCGGTCTCCTTCTGACGGATGATCGCATCGATGCCGATCGCGGTCTTGCCGATCTGGCGGTCTCCGATGATCAGCTCGCGCTGGCCGCGGCCGATCGGAGTCATCGCGTCGATCGCCTTCAAGCCGGTGTACATCGGCTCGTTAACCGGCTGGCGGAATACCACGCCGGGGGCGATCATCTCAATCCGGCGGAATTCCGTCGTCTCGATGGGACCCTTGCCGTCCAGCGGGGCGCCCGTGGCGTCGATCACGCGGCCGAGGAGCGCCTCGCCGACGGGGATCTGGGCGATCTTGCCCGTCCGCTTCACGATGTCCCCTTCCTTGATGTGGGTCACTTCACCGAGAATGGCGACGCCGACGTTGTCCGTCTCGAGATTGAGCACCATGCCGAGGATTCCTCCGGGGAACTCGAGCAGCTCCATGGCCATCGCGTTTTCCACGCCGTAGACCCGGGCGATGCCGTCGCCGACGGAGAGGACCGTTCCCGTTTCACTGATATCCAGTTTTTTTTCGTACTCCTTGATCTGCCTGGATATGATCTCGCTGATTTCCTCTGCCCTGATGGTTTCCATGCGCTATATTTCCTCCCCCAAGAGATTCCGGATGTTGTTCAGTTGCGTACGGACGCTGCCGTCATAAAGCGTATCCCCGACCCGGACGACAACGCCCCCTAAGAGGGAGCGGTCCTCCAGCACGGTCATCTCGACCTCCCTGTCGGTCAGTCTCTCCAGCCCGTTCTGAAGAAGTGCGGAGGTCTCATCGGTAAGCGGGAAAGCCGTCTTCACCGTGACCCGGACCTTCTTCAGGGCGATATCCATCAATTCCCGGTAGCAGCCCTGGATGTCGGACAGGATATCGATGCGTCGCTTGTCGACCAGCAGTTTCAGGAAATTGGAGGTCAGCGGGGAGATTTGGATCTTTTCCAGGAGCGACTCCACGACCGCCTTCTTGTCAGACAAAGCGAAGATCGGGTTGGCAAGAAATTCGCTCAGGTTTTTGTTTCCCTTGAGGATAGCGGAAAAACGTCCGAGCTCGTGGTAATAGTATTCATACCGCTTTTCCTCACCGGCGATTTTGAAAAAGGCCCGGGCATAACGCTTGGCGATATTGCTGCTGATCAATTGTTTACCCTCGTAATAAAGTTGGCAAAGCCGCCGATCAATTTTTACGGACAACCTTTTCGATATAATCCTGGACCATAGCCTCGTGATCTTCCACGCGGATGTTCTGCCGGAGGAGCCCCTCGGCCATCTGCGCGGAGAGACGGACCGCCTCGATCCGGAGCTGATGGCTCGACTTGTTGAACTCCTGTTCCATGCGCGCCTGGGTCTCTTCCTTCATCTTTTCCGCTGCCTTCCGGGCCTCCCCGATGATCCGCTCCTTTTCGGTCAGCCCCTGGGCCTGGATCATCCGGGTGATCTCATCGATCTCGCCCGTCGCCTGGTCGAGTTTCGCGGCATATTCCCGGAACTTCTTCTCCGCATCCTCGCGGGCGGTTACAGCCTCGGCGAGGGAGGTCTTGATCCCTTCCTGCCGTCCGGCGAAAAATTCCTTCACCTTCTTAGCCGCCAACCAGTAGATGACGCCGGCCATGACGAGGAAGTTCAACAGCTTCCAGGCGAAACCGACCCAGCCCGGTCCTTCATGTCCTCCTTCTGCGCCGCCTCCGGAGGCATACGCCACGGTCAGATTAAATAGGAGATTAAATAGGGACAGAGCCCCTATTAATCCGGAATTAATAGGGGCTCTGTCCCTATTTAATCTCCCTCTCATCGGAGACTCCTTCCAAGGACCTTTTCCGCAATCTCGACGGACAGATTCTGAGACTGATCGATCAGAATCTTCCTGGCGGCAGCGATTTCTCCATCCATTTGGACACGGAAATGTTCCATGATCCCCGGAAGTTCGGCCCGGACCGCGTCGATGACGGTTTTGGCCTCCTCGGCGCCCTGCCCGATAATTTCGTTCTTCTGTTCGACGGCTGCCGCCTTTGCCTGACGGAGCTTCTCTTCGTAGGCGACCATCTTCTGTTCCACGCTCTCCTGGAGACGTTTGATCTCGCTTTCGGACTCCTCCAACTGTTTCTTCCGCCTGTCGATCATGCCGAGGATCGGCTTGTAGAGCAGGACATTCAAAATGAAGATCAGCAGAAGGAAATTGACGATCTGAATCCCCAGGGAATAATCGAGACTGACCACGGTCTGTCACCTCTTAATTGGATAACACGACTGACATGAGTAACGTTTTCGGATGATGACGCACAATGGCCACTGGCCGGCTACAAATACGCCGGAGTGCCTCTATCTTATTCTTAGACCACTGTCAACATTTTTCACCGGCCGCTCTATTTTCGAGGGGAAGGGTATGGACCTCGGCATCACCGCGGATCATGTGGCAGGTTCCTTCGAAAAAGGCCCCTTCTTCCAAGGAGATGACGGGTGTGTTCAGGTCGCCCGTCACCTTGCCGGTCGAGTAGATGCAGATTTTCTTTTTGACATCGATCTGCCCGCGCATCTCGCCGCTCACCATGACGCTGTCCACGTGGATATCGGCCTCGATCTCGGCGCCTTCGCCGATGACCAGCGTGCCGTTGCCGAAGATGCTGCCCTTGAAATCACCATCGATCCGGACCGAACCGTTGAACATCAATTTGCCGGTGAATTCAGCCCCTTTCCCAAGAAAGGCCCGGATCTCTTCCTCTTCTTTTATCTTTTTAGCAAACATCTTTTTTATCCCTCCCGAATGTCTGTGGATTTCGATTTACGAAGCCGTCATGATTGGAGAATGAACCTCCGTACGCTGATATTCAGCAGCACGCCGACGGCCGTCATCAGAACCACCATCGACGAACCGCCGTAACTCAGAAAAGGCAGCGGAATCCCGACCACCGGCAGGATTCCCAGGACCATGCCGATGTTGATGAATACCTCCCCGAAGATCAGCATTGTGATCCCGAACGCGATCAGCGCCCCCGGATAATCCCTGGAGTGGATCATGATCTTCAGCCCCCAAAGAATCAGCGAAAAGAACATGGCGATCAGGATCATCCCCCCCAGGAAACCCCACTCCTCCGCAAAGACCGAAAAGACGAAGTCGGTCTGCTGTTCCGGCAGGAACTTGAGCTGGGTTTGTGAGCCTTTCAAAAATCCCTTGCCGAAGACTCCCCCCGAACCCACTGCGATCATAGACTGGATGATGTGGTATCCCGATCCCAGCGGATCACGCTCGGGACCGAAGAAGGTGAGAATCCGCTCCTTCTGGTAATCCTTGAGAAAATACCAGCCGATGGGGGTCAGGATGAGGCCCCCGGCGCCGGCGATCAGCAGCGATCTCCAGTCCAGACCGACAAAGAAAACCATCGCGAGAAACAGGATCAGGAGGACCAGTGCCGTCCCCAGATCGGGCTGTTTCAGAATGAAAAAGAACGGGATGATCACGATCGTAAAAGGGATGAACAGTTCGGTCAGGTGATAACCCCGGCCGATCTGGTGGTGGTCAAAGTATTTGGCGAGCGCCAGGATGATCGTCAGTTTGACCAGTTCCGACGGCTGGAAGGTGAATCCGTTGATTGCGATCCAGCGCTGAGAACCCCGTGTTGCATAACCGGCAGTAAAGACGACGAGAAGGAGAACGATCGAGATACCGTAGATGATGTAGGCATGGCGGCAGAGAAAACGGTAATCGATAAAGAAAGCGACGGCCATGCCCGCCAGTCCGATCAGGATCCACTGGAGCTGCTTGATGTAGAGCGGTGTTTGCCGGAAATCCGTAAGGCTGAAGCCGGTGCTGTAGATATTCAGCAAGCCGATACCGCTGATGATCAGGACCAGGATGAAGAGGGTCCAGTCAAAATTCAGGATGAGACGGCGGTCCAGTTTGATCATGGCTTTACAATATCCCGGATCTCCGCAGCGTTTTGCGCCTGCTGCCGGGGCGGCTTCATTTTTTTCAGGGCGAAGTAGGTTTCGATAACTTTCCTGGCCACCGGGGCGGCCGCCGACCCGCCGTGACCGGCGTGTTCCAGGATGACCGCGACAACAATTTCCGGATTCCGATAAGGCGCGAAGCAGACGAAGAGGGCATGGTCCCGGAAATTGGCCGACACCCGTTTTGCCTTCCGGGCCTTTTCATCCTGGGGAAGCCCGATCACCTGGGACGTTCCCGTCTTGCCGGCGACGTCTTCCTCTTTTCTCTTGAGGATATACCCCGTTCCACCCTTCTCGTTCACCACCCCCCACAGGGCCTGGTTGATGAGCGCAATGGTCTGCGGGCGGACCGGCAGGACACCCTGTTTCTCCGGTCCGTATCTCTTTATGACATGTCCGTCCGAAGATTCAAGCTGTTTTACGAGCTGCGGCCGGTAAAGGGTGCCGCCGTTGGCCAGGGTCGCATACATGTTGGCGAGCTGGAGCGGCGTGACAAGGTTGAACCCCTGGCCGATGGCGATGGAAATCGTTTCCCCCTGCTGCCACGGTTCCTTCAGGCGGGAGAGCTTCCATTGTTTGGTCGGGATGAGCCCCCCCTTTTCCCTGGACAGTTCGATGCCGAGCGGCGCGCCGAGACCGAAGGCCCTGGCGTAATAGGCGATCCTGTCCACGCCCAGCATCTTCCCCAGGTTGTAGAAATAGACGTCGCAGGACTCCACGATGGCGCGGTGGAGGTTAACGTTTCCGTGTCCCTTCTGCTGCCAGCAGCGGAAGGTCCGGTCTCCCATCTGGAAGGCGCCGTTGCAGTAGAAACTCGTTTCCGGGGTGATCAGCCCTTCTTCGAGGGCAGCGGCGGCGACGACGACCTTGTAGGTCGATCCAGGCGGGTACTGTCCCGATATCGAGCGGTTCTCCATGGGATGCCGGGGATCGTTGGAAAGGCTCTCCCAGTCGTCGAAAGAGATCCCTACGTTGAAAAGGTTCGGGTCGAAGGAGGGTGAGCTAACCAGGGCGAGCACCGCCCCGCTGCGGGGGTCCAGAACCACAACCGCGCCCGCCCGGTTTCCGATGGCCGTCCATGCCGCCTCCTGGAGCGCCGAATTAATGGTCAGGACGACGTTGTCGCCCGACTCCGCCGGGATCCTTCCGAGGGAACGGACCTCCTTACCGGCCACATTGACCTCAACCTGTTCGGCGCCGTTTTTTCCCCGGAGGTGGTCATCGAGGAATTTTTCGATGCCGAATTTACCGATGATATCGCCCGGTGCGAGATGCAAAGGAATGTTCCGATCAAGGTCTTTCCGGCTGACTTCTCCGGTGAAACCGATGATCTGTGCGGTCATCTCCCCGTTCAGGTACTGCCTGACGGGCGTCACCTCGGTCACCACGCCGGGAAGTTCAAGGGCATGTGTTTCCACCACGGCAAGTTTTTCCATGCTGATGTTCCGTTCAAGCATAACGGGCACGAAGGGCTTTACGCGGTTCGAGGGAGACGTAAGAGCGGAAATC
>JAHIMW010000123.1 GCA_018896355.1 Pseudomonadota bacterium
ACGGAAACGATCGATTTCAACGAGGTCGAAACCCTCGCGAAGAAGCACCGCCCGAAGATCATCGTCGTCGGCGCCAGTTCCTACCCCCGGATCATCGATTATCAGAAATTCCGGGTCATCGCCGATGAGGTCGGGGCGCTGATCCTCGCCGACATCGCCCACATCGGCGGCCTCGTCGCCGCCGGTCTCCATCCGTCGCCGGTGCCCTGCTGCGAGTTCGTCACGATGACCACCCACAAGACCCTGAGGGGCCCCCGCGCCGGACTCATCCTCTGCAAGAAGGAATATGCCCGGGCCGTGGACGAGAAGATCTTCCCCGGGATGCAGGGCGGCCCCCTGATGCACATCATCGCCGCCAAGGCGGTGGCGTTCAAGGAGGCCCTCTCCGAAGAGTTCAGGCAATATCAGGCCCAGATCGTGAAAAACGCGAGAACCCTCGCCGTTGATCTCCTCGCGGACGGCTTCCGCCTCGTCTCCGGCGGAACGGATAACCACCTGATGCTCGTCGACCTGACCGACCTCGGCATCACGGGCATGGAGGCGCAGGAGACCCTCGACCGGACGGGCATCACGATCAACAAGAACAGGATTCCCTACGACTCGAAGGGAGCCCAGGTGACAAGCGGCATCCGCATCGGCACGCCCGCCCTGACCACGCGGGGGATGAAGGAGCCCGAGATGAAACGGATCGCCGGTCTCTTCTCCGCCGTGCTCCGGGATATCCACAACGAAAAGCGCCTGGGCGAGGTCCGGGAAGAGGTCCGCTCCCTCTGCGAGCGATTTCCCCTCTACACGGAGCGGATTCGGGAAAACCGGTAACCCAAGGCCCAATCTGAGGTGATCCTGAGCCATGAAGGGGATCGAACAGAGAGAACAAGGGAGCAACGAAACGCACGGACGGCCTGCCTGGGATGACTATTTCCTGGACATCGTCGGGCTTGTGGCGAAACGCGCCACCTGTATCAGGCGAAGTGTCGGCGCCGCCCTGGTTCGTGACCGGCGGATCCTCGCCACGGGGTATAACGGCGCCCCCTCGGGACTCCGCCATTGCCTGGAAATCGGGTGCCTCCGCGAACAGAACCATATCCCCTCCGGCGAACGCCACGAGCTCTGCCGGGGACTCCATGCCGAGCAGAATGCGATCATCCAGGCGGCGCTGCACGGGGTCAGCGTAAAAGGGGCGACCCTCTACTGCACGAACCACCCCTGCATCATCTGCGCGAAGATGATCATCAACGCCGGCATCGTCCGGATCGTGGTCGGAGGCGATTACCGCGACAGTCTCGCGGAAGAGATGCTGACAGAGGCCAAAATCGAGGTGATCCGACGATGAAATGCCCCTTCTGTGCCCACGGCGAAAACAAGGTGATCGATTCCCGGATCAGCAAGGACGGCGACGCCATCCGGCGGCGGCGGGAGTGCCTCGGCTGCGGCAAGCGCTTCACCACTTACGAATTCGTAGAAGAGGTCCTGCCCGTGGTCGTCAAGAAGGACGGCCGCCGGGAACCCTTCGACCGGACGAAGATCCGCGCCGGGATCAAGAAGGCCTGCGAGAAGCGCCCGATCAGCACGGACGCGATCGAGACCCTGGTGGACAATGTTGAGCGCGCCTGTCAGGATCTCCAGGGGAAGGAGATCCCCTCCACGGCCATCGGCGAAAAGGTGATGCGGGAGCTCCAGGCCCTCGACGGCGTCGCCTATGTCCGCTTCGCGTCGGTTTACCGTCAATTCCGGGATGTCAGCGACTTTCTGGACGAATTGAAGGACCTTCTCCCCTTGAAGAAGGAGAGGAAGAGAGGAAATACGGAGGAATAGAAGATGTTCACGGGAATCACGGCCGCACTCGGTTCGGTCCGGCGCCTGACGCGCCGCGGGGAGGACGCCCTCCTGGAGGTCGAGAGCTCCCTCGATCTGGACGACGTCCGGATCGGCGACAGCATAGCCGTCAGCGGCGCGTGCCTGACCGTGACCGTGAAGGCCGATCGGGTCTTCACGGCGGATGTCTCCGCGGAGACCCTTTCCCGGACGACGCTCCGGAGCCTGAAGGCGGGCGACCGGGTCAACCTGGAAAAGGCGCTGCGCGTCATGGACCGCCTCGGAGGACACATCGTCCTCGGCCATGTGGACGGCATCGGAAGGATCGTGGAGGAGAGCCCCCGCTCCGGCTCCATCCTCTTCGGTTTCGAAATCGATCCGGCGCTGGATCGCTATGTCGTCGCCAAGGGGTCAATCACGGTGGACGGCATCAGCTTGACCGTCAATCGCTGTGAAAAGAATAAATTTTATGTTAACATCATCCCGCACACGGCGGCAGGGACAACCCTCGGGTTCAAAAAGGTGGCGGACACCGTCAACATAGAAACGGATATCATCGCAAGATATATGGAAAAACTGATTTCAACGAAGAAGGAAGGCGGGTCCGGACCGATGGGCGGATCCTCCGGAGGGGTCGATCTGGAGAAGCTTGCCAGATACGGATTTTTGAAATAACGGGTCTAATTAGGGACAGAGCCCCTATTTATTACCCACGGAAATAAATAGGGGCTCTGTCCCTAATTAAAGAGGAGAGAAAATGGGCGTCAGCACCATCAAGGAAGCCATTGTCGATATCAAAAGCGGAAAGATGATCATCCTCGTTGACGACGAGGATCGGGAAAACGAAGGGGATCTCTGCATGGCGGCCGAGTTCGTCACGCCGGAGGCGGTCAATTTCATGGCCCGATACGGGCGGGGGCTCATCTGCCTCACGCTGACCGAAGAAAATGCGGACAAGCTCCGACTGTTTCCGATGGTCCGGGACAACCGATCCCGCTTCGGCACCGCCTTCACGGTCTCCATCGAGGCGAAACAGGGAGTCACCACGGGGATCTCGGCGGCGGACCGGGCGACGACGATCCTGGCCGCCGTGGCCGACGATGCGAAACCGGAGGACCTGGTCAGCCCCGGCCACATCTTCCCGATCCGCGCCAGGCGCGGAGGGGTGCTCGTGCGGACCGGCCAGACGGAAGGCTCTGTCGATCTTGCCCGTCTCGCCGGCAAGAAACCCGCAGGCGTCATCTGCGAGGTGATGAAGGACGACGGAACGATGGCCCGAATGCCCGATCTGGAGATCTTCGCCCGGGAGTTCGGTCTGAAGATTGTCACGATCAAGGATCTCATCGACTTCCGGATGCAGCACGAGTCGCTGATCCGCCGGGCGGCGACCGCCACGATTCCTACCCGGTACGGGGGCGAATTCAAGCTGATCGTCTATGAAAACGACGTGGACGAGATGAAGCACGTGGCCATGATCAAGGGCGACATCAACGCGGAGGACGAGGTGCTTGTCCGCGTTCATTCGGAATGCCTGACGGGCGACGTCTTCGGTTCCGAGCGGTGCGACTGCGGCGACCAGCTCCAGCGGGCGATGAAGATGGTGGAAGAGGCCGGCCGGGGCGTGATCGTCTACATGCACCAGGAGGGCCGGGGGATCGGTCTCGTCAACAAGATCAAGGCCTATGAGCTCCAGGAGCACGGTCAGGACACCGTGGAGGCAAACATCGCGCTCGGCTTCAAGGAGGACCTCCGGGATTACGGCATCGGCGCCCAGATCCTCGCCGACATCGGGGTGCGGAAGATGCGGCTCTTAACGAACAACCCGAAGAAGATCGTCGGCCTCGAAGGGTACGGCCTGACCATCGCCGAACGGGTCCCGATCGAGATCCGGCCGAATGAAAACAACATCCAGTACCTCCAGACCAAGCGACAGAAGATGGGACACATTCTGAAGGTATAGACAGGGGTGACTGCCCAGGAGTCAGGAGTCAGGAGCCAGGAGCCAGAATAGGAGAAACAGCCATGCCAAAAATCATCGAGGGAAAAATCGTCGCGAAGGGAATGAGGTTCGGCATCGTCGCCAGCCGTTTTAATGACTTCATCAGCGGCCGCCTGATCGAAGGGGCCGTCGATGCCCTGACCCGGGCCGGCGCGGACGAGAAGGAGATCCAGATCGTCCGGGTGCCCGGCGCCTTCGAGTTGCCGCTCACCGCCAAGAAGATGGCGAAGAGCGGACGCTTCGACGCCGTGATCTGCCTCGGCGCGGTCATCCGCGGCGCCACGCCTCACTTCGAATATATCAGCGCGGAGGTCTCCAAGGGTATCGCGATGGTGGGGCTGGAGACCGAGGTGCCGGTGGCGTTCGGCGTCCTGACGACGGACACCATCGAGCAGGCGATTGAAAGGGCGGGCGCCAAGGCGGGAAACAAGGGCTGGGACGCCGCGATGTCCGCTATCGAGATGGTTGATCTTTTCAAAAAATTGTAATAGAGATCCGACTCAATACGGTTGCTCCGATTACCCGACCGAAATCTGAGGGATGAATGCACCAGAGGCGGAAGGCAAGAGAGGTTACCCTTCAGGTTCTTTATGCGCTTGACGTTCACGGAATCGACCTGCAGGAGTCTATTGCGCTGTTCTGGGCCAATTTCGACGCGCCGGAAGAGGTGAGAAAATTTTCTTCCCTTTTGATCGAGGGGACTTGGAACAACCGGGAGCAGATCGACAGCCTGATCGGCGGCAGTTCCGAAAACTGGACCATGGCGAGGATGTCCCGCGTGGACAAGAGCATCCTGCGGATGGCCGTTTACGAGCTCCTGTTCTGCCGGGACATTCCCCCAAAAGTCACGCTGAACGAGGCGATCGACTTGGGAAAGGTATACGGCTCCGAAAACTCGGGGGCGTTCATCAACGGTATTCTCGACGATCTCTACGGAAAGCTGCGCAGGAAGGATGAAGATCAAGATATCCCACACCTCGCCGGACACCCTGGGCCATGACACCCTGATCCTGGGTTTCTTCTCCGATGAAAGGCCGCCAAAAGGTTACTGCGGTCTGGTGGACTGGCGCCTCAACGGGATGATCTCCACCGAGATCGCCCAAGGCCGAATTTCCGGCGATTTTCCGGAAAAGCTGCTCTACGTCTTTCCCGAACGCATCCGTGTCTCCCGCCTGCTCCTCTTCGGTTTGGGATCGCTTTCCGCGTTGACCTACGATCGTCTCTACAACGCCGGTTATCAAATAGCGCTGACCGTGAGCGGCATCCGGGCGGCCGACCTGGTCCTCCCCGTTCCCGCCGCCGGACGCGGAGCCCTGAAACTCTCCGGGATGGTAGAAGCCATGTTCACGGGCCTCTTTGACGGTTTTGCGTGCAAACCGGAGGAGCTCCCTGCCATCCGTTTGGAGATCCCGGTCAGGAAGGATCACGCAGACGAGGTTTGCGCGGGGCTCGGCCGTTTCCGCGACCATGTCGGCGCGGCGGGGATCGAAATTCTGGAGTCGGAAGACAAAGACGACGGCAGAAATGACGGTAGAACAGCGGCAACTCGTTAATAAGAATAGGGAATCATGAACATGAAGGTGATCATCATCGGGGCCGGAGAGGTCGGATATCACATTGCCGACAGCCTTTCCCGCGAAGGGATCGATACGGTCGTTATAGACCGGAACGAAGAGCGCCTTCATGAGATCTCGGAGGCGCTGGATGTGCAGACCGTTCTGGGCAGCGGCAGCAGCCCCGAGAGCCTGAAACGGGCGGGCATGGCCCAGGCCGACATGGTCATCGCGGTCACGGACAGCGACGAAACAAACATGATCGCCTGCCTCCTGGCCTCCACACAGAGCCGAATCCCCATACGTATCGCCCGCATCCGCAACGTGGAATTGAACGGGGACGGTTCGCTGTTCGGCACGGACCGCCTTAACATCGACCTCTGCATCAACCCGGAGCGGGAAGCGGTCAGCAATGTGATGGACCTCCTCGAATTCCCGGGGGCGGCGGAGGTCTTCAGCTTTGCCGGAGGACGCATCCGACTTCTGGGATTCCAGATCGACGCGGACGCCGTCGTGATCGGGAAAAAACTTTCCGATCTCCGGGCCATGGAACCCGGGTTCAAGGTGCTGATCACCGCCATCATTCGGGACGAGAAACTCATTGTCCCGTCGGGCGGCTCGTTCATCGAGGGCGGGGATTATATCTTCGCCGTCACCGACGCCACCCGCGTCCGGGAGCTGCTGCGCTTCTTCGGCAAGAACACGGAACCGCCCCGGCGGGTCATCATCATCGGCGGCGGAAACACCGGCATGATGCTCGCCCTGGCAATCGAAAAAAGAAACATCGCTGTTAAGCTCATCGAGAAGAAACGGGTTCAGTGCGAATTTCTGGCCTCCCATCTGGACAAGACGGTCGTCCTCCGCGGCGATGGAACCAGCCATGAACTCCTCCGAGAGGAGAACATCGAGGGGACCGATTTCTTCATCGCGGTGACAAACGACGAGGAGGCGAACATCCTCGGGGCGCTTATCGCCAAACAATTAGGCGCCCGGAAGGTCATCTCGCTGATCAACCGGATTGACTACATCCCCCTCGTTTCGCGGGTCGGGATCGACGGGGTGATCAACCCCCGCCATGCCGCCATCAGCCGGATCCTCCATTATATCCGCAAGGGAAAGGTGATCTCCGCCACGCCGCTCCGCGATGAAAAAGCGGAGGCCTTCGAATTCATCGCCCTGGAGACCTCGGAGATTACCGACCGCCCCTTCAAGGAGATCCATTTCCCCAGCGGCACCATCGTCGGGGCGATCTGCCGCGGGGAGGAGATCATCATCCCCGACGGCGATTCCGTTATCCGGTCTGGCGACCACGTCGTCATCTTCACGCCCTGTTCGGCCATTGGCGAACTCGAAAAATTGCTCACCGTGAAACTGGAATATTTCGGATGAAAGCAAGACCCGTTCTCTATACCCTGGGCGCTTTTCTGTTCATCCTCGGCCTCACGATGCTGGTCCCGCTGGCCTGCTCGCTATACTACGGCGAGGCCGACGCCTGGAGCTTCATCCTGTCCGTCGGGATCACGTCGGGAACCGGCGGCGCCCTGTATTTTGCAAGCAGACCCAAGGAGAAGAAGATCGTCCTCAGCCGCCGGGAGGGTTTTCTGATCGTCTCCGCGGGCTGGATTCTCGCCGCCTTCTTCGGCGGGCTCCCCTATATGATCCACGGCGCCCTCCCCGCCCTGACGGACGCCTACTTCGAGACGATGTCCGGATTCACGACAACCGGGGCGACGGTGATCACGAAGATCGAAGGTCTGCCCCACGGGATTCTCCTCTGGCGCTCCATGACCCAGTGGCTGGGCGGGATGGGGATCATCGTCCTGTCGGTCGCCGTCCTTCCCTTCCTGGGGGTGGGGGGAAGGCAGCTCTTCAAGGCGGAGCTGCCGGGACCCGTCAAGGACAAGTTAGAGCCCCGGATCGCGGAGGCGGCCCGCTCCCTGTGGATGGTCTACGGGATCATCACCGTGATCGGCTTCATTTTTTTTCTGCTGGGCGGAATGAACGTCTTCGACGCCGTGAACCACATCCTCTGCGCGATGGCAACGGGGGGATTCTCTACGAAGGACACGAGCGTCGCCTGGTTCAACAGCACTTACATCGACGGTGTCTTCATTGTTTTCATGCTGCTCGCCGGAATCAACTTCACGCTGCATTACCAGGCGCTCACCGGAAATTTCCGTTCCCTCTTCCGAAACAGCGAGCTCAAGTTTTTTCTCGGGACGGTCCTGGCGGCCACGCTCCTGATCACGGTGGATCTCCGCCTGCATCTCTTTCCGGAGGTCGGCAAGGCCTTCCGCTACGCCCTCTTCCAGACCTCCTCCATCATGACGACGACCGGATTCGTCACCGACAATTTCGCCCGCTGGCCGGCCTTCTCGCAGATCATTCTCGTGCTCCTGATGTTCATCGGCGGTTCGGCCGGCTCCACCGGAGGCGGGATCAAGTGCGTCCGGCTGCTGCTGATCCTCAAGGACAGCTACCGGGAACTCTACCGCCTCGTCCATCCCCATGCCGTCACCCAGGTCAAGCTGGACCATATGACCGTGCCGCCGGAGGTCATGAAGAGCATCTGGGGATTCTTCGCCCTCTACATCGGCCTGGCGACCCTGGCCACGATCATGATGTCCGCCCTGGGGCTCGACATGCTCACCTCCTTTTCCTCGGTCGTCGCCACGATCGGCAACATCGGACCGGGCTTGGGCCTCGTCCATCCCGAGTCGACCTACAGCGAGATTCCCACCGTCGGCAAATGGATCCTCTCCTTCTGCATGCTGATCGGCCGGCTGGAGATCTACACGATATTGGTGCTGTTGATCCCCGAGTTCTGGAAAAAATAGGGCGGCTTCGGGATAAACCGTCAACAATTGCGTTGAAAGGCTTGGTCCGATGTGCTACGAAAGGTGCCGAGGGGACACGATCCGGATCGTGTCCCCTAATAAAAAGCGGAGCGATGCATGGACAGAAAGTACAACCCGTTAGAGATTGAAGAGCGGTGGCAGAAGCACTGGGAGAAGAAGCAGATCTTCCGTGTTGCGGAAGATCCGGATAAAAAGAAATACTATCTTCTCGAGATGTTCCCCTACCCTTCCGGCCGGATCCACATCGGCCACGTGCGGAACTATACGATCGGCGACGTCGTCGCCCGGTACAAACGGATGAAGGGGTTCAACGTCCTCCATCCGATGGGCTGGGACGCCTTCGGCATGCCGGCGGAGAACGCCGCCATCGAACAGGGCGTCCACCCCTCCGTCTGGACCCATGAAAATATCGAAAACATGAAGCACCAGCTCAAACGGATGGGCTTCAGCTACGACTGGGACCGGGAGCTCGCAACCTGCGAACCCGAATATTACAAGTGGGAGCAGCTCTTCTTCCTCCGGATGTACGAAAAAGGGCTCGCTTACAAGAAGAGCTCCACGGTGAACTGGTGCCCCAAGTGCGAGACGGTCCTCGCCAACGAGCAGGTGGAGGCGGGCCTCTGCTGGCGTTGCGGCTCGGAGGTCGGGGAGCAGTACCTGAACCAGTGGTTCTTCCGGATCACCGCTTACATGGACGAGCTCCTCGACTACTGCGACCGCCTCCCCGGCTGGCCCGAGCGGGTTCTTACGATGCAGAGGAACTGGATCGGAAAGAGCTACGGCTGCGAGGCCTCCTTCCCGATGGCCGACGGGAAGGGCGCGATCCAGATCTTCACGACGCGACAGGACACGATCTTCGGCGCCACCTTCATGCTGGTCGCCGCCGAGCATCCGCTTGTGATGGAGCTCGCCCGCGGAAAGGAGTGCGAAGGATCGGTCCGTGATTTCGTCGAGAAGATCAAAAAACAGGACAAGAAGATCCGGACCTCCGAAGCCTACGAGAAGGAGGGCGTCTTCCTCGAGACCTATTGCCTGAACCCGGTCACGGGGCGGAAAATGCCGATCTATGCCGCGAACTTCGTCCTCGCCGATTACGGCACCGGCTGCGTCATGGCGGTCCCCACCCACGACCAGCGCGACTTCGAGTTCGCGAAAAAGTACAATCTGCCGCTCATCGTCGTGATCCAGCCACCCGATCGGGCGCTGAACGTCCAGACGATGGCCGAGGCCTACACGGGCGAGGGCGTCCTCGTCAACTCCGGCCCTTTCGACGGCCTGGAGAATCTAAAGGCCCTTGATGCGATCGCCGACCACCTGGCATCGATCGGCCGGGGCAAGAAAACGGTCCAGTACCGGCTGCGCGACTGGGGAATCTCCCGCCAGCGTTACTGGGGCGCCCCCATCCCGATGATCCTCTGTGAAGCGTGCGGAACCGTTCCGGTTCCCGAGAAGGAGCTCCCGGTGATCCTCCCAAGGGACGTGGAGTTCACCGGCGCGGGCGGCTCGCCGCTCGCAAAATACAAACCTTTCGTCGAGACAACCTGCCCCGGTTGCGGGAAGCCGGCCCGGCGCGAAACGGACACGATGGATACCTTCGTCGAGTCCTCCTGGTACTTCGACCGCTTCTGTTCTGCCCGCCACGATGTAACGCCGGGTCTCGACCGGCAGAAACTGGACTACTGGATGCCGGTGGACCAGTACATCGGCGGCATCGAACATGCAATCCTCCACCTCCTCTATGCGCGGTTCTATACGAAGATGCTCCGGGATTTCGGATTCCTCGGCGTCGATGAACCTTTCACGAACCTCCTCACGCAGGGGATGGTCTGCAAGGAGACGATGCGCTGCCCGGAACACGGATACCTCTTCCCGGAGGAGACCAAAGAGGGGAAATGCACGCAGTGCGGCCGGGAGGCCCAGATCGGGAAAACGGAGAAGATGTCCAAGTCGCTCAAGAACGTCGTGGATCCGGACTATCTGATCCAGGCCTACGGCGCCGACACGGCGAGAATCTTCTGCCTCTTCGCCTCACCGCCGGAAAAGGATCTCGAGTGGAGCGACCAGGGGGTCGACGGCTCCTTCCGCTTCCTGAGCCGGGTCTGGCGGATCGCGATGGATTACCTGGAGGAAATCCAGGATGTAGAACCATTTGCCGGCCGGGAAACGCTGGAGGGCGACCTGAAGGCCCTGCGACGGAAGACGCACCAGACGATCCGGAAGGTGACCTCAGACATCGAGGCGCGGTTCCACTTCAATACGGCGATCAGCGCCGTGATGGAACTGGTGAACGCCCTTTACCAGCTTCCACACCCGAAGGCGGACGACCGGTTCGGGTTTTCCGTTGTCCGCGAGACGGTCGAGACGATCATCCGGCTTCTCGCCCCGCTGGTTCCCCATATCACCGAAGAGCTCTGGATGCTCCTCGGCCGGAAGGAGAGCCTGGCCGATGCGGCCTGGCCCGCCTTCGACCCGGCGGTCGCCTCGGAAGAGGAGATTACGATCGTGATCCAGATCAACGGCAAGGTGCGGAGCCGGATCACCCTCCCTGCCGATGAAGAGGGCGAAAATATCAAGACCCTCGCGCTCGCCGAAGAGCGGATCGCAAGCCTCACCGCCGGGAAAACGATCGTCAGGGTGGTGTATGTCCCGAAGAAGCTGGTGAATATCGTTATTTAGGGATAGCCGTCATCTCCGCCAATGGGGACATGATGCTGCATCGAGCTGATTGTGGGGACACCTTGCGGCAAGGTGTCCCCACAATCACCAGGGGAAAAACCGTTTGAAGAGGTGCGGTATGAATTGCTGGAAGGGATGGCTTTCTTACCGGGGAATGCGGAGAGGCGTTCTGCTGCTGTTGGCATCGCTTCTCCTTGCCGGCTGCGGGTATCGTTTCGCCGGAGAAGAAGATCCGGTCGCCCCCGCCTTCCGGACGGTCTTTGTCGACATCTTCACGAACAGGACCGGCGAGGCCTACGCCGAGAACATCTTCCGCAGCGCCTTCATAAACCGGTTCGTCCAGGAGGGCCGTTTCAAGCTGGCCCGCAGCCGGGGCGAAGCGGATCTGATCTGCCGGGGGACCGTCCGCAGCCTCCAGGCAGCGCCGCTCGCCTACAAGGCAACCAACCTCACGGCCGAAGACCGGATCACGGTTACGCTGGAAATCTCCTTCGAAGAGAGGGAAAGCGGACGGGTGATATGGGCGGACGGGTTTTTTGTCGGAACGGAGGATTACCCCGTAACCACCGTAGGCGTGACGGAGTCCAGCCGCAGGAATGCCCTCGTCAAACTGGCCAACGACTCCGCCGAGAGGGCTTATCGATTGATGATGTCCGGTTTCTGAGGAGAGGGGAGGTTGGATAACGAAATGACGAGAACGGCCGGTTTCCATACGATCGCAGCGGTCTGTTTCACCATTCTGTTCGCGCCCTCCGCCGCTGCCGCCACGGAGATCGTCCCTTTTGAAAGTACGAATCAAAGCCCGCTTGTCCAGATTTACGGGCTGCCGGGCGCAGGCAACGCGGTGGTGCTTCCCCGGGGCCGGACGGAAGTGGGACTGAACGTCGCTTTATCCAACAACTACGCCGTCAATGA
Organism: Pseudomonadota bacterium; assembly: GCA_018896355.1. Lineage (GTDB taxonomy): Bacteria > Desulfobacterota > Syntrophia > Syntrophales > UBA5619 > UBA5619. The sequence continues at coordinate 11,817 of JAHIMW010000123.1, forward strand.
AAATTCACGTGAGGATATCATCCTGGACGGGGAGACAACCCGTTTCACGGTTGCCGCGCGTTACGGCCTCTTCCCCGGCCTGGAGGTCGGCGTCAAGATACCCTATATCAGCCACAGCGGCGGATTTCTCGACGGTTTTATCGAAAACTATCACGGCGCCTTCGGTTTCCCGAATGCGGGACGCGATCAGGCGCCGCAAAATCGTTTTCTATATCGTTACCGGCGTGACGGTGTCGAGAAACTCCGCATCGATTCTTCCGGCTCCGGCATCGGCGATCTGCTGTTGACGACCGCCCTTCAGTTATATCAAGAAGAGATTCAGGGCATGACCCTGAACGCCGCAATTAAGCTCCCTACGGGGGACAGCGATCAGCTCCGGGGAAGCGGCAGCACCGACTTCTCGTTGTGGCTGCACGAGAGGACCGGGGGCGCATTTTCCGCCGGGAACTGGGCCTCTTACGGATCGGCCGGAATACTCTTCATGCGGGAGGGGAAGGTGCTCCCCGACCAGCAGAAAAGGTGGGTCGGCTTCGGCACCCTGGGAATCGGCTGGGCGCCGCTGGAGTGGATTTCCTTCAAGGTGCAGGCCGATGCGCATACCCCCTTCTTCAGTGACAGCGACCTGAAAGAGATCGCCGCCAATGCCGTACAACTGATCGTCGGGGGAACGATCTCATTCTCCGAAAGAACGGCTCTCGATATCGGCGTTTCGGAAGACCTGATTGTGAATACATCGCCGGACGTCGTTTTTTATTTCACCCTGCGCACCCGGTTTTAATACAATCCGATCACCATCAAACCAGCCACCTCCTTGCCTTCCACCCTCTTGACTCAAGGGAGATCGGTGGTGTTTATCGCTCAACGTGGATTGATGATGGGTGCATGCGGAAATCACAGGAGAGGCGATTGAAGCAAAATTATCGCATTGCACGATATTTGGTATTGACATCACCATAAGAATATCTTATGAGAATACAAAATATCAAAACTTAATGTGAGATATCCTTATGGGGGCCGTCATGAAACCTTCAAATGCAGAAGGGAAGTATCTTCACGAGAGACTCGTTCAAGCGCGGGAGTCAGCCGGATTTTCTCTTGCCGAAGCCACACGACGACTTGATTTAAAGCATTACCAGATCCTCTCTTCTGTTGAAAAGGGAACCAGGAACGTAAGTGCGAATGAACTCATCTCGATGGCCCGCCTTTACGGGAGGGCCCTGGATTATTTCTTCGAAGCCAAAATCCCATCAGACCCAATTCTTCTTTGGCGGAGAACGGCAGGCAGCGATATCCGGAACGAACAGCAGCAATTTCTCATCTTTCTTGAAAATTACAGCCGCCTGGAAAATCTGCTCGGTCTGAAACGGCGCTGGAAAGAAATCCTCACTAACCTCGATAGAGAGGACTTTGTCGAGAACGGATTTGAGACAAGTGAGACGCTCGGCACAGACATTCACAGGCGCCTCGACCTGGGATCACGCCCCGCCTGTAATCTTCTGAACATCCTGGAAAACACGCTTCGTTTCAAAGTCATTCATCTGGGTTTGGGGGACGGTCTAT
>JAHIMW010000124.1 GCA_018896355.1 Pseudomonadota bacterium
GCGCGACCTTTGAAAAACTCGCCATTTGTCATTGCGAGGAGACCAAAGGCCGACGAAGCAATCCCAGAAGTTACTGCATTGGTGAGATTGCTTCGGGCGGAAGCCCTCGCAACGACTGCGTCGGATTGCTTTGTCGCTACGCTCGCAATGACAGGAAGGGCAGAAATTCAAAGGTCTCGTGGCGCGATCCGCAAATCGGATCAGATCATCTCCAGGACGACGGCCATCGATACGCCGCCGCCGCCGCAGAGCGTCGCCATCCCGAGTGTCTTTCCTCGCCGTTTCATCGCATGGAGCAATGTGACGATGATCCGGCAGCCGGTAGACCCCACCGGGTGGCCGAGGCCGACGCCGGAACCGTTGACGTTCACGACCTCGCGGTTCAGGCCCAATTCCCGTTCGCAGCCCAGATATTGGGCGGCAAAGGCCTCGTTCATCTCGATCAGCTCGAAATCGCCCAGCTTCAGCCCAGACCGGCCGAGAAGATTCCGGACCGCCGGGACGGGGCTCAACCCCATGACGGAGGGGTGGCAGCCGCCCCGGCTCACCGCCTTGATCCGGGCGATGGGCTTCAGGCCAAGCCCGGCTGCCTTTTCGGCGGACATGATGAGCATCGCGCTCGCCCCGTCGTTCACGCCCGACGAGTTGCCCGCCGTGACCATGCCGCTCTTGGGAACGAAGGCGGCAGGCAGCGCCGCAAGATCGGCCTTGGTCAGGCCGGGGCGGAAGTGCTCGTCCCTTTCAAAGATCACGGGTGGCTTGCCCTTCTTCTGGGGGATCTCTATGGGGACGATCTCCTCCCGGAAATCCCCATCCTTTGTCGCCCGCTCGGCGTTGTTGTGGCTCCGCAGGGCGACCTCGTCGATCTCCTCCCGGCTCAGCTTGTGGATCTGCGCGATGAGTTCGGCCGTCACCCCCATGATGTAGGGCTTACCCCGGAAGAGCTCGATCACACCGCCTTCCTTCACCGGACCCTTTTCGAGTCCGGGGAGGAGGTGCGACCCCGCATGGAGGCCGTGGACGATGTTGTCCACGAAGACCTGGTCCTGGAAACGGCAGCCCCAGCGGGCCCCGGGGACGGAATAGGCGGCTCCCGACATCTGCTCCATCCCGCCGGCAAGGATTACGTCCGCGATGCCGGCCTGGATCATCGCCATGCCGGAGACGACCGCCTCCATCCCGGAGACGCAGACCCGGTTCACGGTGACGGCGGTGACGGTTTCCGGGATTCCCGCCATCAGCGCGGAGATCCGAGTGACGTTCAGTGCGTCGACAGGCTCCATGCAGCAGCCGAAACGGACGTCGTCGATGATTCCGGCGTCAATCCCGGCCCTTTTCACGGCCTCCCGCATCACGACGCTGCCGAGGGCGGCGCAGTTGAGATCCTTCAGTGTCCCGCCGAAGGTTCCGATGGCGGTCCTGCACGCAGATACGACTACGACATCTTTCATTGTGATTCCTCCTGAAATGGTCGGACCCATTAGTAACAGAAAGGAGATCAAATGTCATGAAAAAATGGATCAAGACAAACTTTCCTGGGGTCCGCTATAGAGAACATCCTGCGGGAATCCCCGCTTCTACCGCCATGGCCAGAGCCGCCATGGGTTTAAAATACGTTTGCTCCGCGTCTTCATTCAATTTTGCGTTTTCAAACATCTTCATCGCACGTGGCGTTTTACTGATTCCATGAGGCATCAACCGGATGAACCGGAAATTACCGTCTGGATGAAGAGGAGCGCCCCGACCAAGATGAGGAGGAGGTGAATGTACCGGTCGAAGCGTCCCGGTGGGATCATCCGGTTGATGTGGTTCCCGATCCAGATTGACAACAGGATGAGCGGCAAAGAGAGCAGGAAATACCAGCCGACCGACGGCGTCCAGAGCCCTCCCATCCCGTGACCGGCAATGATGATCACGTTGGACGGGAGAAAGTAACCCTGAAGGTTTGCCCGGAAACGGTCGGGGGCCCATCTCCGGATGGTGCCGTAGATGATGACGGGAGGACCGTTGGTATTGTAGGCGCCGCCCAAAATTCCGGCCAGAAGGCCGAAGGGATAGGCTGCCCATTCGCGAGGGGGACACCTTGCGGCGAGGTGTCCCCTTGTAAAAAGACGAGGTCTGAAGAGGCAGTAGAGAGAAAAACCGACGATGATGAGGGCGAGGATGATCTTGCCCGTGCTTTCGTAAGGGCCCTTCAGGAGGATCAGGCCGAGCGGGATCCCCGGGATGGTGGCAACCAGCAGGCGCCATACGCTCCGAAGATCGATAATCCTCCAGTCCTTCACGAGGATCACGAGCGACAGGATGGTCGCAATCAGCGCGACAAGCGGTGTGGCCGTCTTCATGCCGATCGGGGTCATTGCGAGAAGCGGCATCGCAATCAGCGCATTGCCGAAGCCGAATACCGCCCGGACCAGCGTCGAGACAAGAATGATGAGGAGAACCGCAACGGTGACGCCGTCAAAAACCATCTCTTCTGCCTACATGAAACTGTGATCAAAAAAGGTGACATCCTTTCGGATGTTATTGAATGCGATGCCGAGGCTCAGCGTAACCCCGTTTCTGAAAAATCACATTGTGACACCCGGAAATAAACCGGGCGGGTATGCCGTTTCCCATTTTGAAACGGCGTACCTGCCCGGTTAACATGAATATCAGGGTGTCAGCGCCTCTTTAAGGATTCCGAGCTCCGCGAGGATCGGCTCCAGACGCCGTTTGCTCAGTGCGCGGTCCTCATTCGACCTTGGCAGCTCGATGTTCAGCGTCCCCTTGAAATTTACCTTCATGAGGTTTCCAAAGACGCGCTTGAAGTCGATCTTGCCGTCCCCGACGGGGACGTGGCGGTCGAGGATCAGATCGTTGTCGCTGACGTGCGTGCTGATGATCCGGTTCGGGAAGGCATCGATAAACGATTCGGGACCGCCCGGAAGAAGGCTCGCATGGGCGATGTCAAGCGTTAGACCGAAATATTTGGACGGTATCGCGTTTAAGACCCGCGCCAGCTCCTCGACCGTGACGCCGAGGTAGGCGATCTCCGCCTCCTCGTGGATCTTTAAGGTCTTCGGTGGCCGAAGGGAAGCAGACGTAGGTGCCGTCGCCGGGACGGCTTTCGAGGATGCCGACGATTTGAAGCGCGCTGATTGCCTCGCGCAGAGAGGGACGGCTCACCCCCATCTGCTCGGTGATGATCCGCTCCGAGGGCAGTTTGCTCCCCGCCGTGTATCCTCCGGAATTGATCATTCGCAGGATCTGGTCGGCGATGAACGAACTCTTTTTCTTGAACTTGGTTTGGATCACCTTCTCGAAATTCATCCGCTGCCTCGAAATTGGTAAGACCGGTAAGACCGGTAGGTAGAAGCTACGCGAACAGAGGGATGAAGTCAAGAGGAAAAATTATTCAGAGGAGGTAATTGCA
>JAHIMW010000125.1 GCA_018896355.1 Pseudomonadota bacterium
CGTTCTCACATCACAATCCTATGCATATACGGGCTCTCCGCCGGAAGTTCTTGCTTTGTCCTGGCACAAGATGGCTGTCAAAAGGGCATTACAAAAAAACGGCATTATGACGCCATTCGGGCGGATGGTTTCGCTGGAAGATATTGATCAGTGGACTTGTTTTCCTGCCATCGTCAAGCCATCCTTTGAGCATTGCAGCATCGGTGTGACGGCACAGGCGATTGTCTTTAATCAACAAGAGTTGCGGGAGCGCATCGGCTATGTCGAAGAAGTCCTGAAACAACCGGCTTTGGTGGAAGATTTTATTGAGGGCCGGGAATTTCACGTTTCGCTTTGGGGCAATGGGCAAATCGAAATGCTGCCTCCGACAGAAATGGATTTTTCTGCCTTTGCGGACATCCGCCGCCATCTTTGTACCTATGACTCCAAATTCATGCCCGGCTCGGAAGATTTTGAAAAGATCGAGATGGTTATTCCGGCTTTGCTGGATGATCATCAATATGAACAAATATGGCAAGCCACTTATAGAAGCTACCGTATGTTCGGTTGTCGTGATTATGCCCGCTTCGATCTGCGTGTCAGAAACAACATCTTCTATATCCTGGACATCAACCCCAACGCCGATTTAAGTCCCGATACCAGTATGGTCTATGCTGCCGCGTCAAAGGGCATCTCCTACGGCGAATTTGCCAGCCAGCTTGTGAATCTTGCCGCTCAGAGACATGCCGTTTTCGCCGCCGCCTTCTCCAGACCCATTGCAGCTTTTTAGAAGGGGCTCGATGACAAATACGAGGGCCAGGAACAATATCATAAAAAGGCCGAAGCACACCACCGTCATTGACAAAGGCATGTTCCGCATGGTGTCTCCCATAGTAAGGTGTTGAAAAACTCCCTTTATTTTGTCGTATGGATGTTCGAAAAGCGGGGACAAGCAGCGCCCGGCGAAGGCGTTACTGCATGTGCTTTGTGAGCACGGAAGTGCAAGATGCGCACGCGATCGTCTCAGTGAGAATCCGATGAGATTTTAGTGCCTGTCGCCAGCCGGATGATATCCATTGGTGGTCGAATAAACACCGCAACTTCTTGAGGGGGGGGCCATTCATGGGTATTCCATTTTCCGGTCCGGCAGCGCAAGGGAGTGCGATTGTCGCACTTCACGCTTCCGGCGCCGACAATTTGGTTTACGTTGAACGGCCTTCCGCAGTGAGCCGCACGACCCTTATCAGATTTAAGTACTCGTATTACATAGACAAATCAGATTTGCCGGGTTATTGAATTTTCCGTCGGGCGTTTGTCCTTATTGGCACCCATCTTGCTCGATTCCCATGCATTGTCTTGCGTTCGCTGTCTGCCCGGATTCTACGCAATGAGTTCGGGCAAGAGGCTCTGCGTATGGACATTCGTGGATTGCTCTCTTGCGGATTCAGGAAATGCTGATCTATCTTTAGACTCGATTTTTGCTGGAACAAATGATACATATTTCCAAATAACGCTTGAGAAATGTCGGGAGAACCGGGGATAAAATCCGAGCAATCGGGTCGAATGATGGAACAATCGAACGTCTTAGGAGGCAGGTATGGCTCGATTACAGGAGCATGAAGGGAAAGCGTTGTTCAAGATCGCCAAGATGCCGATCCCTCAGGGAGCGGTTGCAAAGACGCCCGCGGAAGCGAGGCAGATTGCAGAGAAGATCGGCAAACCCGTGGTCGTCAAGGTTCAAATCTGGGCCGGAGGACGCGGGAAGGCGGGCGGCGTGAAATTTGCCGATACGCCGGAAGAGGCGGAAAAGATAGCGGCCACCCTGCTTGGCATGACGATCAAGGGCCTTCTGGTGGAAGCGGTCCTTGTCGAGGAAAAGCTGGATATCGCCAAGGAGTACTATGCCGGAATCATCGTCAACGCCCAGGCGGACGCGCGCTGTCCTGTGGTCATGTTCTCGACCGAAGGCGGCATGGACATCGAATCGGTTCCCGCCGACAAGATCGCGATGATGAACGTGGATGTCATCCGCGGATTCAAGATCTACGACGCCCTGAACCTCGCCAACAAGGTCAAGGTCCCAAGCGCGCATATCACCCAGGTCGCCCGGCTCATCCTCGGTCTCTATGAAACCTTCAAAAATTACGGAGCGCGTCTCATCGAGATCAACCCCATGGTCGTCACGAAGGAGGGAAAGGTTCTCGCCGGCGACTGCCGGATCTCCATCGACGACTCTTCCGTCATCCGTCATCCCGAGCTGGGGATCAAGGTGGCCCGCGAGTCGGGCACGTCGCCGACGGAGCTCGACAAGATCGCCTGGTGGGTGGAGGAGAAGGATCTGCGCGGCACATGCTATTTCGCTGAGATGAATAATCAGATCCAAGGGGAGTGCTTCGGCACGATCGGTTACCACGGCATGGGCGGCGGCGCGATGCTCGGCGTCGACGGCCTCAACAAGCAGGGGCTCCGGGTGCCGGACTTTGCCGATACGAGCGGCAACCCACCGGCCTCCAAGGTCTACCGCGCGGCCAAGCTCGTCTTCTCCCAGCCAGGGATCGACGGCTACATGCTGGGCGGTTTCATGGCGGCCAACCAGGAGCAGTGGCACCATGCCCACGGCATCGTCAAGGCTCTGCGGGAGGAGCTTCCCAAACGTCCCGGTTTCCCCGTCATGCTTCTTCTGGCCGGCAACAAGGAGAAGGAGTCTCTGGAGATCCTGCGGGAAGGAACGAAGGATCTCAACGCCAGGATCCGGATCTACGGCGGCGAGCGTGTGTACGACACCGTGGGGCTTGCGGCGGAGATGAAGGAGATGGTTCTCGAATACAAGAAAGAAAGAAAAGGGTAAAAGGAGGCCACCCATGGAGTTTCAGGAACAGACGATCAAGTTGATCATCGACGAGAGCAAATGCACGGAGTGCGAATCCAAGGCATGCATTGCGGCCTGCAAGACCTACGCCCGTGGGCTATTGGTCCTGAAGGACGGTGTCCCCGCGGTTGAGGGCGATACCAAGCGCCTCGGGACGGAATGCCTGGCGTGTGAATATGAGTGCTGGTTCAGGGGAAAAGGGGCGATCAAGATCGAGGCCCCCACACCCGGGCTGGAAGAGTACCGTAAGAAGCATGGAATATCTTAAACAATGAAGGTGGTGAAAATATGGCTATCTTGCTGACAAAATCAACGAAAGTGGTGGTTCAGGGGATCACCGGCCGGGAAGGCTCCATGCGCGCCAAGTTCATGCGCCGTCTCGGAACGAACGTAGTCGCCGGCGTTACGCCGGGGCGCGGAGGCGAGGAAGTGGACGGAATCCCCGTGTACAATACGGTCAACGATGCGGTGAAAAACCACGGTCTTTTCGATGTCTCCGTGACCTTTATTCCCGGAACGGGTCTCAAGGAAGCCGTCTTCGAGGCGCTGGACGCCGACATCAAGTGGTTGGTCATGCCGGTCGAGCGTGTGCCGCTGTACGATATCCTCGAGATGGTCGCCTACGGGAAGCAGAAAGGGGCGATGCTGCTGGGTCCCGGATCCATCGGGGTGAACACCCCGGGGATCGGCGCGCTGGGCTGGCTGGGCGGATCGGTTGAATTCGCCAATAAGCATTTTGTGCCGGGACATGTCGGGGTGATCTCCCGCAGCGGCGGGCAGTCGGGAACGCTTCCCTACGTCATCGCCCAGGCGGGATTCGGCGTCAGCACCGTCCTTCACGTCGGAACGGAGCCGGTGACGGGCATGTCCTTCTCCGACGTCCTCCCGCTGTTTCAGGATGATCCCGATACGGATGTGATGGCCATCTTCGGCGAGATGGGCGGCTCCCATGAGGAGGAGGCGGCGCAACTGGTGCAGTCCGGAAAGTTCACCAAACCGATAATCATCTATGTCTCCGGCGCTTGGGCGCCCGCGGGAATGAAGTTCTCCCATGCCAGTGCGATCGTCGAGCGCGGCAGCGGCTCCACGCAGGACAAGATCAC
>JAHIMW010000126.1 GCA_018896355.1 Pseudomonadota bacterium
AAAATCATCGTTCTGCCGGAGACGCTGACCCACCGGATCGCTGCGGGTGAGGTGGTCGAAAGACCGGCGTCCATTATCAAAGAACTGCTCGAAAACGCACTGGATGCGGGAGCCACCGAAATCTCCGTTGAACTGGAGAAAGGGGGCTGTCACTCCATCCGTGTAACCGACAACGGAGAAGGGATGGGTCCCGAGGATGTACCCCTCTCTTTTGCCCGCCACGCGACGAGCAAGATGGCGGTATTCGAAGATCTTTATCGGATCCGTTCCTTCGGTTTTCGGGGCGAGGCCTTGCCCAGCATTGCCTCGATCTCCCGCGTGGAGATGGTAAGCCGCCGGGCCGCATCGCCCGTCGGCACGCGGATCATCGTCGAGGGAGGGGAGGTGAAGGAGCTCTCCGATGCGGGCTGTCCGGCCGGAACATCCATTCGGGTCAGCCGGATCTTTGAACCGGTTCCTGTCCGACGGAAATTTCTCAAGAGCGACATGACCGAACAGGGCTACTGCCTTGACTGGATCACGCGACTTGCGCTCGCCAAGCCGGGAATACGCCTTCGGATCTCGGCGGGCGGTCGGACGCTGATGAATGTTCCGGCTGCGAAGGATCTATCGGAGCGGATCGCCCTTACCCTGGGTCAGGAGTTTCGGGGCCAGCTCGCCCCGGCGGCGGGAGAGAGAGACGGCGCCGCGCTCACGGGGTTCGTCTCCCGTCCGGAATTCACCCGCTCCAACAGCACGCAGATCTACCTCTACGTGAACGGAAGGTTTGTCAAGGATTACCTGCTTAACCATGCCGTCATGACGGCCTATCGTCGGATCATCGAGCCTCGGCGCTATCCGGCGGCCGTCCTTTTTCTCGATTTGCAGCCGCAGGATGTTGACGTGAACGTCCATCCGACGAAGATGGAGGTCCGCTTCCGTGATCCGCGGGGGATCTATGCCCTCGTTGCAGAGACCCTGGGCGGTGCCATCGGCGCCGGGAACGGGGACACGATGCAGCATCATGTTTCCGCGGGAGAAGAGAAATCGGGATCGTTGTATGCCGCGCCCACCGCCTATGCGGCGCGTGTCGAGGAGGCCTTGAAAAGGTACCGGATCTCTTCGGGACCGGAAAAACTCTTTTTCGGTCGTCCGGCCTTATCCTGCAAAGAAAAGCCGATGACTCCGGAGGCGCTGGATTCCCGTGAACCCCGTACCGAGCCGGAACAGCCGAAGGAAGGATATCGCTTTACCGAAATGGCTTATCTCGGCCAGGTGGCGGGGACCTACCTGGTTTTTGCCGGGGAGGAGGGGATGGTTCTCGTCGATCAGCATGCCGCCCATGAGAGGATCCTGTTCGAGAGGCTGAAAAAGCGAGCCGCAGCGACGAAAGGGGGCGAGCCCGGCCAGCGTCTTCTTCTCCCGGAAGTCGTCAGCCTTCCCCCCCGCGATCTTGCCTTCCTGATCGAATCCATCCCGATTCTCGAGGAGGCGGGGATGGAAGTGGATGCCTTCGGCGGGGATTCCGTCGTGGTCAAGGCGATTCCCGCTTTTCTGTCGGACGCGGAGGCGCGGACATTGATCGGCGATATCCTGGCCGGAGGCATGGAAGGGGATCGCAATCTGCCGCTTCAGGAGAGGCGGGAGAAGATTTTTACCGCCCTTGCCTGCCGGGCGGCCGTAAAGGCAAACCGTCCGCTGAACGGTCCGGAGGTCGAGAGCCTCAGCCGCGAGCTTGACGCGCTCCCGAGCGCCGCAACCTGTCCGCACGGGAGACCGCTTTCGATTGCCATCTCCACGGGCGAGTTGGAAAAGCTGTTCAAGAGGAGATAGCCCAAGTATGGCCGGTGCCGACATTTCCAAACCGAGGCTGATCTGTATCCTTGGACCGACCGGTGTCGGAAAAACAGCGATGGCCCTGGAACTGGCCGACCGGTGGGGCGGCGAGATCGTCAGCGCCGATTCCATGCAGGTTTACCGGCACATGGATATCGGCACCGCGAAGCCGACGCCGGAAGAGCGGAGGCGGATTCCCCACCACCTTC
>JAHIMW010000016.1 GCA_018896355.1 Pseudomonadota bacterium
GACGGCCGGCTTGCTGAGGATCGGTCCTCTGGAAACGGCGGACAGAACGGAAAAGCTTCTTCGGCGTGAACGGGAGCTCGAGAAGGAGATCGAGGTCCTGAAAAGGAAACTGGCGGCGAAAGACTCCGGCGACCTTATGGGACGCGTCCGTCAGATCAACGGGGTTGCGGTCCTGGCGACCGTCGTGGAGGTTTCCGATGTCAAAACCCTCAGGGATTTGGGCGACAAGCTCCGGGACCGGCTCCGTTCCGGTATCATCCTGCTCGGGAGCCGGGCGGACGGGAAGGCTATGCTCCTCTGTCTGGTGACGAAGGATCTCAACGACCGGTACCATGCGGGAAAGATCATCCAGGCCATCGCCCCGCTCGTCGGCGGCAGCGGCGGCGGCCGGCCCGACATGGCCCAGGCGGGAGGTCCGAAGCCGGAGCTCCTGGAGCAGGCACTGGAGAAACTCCCCGACCTGCTCTGAAAAAAGAGGCCCCGGAAGATTCCTTCCGGGGCGTTCGATTTTGGTGGGTATAGGAAGGCCTAACGGCCGATCTTTGCCAGGATTTCCTGGGCGAATGTCTTTCCGTCGGCGAGATCCGATTCAGTGGGATGTCCGCACGCCCCCTGCGCCTCTTCCGCCCAGGCTCGGTGTTCCGCTTGTTTGATCAGCGTCTCGATGAGATTCACATCCACTTTACCCCGGACCCCGAACGTGCCGAGGATCTTTGCCCGGGCGGCAATGCCGATCGCGTGTTCCAGCGCCTGCTTGGGAAGTCGGCCGCCCCGGAGCGAACCATGTGTGCAGAAGAGGGCGATGTTCTGTCCCTCGGGCAGGTTTTTGAAAAAGGGAAGGGCCTTGGCGGGCACGCTGTGGGCGTGGACGGGGAATCCCACAAAGATGACGTCGTAGCCCTCGACGCTTTTGATCTCCTGAATGGGGCGGAGCTCTTTTTCGACATGAATCGCTTCGTAGATGGAGCGCGCGAGCTTCTCGGTATTGCCGGTCTGGGAGTAGTAGGTAACCAGAACCTTCATAGCGTTCCTGCCTCCTCTAAGAAATTTAGAAGACCCTTATCGAAATTTTCGGCGAATTGCAAGCGGCAAGCGCCCCGAGGATCTTCCCGTAAATCGCTATAAATTATTTCTATCCTCTTTGATTTCCAGTTTTTCGTAGGTATCGAGATCGGGCGTCTGGATCATTACGGTTCCATCCTGCTCGAAACGGAGAAATGTCCTCGCAGTGAGGAGTGAGTACCAGAAGCCGATCTTTTTGCCCCCCGTGTCGAGAAGTTCGAATTCATAAGGAAACTGACCATACTCGAAGGCCTTTGCCTTCATAAAGCCGACGATCTCCCGGAGTTTCCCGGGGGTCATGGAGACCTCCTTCCAGAGGGTTTCCGGATCGAGACGGTAGTCCCGGTGCAGCCCGATGAGGGCGTTGGGATAGAGGTCCGACCCGCTGGTGTGGTAGCGGAGTTCGGGGTGAAACACGCCGCGTTCCAGATCACGGGTAACCTCCCCGCCGGGGAGGATCTGGCCGTAATTCCGGAAGAGGGAACCGGAACAGGACAGAACGCCCAGACACAGGAGCAGCAGCACTAACAAACCGCCATTTTTTACGGATCTCATCTTTCGTTCCTCCCTTACCGTTCGGAGGTCGGCTGATATTCAGCGGTCCTCTCTTTTTATACTGAAATCACCCATAAAACAATCCTGTTGACATTTCTTTTTGACCTTGGCCGGCATTTTCAATGTGGCCGATTGCTTCGAGAACTTGATGCGTGTGGGGCAGGTCTGCCTGAAAGGTTACGCTTATTTGATGTTTTTTGAAATTCGCCGGCGCTCTTCGTCGCGCACTTCCCGGCGCAACAGCTTGCCCACTTTCGACTTGGGTAACATGTCGCGAAACTCAATGTAACTGGGGACTTTGTAGGGCGCCAAGTGGTCCGAACACCAGCGAATCAGATCCATACCGCCCACGCCTCGGGCGTCTTCCTTGAGTACCACGATGGCCTTGATGCGCTCGCCCACCTTGGGATCCGTCACCCCCACGACGCAGGCGCCGATGACGGTAGGATGATCCTGCAGGATCGATTCGACTTCGGATGCGGAAACGCGATAGCCCTTGTGCTTGATGATATCGGCGCTGCGTTCCAAATAATATAGCTCACCGTCTTCATCCTGGCGTACAAAATCACTCATGCGGCAATAGGTTTCAGCGCCGATCTGCACATAGGTCTTTTGCGTCTCTTCGGGTTTGTTCAAGTAGCTTTTGATGGTATATGGCGACGTCACCAACAGTTCGCCGCTTTTTCCGGTGGCAACCGGCACCAGCGTGTCCGGATCTACCACGATACACCGGCGGCTCTTCAACGGCAGGCCTATGGTGCCGGGTTTGGGAGTCTTGTCGATGCGGCTGTAGCAGACATGCCCTGCCTCGGTGGACCCGTATACCTGATAGATGGGGATCTTGAGATTGTTTTGCCAGCGGTTGTAAATCTCTTCGGGCAAAACGTCGCCACCGCAGAAGCAATAGACGAGTGAGCTTAAGTCGTAACGATCAAAACGATCGCTATCCAGTATCATGCGGTAAAGCGCCGGAACACCCAGCATCCAGCGCACACCATAACGTTCGATGCTTTCCAAAATGGCATCTACCTGGGGCATGGGCATCAAGACGGTGGCGTTGCCTTTGTTGAGCCCCACAGCCATGAAAAGCCCCATGGCCATGATGTGAAAAAGCGGGTTGACGGCGATGTAGACGTCCTGGCCCTCCCGCAGTTGGTCTCCGGCCACATCATCGGTCACGTCATTGACGTAGGAGGTCATGCCGATGTGGTTGCCGGGCACTCCTTTGGGAAAGCCGGTGGTGCCGCCGGTATAAAGGATGTAGGCCAAATCCTTGACCGGATCGATTTCAACGGGGTGCAAAAGCGGCGCATGACGCAACAGGCCCTTGAAACGGTGGACGTTTGGGCCGCCTTCGATTTTACCGGTGGGAATCTTGTCGAACAAAACACCCAGAAAGCGTTTCCAAAGGGGCAACAGGTCCACCAGGTTGGTGACGATGATACGCTTCAGGACTGTTTTTTCGATCACCTCCTGGACATAACAGAAGTTGGTGTCCAGGCAGATGATGGTTTCGGCCCCGGAGTCTTCGATCATGTACTTGAGCTCGTGGGAGGTGTAAATAGGCGCCACCGGAACGATTACCGCACCCAGCTTCTGGATGCCCAGAAAGGCGATCACCCACTGGACGCAATTGGCGATATAGACGATTACCCGGTCGCCTGGTTTGACGCCCATCTCCATAAGCGCTCCGGCAAAACGCTCGCTCAAATCGCGCAGTTTTTGGTAGGAGAAAGTCTGGCCCAGATAGATAACGGCCGGCCGCGAGGGATATGTCTCACTAATGCGGTCGAAACGGGTATAGGTCCGCTCGTTTAGCAGGTCTTGTTCTGCGGTATTTATCATGTTTAGGACTCCTCAATCCCGAAATACGCAGACCTGACGTCAGGGTTGTCCATCAGTTCCTGCCGGGTGCCTTCCAGAACCGCCGACCCGTTTTCCAGAATAAAGGCGTAATCCACAATGGGCATCACCGGCCGGGCATACTGTTCGGTGACGATAATGGCTATTTGCATTTTGTTACATATTTCCCTGGTGGCGTGGATCAGGTTGGACTGCATCAGCGGGCTCAAACCCAAAAGTGGTTCGTCCAAAAGCAAAATCTTGGGCTGGGCCATCAGGGCACGCCCAATGGCCAGCATCTGTTGTTCGCCGCCGCTTAAAAAACCACCGATGCGTTTTTGCAGGTGTTTGAGGGTCGGAAAAAGTTCAAACACGTACGCCAAGGTTTTTTTGGCCTGTGGGGCAGAGGCCAGGTAGCCGCCGATCCGAAGGTTCTCTATTACGCTGCTTTCCTTGAAGATCCGGCGTCGTTCCGGGCATAGTATAATTCCTTTTCTAGCCCGCAGGCTCGGCTTGAGATGGGAGATCTCTTCACCCTGATAACGAATCTCACCCATCATGGTGATGCGCTCACCACCGGCCATGGCCTCTTTTTTCTGCATGTCCAGTATGATGCCCGCCAAGGTATACATCAGGGTCGATTTGCCGGCGCTGTTGGCGCCGAATATGCCGACGATTTGATTGTCGGCGCATTTGATGCTGACGTTGTTTAACGCCAACATGTTTTCGTAAAAGACCATCAACCCTTTGGCTTCAAGCATGCATCATCACCTCCGCCATGTTTTGGGACCCAAAATAGGCCTCTTTGACTCGTTCGTCGGCCATGACCTCCTTGGGGTGGCCCTCGATAAGCTTTTCCCCGAAATTGAGCACCATGACCCGGTTGGCCACCCGAAAAAGTTCCCGCAAGCGATGTTCGATCATGATCAGGGTGATGCCTTCCATTTGCAGCCGCTCGATCAAAGGGACCATGCTGGCGATTTCACTCATGGAAAGCCCTGAAAATATTTCATCACAGATGATCACTTCCGGTTTCAAGGCCAAGCAGCGTGCCAACTCCAGACGTTTGAGATAGCCGGTGGGTAGAGTGGACGCGGTTTTATAGGGAACATAAGAGTCCCGCTCGAAACCGATTTCCTCCAAAATATCGATGCCGACGGTGTTGCGATCGCCCAGGCGTCCGCCGCCGCGCCAGCCGCCGGTACGCTTGGCCCGTGGCGAAAATAGCGGAATGACCAGATTCTTATAGGCCGGCAGGCTGTAGTAGGGCCGCATGATCTGAAAGGTGCGGGTTAGCCCCATGTCGGCGATTTTATGGGGCGGTTTCTTTGAGATATCCCTGCCGCGGAAAAAGACGTGTCCGGAGGTCATTTTTATAAATCCGGTGAGGCAATTGACGATGGTGGTTTTACCGGAACCATTGGGACCGATGATCCCCAGAATTTCGCCGGCATTTACCGTAAAGCTGACCCGATTCAGCGCCATGATGCCGCCGAAGGCCTTGGTGATTTCTTTGGCTTCCAAAAGCGGTTGATTGTTCATATCTGCGTCCATCTTTCAAACTGGTGGTATTTGCGTTGTCCCCAGACCATGAGCCCTTCACTGCGGAAGATGATAAAACCCACCAAAATAAGCGCGTAAAAAACAATACGAAGTGTCCCGAAATCCCGTAAAAGCTCTGAAATCGGCACCAGAATGAAACACCCCAGCACCGGCCCGATCAGGGTACCGCTGCCACCTATGACCGTTGCGGCGATGGGCAATATGGAAAAATCGAGCGCAAACAGCGAAATCCCGGACCACATGTAGATATGCACTAAAATCGCGCCGCTTAAACAACCCATGGTGGAAGCGATGTAGACGGCCACCGATTTATAAAAGGTGACATTCATGCCTGAAGCCCGTATGGCCTGATCGTTGTCCTTCACACCGCGCAGCACCAGACCAAAGTCGGTAGTAACAAGCCGTCGGATCGCAAACAGGGCGATTAGAAGCAGTCCCAGCGGTGCATATTCTTCGACAAAATGGTTGGAAAAACCATCGATGCCCATGATGCCGTCGGTACCCCCGAAAATATCGAGGGCCTCGATGACGCGGGCCGAAAAAAGCGGGTACATCAGGCTGACAATGGCGAAATAGACCCCCCGCAGCGGCAGGCAGGGAAAAAGCAGCAGGGTGCAGACAGCCCCGCCCACCAGCGCGGCAAAAGGGATCGTCAGCCAGGGCGGAAACCCCCAGTAGGTGTTCGCTATGGCGGCCAGATACCCGCCGATACCCACAAAGAAAGCCCCGCCCAGCGAGACCAGCCCCACGAAATGGGCCAAAAAGTCGAAGCTGAGCGCCAGAAAGGCATAGATGCAGGTGATGGTGATAACCCTTTTCCAGTACATGTCCGGCAACAATAGCGGCAGGATCAGCAAACCAACGATCAGAACGAGCCGGGGCGCGGCAAGATAGGAAAGCTCCTTGATCGACATCAGGGCATAAATTCCTTCGGTGCGCACATTGATGCCGCGATCAATACGCTCTTTACGGCGTTGTGTCGTTATGGCCACTATACCCTTTCCTCCAACTCTTTTTGCTGTCCGAAAATGCCAGACGGCTTCAGGATCAATGTCAGGATAATGGCAAAAATCGCCACCACCATCTGGTACTGGGCCCCGAGATAAACCACGGTCAGAATCTGGGCAAAACCGATTAAAAAGGCCGCCAGCACCGCGCCCATCCAACTGCCCAAGCCGCCCACGATGCATACAGCGATGGCTAAGATAAGAACATTGTAGCCGGCTTCCACCACGACGTTGCCCAGCGGCAAGAGTAGAATCGCCGCCAGGGCGGCAAGCATGGAACCAAAACCCATGGCCACCACCGCCATCAGGTCGGAATCGATGCCCAGCATCATGGCGGCGCGTTCGTCCTGGGCCATGCCGCGCAATGCCAGCCCGATGCGGGTATAATGGGTAAAAAGCCACAAAACAGCGACCACCGCCGCACCGATGGCCACCACCAAGAGCCGCTGATAGTCAACAGATATTCCGGCGATATTGGTGCTACCGGCGATGAAGGCCGGCAGGGTATAATTCACGCCCCTGAAACCGCCCCAGCGAAGTCCCTCCAATATAGCCAGCCCGATGGCATAGGAGGCGATGATTTCTGAAATTTCCATGCCGCGCACACGAATCAAAACAAATTGGTATATCATGGCACCGATGATGCCGGTGATAATCAGCGTCAGGACGATGCTGACGATATAGGGCAATCCCAGCGAGTTGAGCATTGTCCAGGTGATAAATCCGCTCAGCACATACAAGGCGCCGTGGGCGAAATTGGGCAGCCGGCTGACGCCGTAGACCATGGCAAAACCCAGCGCGTAAAGGGCCAGCGCGACACTGTTGATGGTTCCGTAGATCAAGATATCCATGGCAATTCTGTATTTCGTTGTGGGTGGGCGGCCACAGACAGCAGAGGTCTCCGGCAACCCGCCGGTCGATGGTTAAGAGAACGCCAAATTAAAAATGTCAAATGAAGGCGTCCGGTCTCTTTTGACATTACCGTTTATTCCATCATCCGGGGCGGCAGCCTGGTTGGCCGCCCCGGATGATGGCATGGGGATTTTGAAGTTTGTCATTACGATTTATTTTTTCATCCAAGGTGGCAGCTTGATTTCGCCGGTGGCGATGCTTTTGGGATAGACGACCACCCGCTTGCCGTTTTGCCATTGCAGGATGCTGCCCACCGCGCCATCCTTGGGATCGAGGGCGGGGATGACCTGGTGGCTTTTGGGATCGAAACGCAAACGCCCGTATACGCCCATGATGTCGGTTTTTTCAAGCGCGGTCACCACCTTGTCGGAATCGAGGCTGCCGGCGCTTTCTATGGCGTCACGCAAGACATAGACCGCCATATAGCTGCTGGAGGAGCCCAGCCCCTCGGGTTCGACACCCCAGCGTTTGGCATAGGCGTTATAGAACTTCATGGTCCAGGGCGTGGCCTCGGAAGGAGCGTTGCCGGCATTGACCACGTTGCACAAGGTGTATTCGCCCTGGCCGTCGGTGGCCTTCCAGAAACTGGGCTGCTCGGCGGCCGCCAGCGTCGACCCGAATGGCAGGGCCGGCAATTTCATTTCATACCACTGCTTCAGCAGGATGGCGCTTTCGGGCATGTCCATCCAGATATTGATGATTTCCGATTTGGTCTTTTTAGCTTTGAGCAGTCCCATGGAAAAGTCGGTGGCGCCGGTGGGATAGATCTCGACCCCCGTAACATTCCAGCCTTTTTTCTTGGCCACGCTTTCCATCACCTCGGCCGCACCGCGGGCGTGGGAGACATCCTGGGCTATGATAAAGAGATTGTTGAAACCGTACTTCTTTTTCAACTCACCGAAATTGGCGAACATCTCACCCACCAGGTTTTGGGCTTCGCCGTGGATGCGAAAACAGTATTTGAATTTGTCGTAGTTTTTGGCCACCTGGGCATGGTAGGCCGGTGTCAGGACACCGGTGGTCAAAATGGAGACTTTTTTGTACTTGGACAACAACGACATGGCTGCCAGGGCCGCTTCCGAGCGCACCGGACCGCCCAGAATGAAATCGGCTTTTTTGTCCAGAATCAATTTTTCCACCGCCAGCAGGGCGTCACTGACCGGCACGCCGGGCTCAAGATCGCGCGTATCGATGACCTCGACTGCCAGCGGACGCTTTTCGCCGCCGACGTCCACCCCGCCCTTGGCGTTAATCTCTTCCACCGCCAGCTTAACGCCACGCTCGGCAGCCCACCCGTATAAAAAAGCGGTGGAAAGCGGCAAGCCCAGCACGATCGGCTTGGCTGCTTGCACAGTTTGCACCGGCAGCAGCATCATCAACACGGCGGCTACAAAAATCACCAACATTTTAATACGTGCGGTTTTCATTTTAGCTCCTCCTTGTTTGGTTAACGGATGCTGACTGGGAAAAAATTTATTGATTGATAAGAACTTCCTTTTCCGTGCCGGGAGTATAGGTGGGCTATTTTTGCATGTCAAGGGGTAATTTGTATCCGAAAATCTCTCCCCCTTCGGTAACATTTATTTTGAGAATCGTGACAATAGTGCCGGACATCGGCTCCAAGACCTTGATCGATGATCCAAACTTGAGGAGGTAGCGCCATGGAAATCTTTACATCCACACAACTGGTCGTTCCGATGTTTCAGGTGATTCTCCTTCTGATCCTGAGCACAATCGCCCTGCTCATCGGCCGCCTTAGGCTGGCCCTGTTTATCAACTACTGTTTCACGCTGTACTGGGGTTACGTTGCCAACCTGGGCCTTTTCACCGCCACGGAGGCGGCGAAAATGAACGGTTACACCTTCCTCTACTTCGGCAGTGGCATCGTCATCATCCTGCTTGCGATGATCGGACTCATGTCGCACCGCGAGCGAGCGGAATCAGCTCAGTTTCTCAATCTCCAGTTTCTCCTCAAGGATCTTGTTGGCTGCATGGAGCCGCTCCTCCGGCGCGCAGACGCCTACAACCGCCGCCTCTGCCGCCGCCGGGAAGTAGAGTCGGGCGGCATCCTGAAGCCGTTCCGAAGTGATGGTGAGCACCTCTTCTCGGAAACGGCGACGCATCGGATCCGTCATCCCGGAAAACTCCCGGATCAGGGCGGTATAACCCCTTCCGGCCGGGTCCAATGGTTTGTCAAGCGCGCCGATCGTGCCGATTACGGCCTTCTCCAATTCTTCCTGAAGGACCGGGTTGTTGCAGACAAAATCAACCGCATGCCTATAGATGTCCAGTGTTTCAGTCAGATGCGGATCCCGATAGGAGAGGAAGGCAAAGAGACCGCTGACCGGTTCGTAGCGGCAGGAACCCCCGTAGGCCCCCCCTTGAACCCGGATATGGCGGTAAAGATAGCCGTTGGAGAGCTGTCTCGCCAGAACGAAAAGAGGCGCCGAAAGCGGATCGGCATAGGGCGGCGCTGCAAGGACTTTGGCAACATAACAGACCTCGGCGGGGATCGCGATCCCGATGTGGACGGGTCGGCGGTTCTGCATCTCCGTCTTCGTCGGCGGGTTTCCCGCCGGCAGGGCTGCCACCAGCCCATCGGCCGCAGCGGTGAGGCTTTGCAGTCCGGCCGAGTCGGCCGTCATGTTCATGAGCAGGCGGTTCCGGACAAAGACGATCTTGCGAAGGCGCGCCAGCTTTTCCCGGATTTCCCCCCGAAGATCGTTCAGATGGTCGGCCGTGCCGGCGATGAGGCGAAGCTGGGTTCTCCCATGCCACTGTTCCGTCCGCCAGGCCGGGAGGGAAAGGGTCGCCGCCGCGGCCATCTGGGCGAAGAGATGACCCGACGGGATCACCGCGGCGTGGAGCCCGTTCTTTTTTTCGAGGATCAGCTCCCGCATCCGGGCGTCATCATTCAGATCCCCCTCCGTCAGGATGTCCCGGATGATTCCGACCGCTTCATCGATGTTCCGATGGAGGGCCTTGACGGAAAAAACCATCTTCTGCCAGTTTCCGCCGCCGTCGGCGGTTGCACCGGCGGCGAGATTGACGCCGAGGCCGCCGGTCCGCAGCGAAATCCGCTTTGCCATCGCCTCGTAGGAGAACCCCGCCGCCCCCATCTGGGTCGTGAGTTTTCCCAGAAGCGGCAGATAGGGCTGCAGCTCCTCGGGGATGTCGGAGACGTCGAAGGCCAGATCGAGATAGGCGATGCCGTTCGTGAATAGGTCATGGCGAAGGAGCGGAACGCCGCCCGCGGCCGCCCTCTCGGTTGGAATCGTTTCGATCTCGCGGGAGATATCGTCGATATTCAGCCTCGGCAGGGTCGCAGCCGCCTCCGGCGGGTCCGGTTCCGTCTGAAACCGTTTCAACAGCAGGGTTTCCTGACGGATCTGTTCCTTTTCCTCCTCACCGAGGGAGGCCGCGACACGGGCCATCCGCTCCCGGGCCTTCTGCTCCCGCTCTTCCAGGAAGGTCCGGCTTGGTTCCATGACGGAGAGGAGACGGTGCGGATTGTCGAGGAACCACTGCCGAACAACCCCTTGGAAGAGGTCGGGTTGCTTCTCCCACTCCTGGCGGATGTCGCGGATGATTTGCGGGAAATTCATGTCCGTCAGCGGGTCCCCGTCATAGAGCCAGGTGTGATAGGCCCGTCCCATCAGGACGATCCCGTAAGGATAGCTGCCGCGGACCATCTCCCGTCCGTGGAATTCCACCTGGTGGAGGGTGCCCTCGATCAGCTCCCGGTCGAAACCGTTTTCCGCCACATCCCGAAGCGAATTTAGAATCAGCGCCTCGATCAGCGGGGCCTTGTCCGGGTCCGTTCCGCGCAGACCGACGGCAAAGGCGATCTGACGCAAGTCCCTCTCCAGGCCGGTGACCGGCGAGAGGTCCTCCCCGAGACCCGAATCGATCAGGGCTTTGCGCAACGGGGACGCGGCGCTGCCGACGAGCAGATCGGCGACGATGGTAAGCATCATTGCCGTCCCGCCGGCGGTGTTTTCCGCCGTCATCCAGGCCATGTTTACCGTCGTTTTCCCCTCCGGTTTTTCCTCCCGGTCGATCGGAAAACAGCCGTGAACGGCCCGGGGATCTTTCCAGCGGGGCTGAATCGGAATGGAGGAGTCCAGTGCGATGCGATCGAAACCGGCGAGTATCTCCGCGAGAAAGACCAGGTGCTCCTCCGTCGGGATGTTCCCGGAGAGGAAAAAACGGGCGTTCGTCGGCGAGTAGAAAGTTCGGTGAAATTTCCGGAACGCTTCGTAAGTCAGGTCGGGAATCCTCTCGGGATCGCCCCCCGAGTCGCAGGCGTAAGGGGTTCCCGGATAGAGGTTTTCCTGAATAGCCTTGTACATCAGGGCCTCCGGGGAGGAGTAGGCCCCCTTCATCTCGTTGTAGACGATCCCGGAGATGGTCAGATCGCCATTCTCGGCGAACTCCAGATGGTGGCCTTCCTGGAGAAAGGTCTCCCGTAGCAGGCGCGGCCGGAGGACGAGATCGGCATAGACCCGGGCGAGGTTGAAGAAATCGCGTTTCTCCTGGCTGGCGACGGGGTAGATCGTCTTGTCGGGGTAGGTGAATGCGTTGATGAAGGTCTGGAGTGTTCCGCGGAGGAGCTCGTTGAAGACATCCTTGAGCGGGTAGCGCTCGGAGCCGGCGAGAACGGAATGTTCGAGGATATGGGGGACGCCGGTCGAATCCCTGGGCGGCGTCCGGAAGCCGATGGAGAAGAGGTTTTCCCGGTCGTCGCAGTGGAGGTGAAGAATCTTCGCCCCCGTCCTTTGATGTTCGATCTCATAGGCGGTGACGCGGATCTCCGGGATCTGTTCCACCCGGAGGATATGGAAGCCATCTCTCTTGTCCCCGGCGGCAAACGCGGGGGGCGGACAGACATTCTTAACCTGCATGATCTTTCCTTTCCGGTGTCGTCTCTTGGATGACGGACAGGAGATTCATACCGGGATTGCGCGTAAAAGTCAAATGGCGCCGGACCCCGATGGGGTGTGAAAGGACACCTGCCGAGATGCGACGGATAGCGCCACCATTCTAATCGCGATCTCAGCTTCCACAAGGTCTGCTGTTTTGTTCACCGGCAAACGAAAACAACGGGTTTTCGTTATCGCATTCATGCGCCCAAATACCGGAATCTGACCCCATCGCTCGATCAAATGTCCCGATTCGTATTATGGCCTGTGTACGATATGGCCGAATGCTGTGCAAGCGCCTC
>JAHIMW010000127.1 GCA_018896355.1 Pseudomonadota bacterium
CAAAACGGGAAGACCTCCTCGCCAGTCTCGATATCCAAGACTTCGACGCGCAATACGAAATTTCCAACCCTCGGAAGGACAACCGCTGGAGTTTCCGACCGTCGGCTGTCTCAACGGCATATATGACATGGCCACGCATGACGGAATTGTCCGCCCAACAGCCCGCATACGGTCATATGGAAACAAGAGGATTTGCGCTGATTTCGCATCAGCGTGAATCGCTCGTTGATCGAATGCAAGCGTTCTTCGATTTAAATGTAAGCAACGAGGACATGAAAGAAATTTGTCCTGAAATAATGGATAATTATTGCCGTTTTGATGGTATGCGGGATCGCGGGAAGATCTTGGCAAAGATGCAATTTTCGAAAGAGATGGTTCAACGGTTTTCTTTCAAGCCGTTTGACTCGCGTTGGTATTATGGGGATGCACAACGCCCGCTTTGGTCTGAGCCAAGTTCTGCGCTTGCTGCGCAGGCATGGGTTGGAAATTCTTTTCTTATTTCGAGGATGGCCGGTGTCAAAGACCCGGAAGGTTCCCCGTTATTCTTCAGTCGTGCAGCATTCGAACGCGACGTGATATCGGGGCATGCACGAGCAATTCCCTTCCACATCAAGGTGGGGGCGGCCCGCCGGGCTGGTCGCGGCTCGCTCGACGAGTGCGCCTTGCCTGGAATGGAACATGACACCGACAGGATCACCGCCAACCTCTCCCCCTCCGGTCGCGCCTATCTTGCATCGCTCGGCCTGCCAGACCCGGACACCGATCAGGCGACCGCCGAACTGATCTGGTATCACGCGCTGGCCATAGGCTATTCGCCCGCCTATCTCGCCGAGAACGCCGACGGTATCCGTCAGGACTGGCCGCGGATTCCGCTTCCGCAGGCGAAGGATTCGCTGCTCGCCTCCGCAGCCCTTGGGCGGCAGGTGGCGGCCTTGCTGGACACGGAAGCGCCGGTTCCGGGCGTGACCGCCGGGAAGATTCAAGGCGAATTGAGGAGCATCGCGGTCTTTCAGCGTGTGGACGGAAAACCCGCGAAGCCCGAAGCCGGCGATTTGGACCTGACCGCCGGATGGGGCCACGCCGGCAAAGGCGGCGTGACCATGCCGGGCAAGGGGAAGCTGATCCGCCGGGACGACGGCGCCTGCGACATCTTCCTCAACGACGTCGCATTCTGGCGGAACATACCCGGGACGGTGTGGGACTACACCATCGGCGGCTACCAGGTCATCAAGAAGTGGCTCTCATACCGCGAGAAGCCCTTGCTCGGCCGCGGCCTGACGTCTGAGGAAGTCCGTTACGTCACGGAAATGGCCCGCCGTCTCGCGGCACTGATCGCCTTGCAGGCGTCCCTGGACGACAACTACCGGAACGTGATCCGGACGACCTATCCGTGGACGAACCCATAGTTATCGCGGAAACGAAGGGTGGGAGAAGGGCAAGGTCATCATCATCAGAGGGAGGTGGGTCATGAAAACGGCAATCAAAGCAGCGCTGTTGTCGGCCCTGGTTTTTCCAGGTCTGGGACAGATGTACCTCAAGCGGTACGTGCGGGGGCTGATCCCGATGGTTCTCACGCTGACCGGCCTAGGCGTTCTGATTACGCAGGCGACGGTCGGCGCTCTTCAGGAGCTCGAGAAAATGCAGAGCCAGGGCGGGCTCGTGGACCTGAACGCCGTTGCCAATCGTGCGGCGGCCTCTTCCGCATCCGGCGACTGGTATTCCCCCCTCATCATGCCGATGATCGTCGTTTGCTGGCTCTTTTCCGTGATCGACGCCTATATGCTGGGAAAAAGAAAAGAGCCGCCCACGGCCCCGAATCTGGCCAAGTTAGAATGAGGAATTTCCATTGAAATAAAATTCGCGCCGGGAGAGGAAATCATGGAATTCAACGTCCTGATCGGCGGAGAGGGAGGGCAGGGCGCCTTTTCCGTCGAACTGGAGCTGACGGAAATCCTGACGAGGCCCCGCGCCGAGAGATCCGGGAGATCTTCCGGGTTCCGCTGACGAAGGCGGATGCGGCCTCCCGACTCAATATGCGCTGCTTGATGATGCGCTGATCCCGCATGCGGGTTGTAATCCATTCAGAAAAAGGTTGACACAAAAATCGGACTTTCTTATAGTCACTTTACCCGAAGGGGAATTCTTATCCGTCCGTATCACAAATAAGCAGATATTCACGTGCCAGCGTTGACAACCGATCAGATGAAGTCCACAGAACAGATTAAAGGAGGTCATGTCATGAAAAGATCCTTGATTCTCGCATTGGCAATCGTCTTTTTGACCACGCTGTCCACCGGCATTCTATTGGGGCAGGGGAAGTTTTCCAAAGAAACCGAGGAGTGGCTGAAGAAGTCGGCGCTCGGTTCTTACGAAACCCGGGATTATGACGAAAAGCAGATCTACGAGAAGGCAAAACTGGAGCAGGAGGTGTCCGTCTACTCCTATTCGTCACGCGTCCACCAGTTTGGAAAGACCTTCGAGAAGCAGTATCCCGGCATCAAGGTGAACGGCTTCGACATGGATTCCACGGAGATCGTGACGAAGGTTCTGGCCGAGCAGAGGGCCGGGAACTTTGCGGCCGATGTGATCTTCCTGAAGGATCCTTCCACCGTTCAACACGAGCTGCTCCAGAAAGGACTGGTCTTTACCTATGTTCCCCCGGACCTGAAATCCGTCCTCCCGGACCGTTTCCAGAAACCCTTCCTCGTTCACCATGTCAGCATAGACGCCCTGATCTACAACACCGACGCGAACAAGGCCTCTCCCGTGCAGAGCCTCTGGGACCTGACCAAGCCGGAGTGGAAGTCGCGGGTCAGCTTTCCAGATCCGGTGAAGATGCCGGAGTTCATCGAATTCCTTGCCACCGTCGTTCAGCATGGGGACGAGATGGCCGTGGAGTATCAGCGGGTTTTCGGAAAGCCGATCCAACTCTCCAAAGGGGTGAAGAACGCCGGGTACGAGTGGATTCTCCGGGTGCTGAAGAATGACGCCATCATCGCCGGTTCGACCAACGACGTCTCCAACGCGGTGGGGCAACCGGGCCAAGCCACGCCGCCGGTGGGGATCACGGCCTTCTCCCGGCTGCGGGACAAGGAGAAGAATCCAAAGCTGGCCTTCGACGTGGCCTATGACGTGAAACCGGTTCTGGGGATCGCCACGGAAGTGGTCGTCGCCATCGTGAACCGGGCGAAGCATCCGAACGCGGCGAAACTGATGACCCGCTGGATGATGGGCGACGCGAAGGGAGGCCAGGGCTACAAGCCTTACTTCGTCCTCGGGAATCTCGCGGTGCGGACGGACCAGCCGGCGCCGAAGGGTTCAAGGTCCCTGGCGCAGATGAACGTCTGGATGGCCGATCCGGCCTATGTCTGGGATTACGGGCAGGAGATCCGCGATTTCTGGCTGGCGAATCTGAAATGACGACCCTCCCTCCGCGGCTTTGGGCATGGCATGAATGAATCGGCAAGTTTGTTCGTCAACCGTCTGGGCCTGAAACTGAGGCAGCCCCAGGTGATCCTGGGGCTCCTGCTGCTGGTGGTCCTCGCCGGACTCGTGGTGGTCCCCTTTCTGCAGCTGGTCCACGACACGGCCGTCTGGCAGGAGGCGGACCGCCGTATGAGCCGCTTGGCCGAGCCGGGGGACTGGACCCTCTTCCACTACCTGCGAGTCTTCGCCGGCCCGCTGAGCGTCAATATTTTCTACCGGCCGCTGATCCATTCGCTGGCCACCTCGCTGACCATTGCACTGACGGCGATGCTGCTGGGAGGGCTGATGGCCTGGCTCGTCGTCCGGACCGACATGCCCTTCAAAAAGACGATCGCGGTTTTCGCCGTCATTCCCTATGTGCTCCCCTCCTACACGCTGGCCCTTGCCTGGCTCGACTTCTTCAAGAACGAGCGGATCGGCGGCGCCGTCGGCATCTGCTCGTATCTCTTCGGCGTCAGCCCGCCGGATTGGCTTGCATATGGTTTTGTCCCCATCGTGATCACGCTTTCGCTCCACTACTACCCCTTCACCTACCTCCTCGTCTCGGGGGCGTTGGTCTCGCTGGATTCCAACCTGGAGGAGTCGGGGGAGGTCCTCGGGGCAAGCCGGTTCCGAATCCTCCGGCGGATCACCTTTCCGCTGATGCTGCCGGCGCTGATCTCGGCCTTCATCCTGACCTTCTCCCGCGCCGTGGGGACCTTCGGGACACCGTACTTCCTGGGTGCCCCGGTCCGGTATTTTACGCTCTCCACGACGATCTACTCGAGCATCGTCAACCGGACGCCGGCCGTCGCCTACATCGGCGCCCTCGTGCTCATCCTGATCTCGATGGTCATCATCTATCTGAACCAGAAGGTGATCGGCGAGAAGAGCTTCGTCACCATCGCCGGCAAGGGGCTCCTGCGTCGCGTGACCTTGCTGGGCCGGTGGCGCTGGCCGGCCTTTTCGCTGATGGCGGCGCTGATCGGGATTGCCGTCTTCGTGCCCCTTCTATTGCTCCTGTGGCAGACGCTGATGCTCTATCCCAACGACTACTCCCTGGGGAACCTAACGCTCCACTACTGGATCGGGAAGAGCCAGGCCACCCTGGCCGAGGGGGAAAGCGGCATCCTGCGGAACGCCCAGATCCTGGGGTCGGCCTGGAACAGCATCTGTCTTTCGGTGATCGTCGCGCTGGTCACAGGGATGATGGGGATTCTGATCGGCTATGCGGTAGTCCGGGGGAGAAAAACCAGACTTGCAGCCGTGCTCGAACAGGGATCGTTCCTCCCCTACCTGATCCCCAGCATCGCCTTCGGGGCGATCTACCTGGCGCTCTTCTCGAAATCCATCGGCCCCCTGCCGCCGCTCTACGGGACCTTTCTCCTGCTCGTTCTCGTCTGCGTGGCGAAGAACCTCCCCTTTTCGGCCCGGTCGGGGATCTCCTCGATGATGCAGGTGGCCGGGGAACTGGAGGAGGCGGGGATGATGGCCGGCGCAACCTGGCTGCAGCGGTTCCGGAGGATCATCCTGCCGCTCACGCTGGCCGGTTCCCTCTCGGGCTTCATCCTGGCCTTTATCTCGACGATGCGTGAGCTGTCACTGATCATCCTGCTCATCACGCCCGAGACAAGGACCCTGACGACGATGACCTTCCGCTATGTGGAACAGGGTTATTCGCAGTTTGCCGACGCGATCATCCTTTTGATCGTGCTGCTCGTCGTGGGCGGCGAGTTTCTGGCCAGACGCATCGGCGGCAAAAGGGAGACGATTTGAAATGGCAATGATCGAAATCGAAGGGATTACCAAACGCTTTGGCGGCGTCACCGCCGTCGATAACCTGAGCCTCGCGGTGGATGCGGGGGAATTTCTCACGCTCCTGGGACCTTCGGGGTGCGGGAAGACAACGGTCCTCCGGATGATCGCGGGTCTCGAGGTTCCCGACGCCGGGGAGATCCGGATCGCGGGAAAGACGGTTTTCTCCGCGCAGCGGGGCCTTTTTGTCTCCCCGGGAAAGAGGGGGATCGGGCTCGTTTTCCAGTCCTATGCCCTCTGGCCCCACATGAGCGTCCGGCAGAACGTGGCCTTCGGTCTCGAGATCCGGAAGGTCGATCCGGAGGAGATGAAAAGGGAGGTCGCCGAGGCGCTCGCCTACATGCACCTCGAAGGGATGGAAGATCGCTATCCCCAGCAGATGAGCGGCGGCCAGCAGCAGCGTGTCGCCCTAGCCCGGATGCTGGTCGCCCGCCCCGGGGTCTTTCTGATGGACGAACCCCTCTCCAACCTCGACGCCAAGCTCCGGATCGAGATGCGGGCGGAGATCAAGCGGCTCCACCGGGAGGCGCACGCCACGACCGTCTACGTGACCCACGACCAGACCGAGGCCCTGACCCTCTCCAGCCGGGTGGCGGTTATGGAAAGGGGGAGGCTGATGCAGGTCGCCCCGCCCCGGGAGATCTACCGGAGGCCGGCCAGCCTCTTCGTGGCTGACTTCATTGGGAGCCCCACGATCAACCTGATTCCGGGGAAAATCGTGCGGAAAAGCGAGGGGGTTTTCTTCGACGGGGAGGCGCTCTCGCTTCCCGCGCCGGCGCTTGCGGCCCACATAGGCGCCGAGGTGACGGCGGCCATCCGCCCGGAGGAAATCCAGATTGAAACGGGAGAAAACGAAGACGCCGTTTCGGGGGAAGCCTATGCGGTCCTCCCGGCGGGATCGGAGACGATCGTCCAGATCCGCCGGGAAGGCCGGATCTTCAATGTTCGCGTGATCGGGGAGACCTCCTTTGATGTTGGGGAGAATCTCTGCATGAGGTTTCTCCCCGAGGCGGTCAGCTATTTCCACCGTAACGGGGGAGACCGCATCGATACCGGGCGGGAATGAACATGGATTCCATACGGCTTGAAAACTTTCGCGGGGCGATGAAGGCGGCGGCTGCGTCGCTGACCGATCAGCCGTGCCGGGAGATCACCTTGATCCACCACAACGACACCGATGGGATCACGGCGGGTGCCATTCTCAGAAAGTCCCTGATGCGGGCGGGATTTTTGGTGGAGAACATCCCCATCGAGAGGGTCCACCCCGCTTTTCTGCCGGCTATTCATACGCCGGAGAGGCGTCTCATCCTCTACGCCGACCTGGGCGGCCAGGTGGCGGATGTGATCAGCCGCCATATTCCGGAAGGATGCCGGGTGATCATCCTGGATCACCACCTGCCCGCCGCCGGCGAGTTTCCCCGTCTGCGGCAGGTCAACCCGGAACATTTCGGCATCGACGGGGACAAGGAATGCGCGGCGGCGGCGGCAGCCTGTTTCTTCGCGCTGGCGCTGGACGCCGAAAATGAAGAGATGGCGGCGCTGGCTGTCCTTGGGGCGGTTGGCGATCACCAGATGGCGGAGGGGCGTTGCTCCGGTCTCAACGCTCTCCTGCTCGAAATGGCCGTCCGGAGGGGGGAACTGCGACCGGGCGGCGACGATGCCGAGACCCCCTATCTCGTTCCTTGTTTTCAAGGCTGGAACCTCCGGGAAGCGGACCGTCTGATCACCGCGTTGGCCGTCAACGGTTACTATCGCCACGGCGCCGATCTGGCGCTCGACGCCTGTCTGAAGGGTCTCGATGATCGGGCGCTGGCCTTCAGCGTCGAACTGGCGGTGATTCAGCAGAAGCGTTTCGGACGGGAAATGGCCCGGATTCATCGGACGGGCCTTGATCGGGACGGAGAGATCGTCTGGACCGACGTCGAGGACCGCTTCTATCCGCTGGGTCTCAAGGCGATCGGCATGTTCTGCGAGGAAATCATCCGGGACGGCGCAGTGGGCGGGGATCATTACGTGGTCGGCTTTCAGCGTTTCCCCGGCGAAAATCCCTACCTGGGCGGATTTTCCGGGAGGGAGACGAAGGTTTCCTTCCGTGTGACGCCCGGATTGAAGCGGTCCATTGAAAAGGGAGAAAAACCGGACCTGATGCGGCTGGTTCCTCAGGCCGTGCATCAGGTCGGTGGCTTTGCCGAAGCCTGCCACCGTTTTGCAGCCGCCAGCACGATCCCCGAGGAACAAAAGATGGACCTGGTACGACTTCTGGCCTACATCACAGCAGTGCGGACTTGACGTCGGTTCATCCCCCTTCCAGCTTCAGCCAGATCCTTGCCGTCATCCGGGCGTCGTCGAGGGCGCGGTGGTTCTGCCGGTGGAGGCCCACGTCGGGGAAGAGGTGGAGGTAGACGGTTTCCAGGGTGTGGTCCGAAAGGCGGGGGAGACGGCGCCGGCTGAGCTCCAGCGTGCAGAGGTGCGGGTGGGGGAGGCCCATCCCCAGCCGGGCGAACTCGTGGCGGAGAAAGCGGACGTCGAAGGCGGCGTTGTGGGCGACCAGGATGCTCTCCCGGATGAACTTGTCGAACAGGGGAAGGACCTGCTCCGGCGTCGGCTGCCCGGCGAGCATCTCGTCGGTGATCCCGTGGATCGCCTGGACGGCGTAGGGGACCGGCACCCCGGCGTCGATCAGCGAGGCGAACTCCCCGACGACGGCCCCTTCCTCGATGGGCAGACAAAAATGCGCAAGCGCGCTCATCCTAAATCCTTAATGTTATATTGATTCTGTACGCTGGGAGCATAGGGAGAACGATTCTGTTTGTCAATGAAATAATTGCGGCCCAGGAGGGATATGGATCCATCCCTTCTGCCCTCCCATTCCCCCGCGGGTCGAAAGAGGATTTGAAAATTGGGATGATCTTCCAGGAATAAATCTATAGGGAGGATGCCAGGTCCTTCCCCGAGACCCGGTTCAGGATGAACAGGGGGATCAGGACGGAGATGATCAGGATCGTTGCGTATGCGGAGGCCGGGCCGAAGTCGCCGCTTCCGATCCGCTGGAAGATCTCGACGGTCATCGTGGCCCATGGGCCGTAGTACAGGACGATCGTGGAGCTCAGTTCCGCGAGGGTCGTCACCCACATGATGATCGCCCCGGCGATGATGCCGGGCATCATGATCGGCAGGACCACCCGGATAAAGGAGCGGACCGGCGGCACGCCGAGGTTGATCGAGGCCTCCTCGACGGATGGGTCGATCTGCTGGAGAAGGGATGATGTTGTCTTGATCGAATAGGGTGCCTTCCGGATGAAGTAGGCCAGCACGAGGATCGTCCAGGTCCCGGTGAGGACGATGATCCCTTTGTTGTAGGTGGCGGCGAGCGCAATGCCCTGGACTGTCCCGGCGATCGCCAGCGGCAGCATGACCAGCAGGTCGAGCAGGTAGCTCACCGCGCCCCGCTTGCGGACGAGCAGATAGCTCACCACGATCCCGAAAACGATCCCGATCAGGGTTGCGACCGTTGCCAGAAAAAAGGAGTTGAAGATCGGCCGGGGGGCGATGGTGAAGGCCCGGATGAAGTTCTCCAGGCTGAACTGCCCGAAGTACATGACCGGCCCCTGGGTCTTCGTGATCGAGGAGACCATGACGACCGCGAAGGGGAAGAGGGCCACAAAGACCACCCCCGCGCAGAAGAACCAGATCAGAAAGGTGGGCAGCGACCGCAGCCTCTTCACCTCCAGCGGATTCAGGGAGGTCATGGTGTAGTTTTTCCGCTCGACCCAGTATTTCTGGAAGATCGTCAGCCCTAAAGTGATTGCGAGCAGGATCATGCTAAGCGCACCTGCCATCGATGGATTTCCCCCCAACTCGCTGATGAATTCGTTATAGGCCTGCACGGAGAGCACCCGGAAATCCTCGCCGATCAGGACCGGAACGCCAAAGTTTTCGATGCAGAGGTAGAAGACGACCAGCGCCCCGGAGAGAATGGCCGGTGTGACGACCGGGAGCGTCACGGTGAAGAAGACGCGCAGGCGCCCCGCACCGAGGTTGGTCGCGGCCTCTTCCAGCGAACGGTCGATCGCGTTTAGCGCCGCGGAGACCATCAGAAAGACGAATGGGAAGAACTGGAGCGTGAAGACCAGGACGATCCCCTTCCACCCGTAGATGCTGGGAATCTCGATCCCGATGCCGTGGAACATCTTCGCGAAGAGCCCGTTTCTGCCGAGCAGGATCAGCCAGGCCTCCGCGCCGATGAAGGTGGGGAGGATCAGCGGGAGCGTCCCCAGCGTCCGGATTATGTTCTTTCCGGGAATTCGATAACGGGAGAGGAAGAAGGCGAACGGGATGCCGATCGCAAGCGCGAAAACGGTCGATAGGGTGCTCACGAAAAGGCTGTTGCGGAGGCAGCGCAGGTAGTAGGGGTAGTGCAGGAACGTGGCGTAACTCTTCAGCGAAAAGGCGCCGGTCTCCGGGTTCACGAAACTCGCCTTGAAGATGTAGAGGATCGGGTAAAGAACGGCGAAAAAGAGGATCACGAAGATCGCAACCAGGATGATGTTCCACGCCTGAAAGTATTTGCGCAAAGCGGCCCCCTAATCCCGGATCACGAGCGGACGGTCCGGCGGCAACTGGTACCAGAGGGTTTCTCCGTCTTTCCGGATATCTCCCTCGTCGGGATCGTGGACCTCGATGACGACGGGCTTCCCTCCCGGGCCGGAGATGCGGTATCGAATCATGGAGCCCAGGAAGGTGCTGCTCAGGACCGTCCCCGGAAGGATGTTTGCACCCCCGTCCCGGGGGCCCGCGACGACACGGATCCACTCAGGACGAACCGACAGGGTGATCCGCGGCCCGGAAGGTTTTTCGCCTCGGAGGGAGAATCTCTGTCCGTCGGTTTCCGCTGCGATCCGGGAATGATCCTCGTCCCAGCCCGTTACGTCCATTTCGATGATGTTGCTGCTCCCCATGAACTCCGCGGCAAACCGGCTCTCCGGCCGGTAGTAAATCTCGGCGGGCGCGCCGACCTGTTCCAGGCGGCCGCGGTTAAGGATCGCGATCCGGTCGGAGACGGCCATCGCCTCCTCCTGGTCGTGGGTCACGTAGATCGTGGTGATGCCGAGTTCCTTCTGTATCCGCCGGATCTCCTCGCGCATGTTCACCCGGAGCTTTGCGTCGAGGTTGGAGAGGGGTTCATCCATCAGCAGGATCTGCGGCGAGATGACGAGCGCCCGGGCCAGGGCCACCCGCTGCTGTTGTCCACCGCTGAGCTTGCTCGGGGCGCGGTTCTCCAGCCCGTCTAACTGGACGTTTTTGATGATCCGGCCGACCCGCAGCGCGATCTCCGGCTTCGGGATCTTCCTTGCCCTCAGACCGTAGGCGATGTTGTCGAAGACAGAGAGGTGGGGGAAGAGGGCGTAGTTCTGGAAGACCATCCCGGTCTCGCGCCGGTGTGCGGGGATGTGATTGATCAACCGCTCGCCGAAGCGTATTTCGCCCGCGTCGGGATTGTAAAAGCCGGCGATCGTCCGCAGCAACGTCGTTTTTCCGCAGCCGCTGGGACCGAGGAGGGTGAAAAAATCGCCCTCCCCGATCGTCAGACTGACATTGTCGACGGCTTTGAGCGGCCCGAATAATTTGGTGATGTTGGTCAGTTCGACGCGCATGGGCCTATTTCGACAGGACGATCTCCTTCCACCTGCCGAGGATCTCCTTTTGGAGAGTATTGGCTTCCAGCGGATCGAAACTCTTGAGAATCGTGATCTTCTTCAGGGAGGGCAATCCCTCCGTGTCTCCCGCATCGAGACGGGCCGGTCTCCGGGAGAATTTGTGGAAGATCTCATCGACCACCTTCTTGCTGAGCAGGTAGTCGACGAACTTCTTTGCCTCCTCGGGATGGGGGCAGTTCTTGACGATGCCCGTCCCTTCGGGGGCAATGAAGGCGCCGTCCGCGGGATAGACGATTTCGACGTTCTTGTCGCCGCCGACGATGTAGCGGTGGGCGGCGTATTCCATCGTGACGCCCAGGGGGTATTCCCCGGCGGCGACGCCCTTGTAGATGAGACTGGAGCTGTCGAGGATCTTGGCGTTGGCGATGAGCTTGTTGATACCGTCCCAGCCATAGAGTTTGTGAATCCCATAAGCCTGGGCGTAGGCCGATCCCGATTTTTCGGGGTTCGCCATGACGATCTTTCCCTTCCACTTCGGATCGAAGAGATCCTTCCAGCTCTTGGGCATCTCGGTTGCTTTCACGAGGGACTTATTGACCATGATGATCATCACGTGGGCGTTGCTCGCGGTCCAGCGGTTCTCTTTTTCCACGTAACCGGCGGGGAGAGCCTTCGCCTCGGGGGACTTGTAGGATTGGAAGTTCTCTTTCGCATTTTCCAGGACGGCCACGTCGCCGCTCCAGAAGACGTCGGAGAGAGGTCTGTCTTTTTCCGCGGCGATCCGCTTCATTGCCTCGCCGGTTCCCATACGGACGGTGGAGACCTTGATGCCGGTCTTCGTCTCAAAACCCTTCGACACCAGGTCGAGAAGCTCGGACGGGTTGGAGGAGTAGAGGACGACCTCCGCTGCCGAAGCGACGCCGGAGAACACAAAGAAAACGACCAAAAGAACCGTTAGAAACTTCACCAGGTGTCTGCGCATAAGAATAACCCTCCTTGAAATTTAGTTTCATTTCATGACCCGGAAAAACCATATACCACGAACCGTGTATTGGCAAGGTTGATAAGGGATTGCTTTTTCACGGTGGGAGTATATGAAGAAGGATCTTGTGTGTCAATTGAATATTGATTACAAAATATGGGTACGGTATCGGTGATGATGGAAGGTGTGTATCGGGCCAGGGAAGGTCATGCCCGAAGGACGAACAGGGCGTCGGCGACGACGGGCTTTGATCCGGCGATGATGATCGGATTCAGGTCGATCTCGGCGATTTCGGGGTGGAGCAGGGCGATCGCGCCCACCGCCTGGAGTATCCCGGCGAGGGTAAGCGCGTCCACAGCGGGAAGGCCGCGGAACTCGCCCAGAAGCGCCTTCGCCCGGATGTCGGTGAGCATTTCCTCCGCCTCGACGGCGCTGAGGGGCGCCGAACGCATGCACGTATCCTGCAGCGCCTCCGTGAAGACGCCGCCGAGGCCGAACAGGACGCAGGGGCCGAAGCCCGGGAAGCGGGTCATCCCGGCGACGAATTCGCGGCCGCCCGCGACCATCTGCTGGATGAGGACGGGGGTCGCCTTCCCGGCGGCCTCGCGGACCGACCGGAAGGCTTCGCGGAGGGCCTCTTCCGTCCGGATGTTCAGGGCGATGAGTCCAAGGCCCGACTTGTGCATGATCTCCCAGGCGCACGCCTTGACGGCGACCGGGAAGCCGATTCCGTTGGCAATTTTTACCGCCTCCTCTTCGATCCGGGCGATCTCCTCCCGGGTGACCGGAACGCCGTAGACGGCGAGGAGTTCTTTTGCCTGGTGCTCGTCGAGGGCGCGCTGCCCGGCGGCGAGTGCGGCCCGGATGATTCCCGTTGCCGCAGGGCTGGCCGGAGGCAGGGCGGGTGTCACAATGGGTTTGCGCCGGCGGATTTCAAGGTGGCGCAGAAGCGACGCCATCCCTCGCGCCGCCTTTTCCGGCGAGTCGAAGACGGAGATGTCATTGTCCATGTACAAGGAAGTGAAGTTGTCCTGCCGCCCGAAGAATGAGGAGACCACCAGCGGGAGATCGTATTTCCGATGGAACCCCACAGCGGCATCCATGTCCTTCGCCATCGTTTCAAGAAAGGCTTCGCGCGAAACGTCGCCGATCAGTCCGCGGATGTGGGGATAGACCATCTGCAGAAAGCCGGAATTCACCGCGCCGTGGAGGATGAGACCGTCCACCTCGCTGCTCTCCATGATGAACTCGGGGATAGTGAGGGCCAGCACCTGCGTATCGAGGTGGAAGGTGAGATCCACCGGATTGGCGCCGGCGGCATGGGGCGGGATCAGCGGCCGGATCTTAGCCTGAAGGGCGTCTGAGAAGCGGGGGACCGTCATGCCTCCCCGATCGGCTGTATCGGAGATGGCCGTTCCCGGCCCTCCGGAGTTGGTAACGACGGCGAGCCGTTTGCCGCGCAGCGGCGGCTGGGTGGCGTGGACCCAGCCGTGGGCGTAGAGATCCTCGATGGAGTGGCAGCGGATGATCCCGGCCTGCCTGAAGATGCCCTCATAGAGCAGATCCGGGCCGGTGAGCGCCCCGGTGTGGCTCTGGCCGGACTGGGCGCCTGAGGCTGATCCTCCCACATACTGGGCCAGCACCGGCTTGTGGGGCGTGATCCGCCTGGCGGCTTCGATGAACCGCCGGCCGTCGCGGAGTCCCTCGATGTACAGAATGATCGCCTTCGTCTGTTCGTCTTCGCCCAGGTATTCGAGGACGTCGATCATGTCGATATCCGCCTCGTTTCCGCAACTAACCGCCTTGCTGAATCGGATCCCCCGTTCTTTGAGGTAGGGGAGCGTTTGTGCGACGTAGGTGCCGCTCTGGGATGCGAAGCCGAGGGCGCCCGGTCTTTTGGGAAGCTCGCCGAGAGTCACATTCAGGGCGGTCCCGGTATTAATAACCCCCATGCAGTTGGGGCCGAGGAAGCGCATACCGGATGCTGCGGCAATCTCCTTGAGCCGCTCCTCCTGCTTTCGCCCTGCGTCGCCGGTCTCCCTGAAGCCGGCGCTGATGATGATCGCCCGTTTCGTCCCGATCTTCGCGAAATCTTCGAGTACAGGGATGACCTGGTCGGTTGGGACGACGATCAGGGCGAGGTCCGGGGATTCGGGGAGGTCCAGCGGCGAGGCATAGGCCCTGTGACCGAGGACGATCTTGTCGGTGGGGTGGATGGGATAGAACTTGCCCTGATAACCATCCTTGATCAGAGAGAGGGCTTGCAGGGTTCCCATTTTCATTGGATTGTTGCCCGCGCCGGCCGTGGCGACGGATCGCGGGTGCAGCAGCAGATGCAGCGGATTGTCCGGCATGAGTTCCCCTTTTTGTGTGACAGATCCTTGCTGATTCCTAACGAAGCAGCGGCACTATAGGCAATCCGGCGCACCGCGTCAAGCCATTATGGCAACTGGAAGGAAGGGTCTATTTTCGGCATGGTTTTGTCATCCGGCGGCAGCAAGCTTCTTGACAAATTTGCGGATATTCGGTTCATGGCGCCAATCCGGACGGCGCCGCAAAAAACCCTCTCCCCGCTCCCGGACGGGAACGCGAGGTCCCGCATTACGGTTTCATGAGGCCATGCCTGCTTCAACGGCGTAGAGTGCGGCGCCGATCGCGCCTGTCAATTGGGGATGTTCGGGAACGAGCGGCTTTCTTCCGATCATCTCTTCGGTCATGGTGACGAGAAACGGATTGTGGGCCACGACGCCTCCCGTCATGACAACATTTTCCGTAAGGGACTCCATTTCCAGGACCCTCTTGATTACGGAGAGGAAAAGGCCTTTGACGATGTCCGGAACTTTTTTCCCCTGCCGGATTTTTTCCAATACCTCCGTAGCCGAAAAGACGGTGCAGAAACTTCCCAGTTCGACCAGGTTCAGGGATTGCCTGGCCAGGCCGTCCATCTTTTCGAGAGGAATATCCAGGCGGGCGGACATCTCTTCGAGAAAGGCCCCTGTCCCGGCGGCGCATTTGCGATTCATTTTAAAACCGGTGCGACGGCCCTCACCGTCTAACTTTATAATTTTATTGTCCTGACCGCCTATATCAATAATGCTTATTTTAAAGGGGAAATAGTGAAAACACCCCTTGCCGTGGCAACTGATTTCTGTCTTTTCCGCTGTGGCGAAGGGAACGTTTCTTCTTCCGTATCCGGTTGAAATGGAGGCGAATATCTCGTCCCTGGACGCGTTCGCCATCGCGAGTGAAACCTTCAGGCAGTTTTCCGCGGCGGCGCTGAAATCGTTCCCTGACCTGGAAACGGCATGCCCTATCAGCTTTTTTGCCGAATCGAGTACGGCAACCTTGGTCCTGGAGGCTCCGATGTCCACGCCGACAAACACGGGTCGAGAATTCATAGAGGCCTATTTCGGTTCCAAGTTTGTTTATATGAAAATCCTCCCACCCCACCTTTACCAAAGGGGGGTAAGGGGGGATTTTCATGCTTCGTTGAGCCTGCTTCGGGCATGGGTGTTACTGGTGGTCACTCCACTTGCCGTACTTCTCCCTCAGCATCCTATGGAGGATCTTGCCGGCGCCGGAGCGAGGCATCTCGTCGTCCTTGATAAATTGGATGTTCTTGGGGACCTTGAAGCCGGCAATCTTGCCCTTGCAGTAGCCGGTAATCTCTTCCGGCGAAGCCGTCTGTCCCTCGTGGAGAACGATCACCGCCGTCAACTGCTCGCCCCACTTCTCGTGCGGCACACCGATGACTGCCACGTCCTTGACCTTCGGATGGCCGCCCACCAGATTCTCCACCTCGGAGGGGAAGATATTCTCGCCGCCGGAGATGATCATGTTGGCCTTCCGGTCGACCAGGGTGTAGTACCCGTCCTCGTCGCGGAACGCCATGTCGCCCGCGCTGAAGTACTCGCCTTTCATAGCCTGGGCGGTCTTGTCGGGATCCTTCCAGTAGCCCTCGAACAGCATCGGGCTTCTGGAGTAGAGCTCGCCCACCACGTTCGGCTTGGTCACGAGATTGCCGTCTTCATCGTACAGTTGGATGATGTCGGTGCCGATGACTTCGCGGCCGATGGAACCGAGCTTATTGAGCTGCTCGTGAGGCTTGAGGATGGTGACAATACCGGCCTCAGTGGAGCCGTAGGCCTCGTACAGCTTGGAGTTCGGGAACATCTCGATGATGCCCATCTTGGTGTCGCGACGGGCCGGTGCGGAGGAGCAGAGCAGACTCTTGATCTTTGTCAGATCGTACTTCTTCTTCACCTCATCCGGCAGGGCCAGCATCATGATGTAGTGCGTGGGCACCAGCGACGTGAAGGTGACGCCATGGTCTGCGAATGTCTTGAGCAGGTTTTCCGGATTGAAGCTCGCCATATTGTAGGGCATGACCGTGCCGCCGGCCCAGGTCACCGTGAAAGAGTAAAAAAGGGAGTTCACATGGCAGCAGGGCATAACCAGCAGGATACAGTCGTCGCAATCGAACTGGTGGTCGTAGATCATGATGAAGTACTGCGCGAAGAGTGATGCGTGGGTCTTCATGACGCCCTTCGGCTTGCCTGTGGTGCCGCCCGTGTACATGATGACCCAGAGATCGGCCGCGTCCACCTTGGTGGCCGGCTCCGCCGGGCTCGCCTTCGCGAGCATTTCTTCATACTGGATATAGCCGTCGAACCTGGGATTGTCGACGGCGAAGGAGATGTACTTCTCTACGCCAGGGATCTTGTCTTTGAAGCCGTTCGCAAAATTAACCCACTGGTCCTGCACGATGAAGACCTTGCACTCTGAATGGTTGATGTTGTACTCCATCTCCACCGCGGCGAGCCGGAACATAATGGGCACACAGATAAAACCGCCTTTCGCAGCCGCACCGTAGAACTCCATCCACTCGATGCAGTTGTACGCGAGCACGGCGAACCTGTCGCCCTTCTTCATGCCGAGGTCGGCCAGCGCATTGGCCAGCCGGCAGGCCCTGTCGTCCCACTGCTTGAACGTACACTGCTTGTTCAGGTCCTTGATGCCTATCTTGTCCGGATACTTGAAGGCATTGATCCTCAGAATGTCTTTTGCCGTCATCCAATGTCCCAATTTCATATGCGCCCCCTCCATTATCGTAATTTTGACCTGCGTTGCAGCGCCTTTCCTGCGGGAATGATGCAGCTTTTCCATCCCTCGGAAATCGCGTAGTTTCCTCCTATTCCACCAGCTCCAGCAGGTGGTGTACCTTCTGCGGCATCTTGCTGCGCGCCACGTTGTCGATCAGGTTGATCATGCACCCGGGGCAAGCCGTCACCACGATGTCTGCTTTGGTGGCCTTGATGCCGGCCATCTTCTTGTCCGCGATCTTCTTCGTCAGGTCATAGTGGTACACGCTGAACGACCCGCCCATGCCGCAGCACAGGTCCGCGTTCGGCATCTCGGCGAACTTCAGCCCCTTGAGCGCCCTCAGGATGGCCCTCGGCTGCTCCTTGATGTTCTGGTAGCGGATCAGGTGGCACGGATCATGCCAGGTTGCGGTCTTGCCCTCGAACTCCTTCTTCAGCTTCAGCTCGTCCAGGTTCACTTTCATCACATCGACGACGAACTCTGTCGCGTCCTTGATCTTCTTTCCGAATTCCTCATATGCCTTCTGCTGTTCCTCATTGTCCGGCAGGTAGACCTTGTAGTCCTTCAACGTCGAGCTACAGGTTCCGCACGCCGTCACGATGTAGTCCACGTCCTTGAAGGCCTCGATATTATCCTTCGCCAGCTTCCTGCCTGTCTCGAAGTCGCCGCTGAAATAGATGGCGGCGCCGCAGCAGTTCTGCTCCTTGGGCACCACGACCTCGATCCCCCGCTTGGTGAGGAAATCGATGATCTTCTTCCCAAGCTCGGGGTAGATGAAGTCGGTGGCACAGCCCATGAAGTAGCCAACACGCATTTTCGGTTCTTTGCCGTCCTGCGGCTTGTTGACTTCCTCGACCTGATCGCGGAGAAAAGTCTTCGCGATCGCAGGGATGTGGCGCCCCTGACCCAGGGCCTTGAGGAAATCCGGCAGGTGTCGGATGTTGCCCTCACCCTTGGGGAAAATCCACTGGAACTTCGATGCCAGCTTCACATAGCGGCCGAAGGCCTTGCGGTTGGACATGACCTTGCGGAAGGCGAAATCCTTTATGAATCCCAGCCCCTTATCCTTGACCATCTGAGCGCGAGCACCCACCACTACCCGGTCGATCTGTGTCTTGGAGGGACAGTTGGCCACGCAGCGCTTGCAGAGCAGGCACTTGCCGATGATCTCGCCCATCTCCGGGGTGAACTCCTGGTTGCCCTTCAGAATCTCTCTGACGAGGAAGTTCTTACCCCGCGCCACCGAGGTTTCCGTGCGCTCCTCCTGGTACACCGGGCAGAAAAAGCTGCAGAAGCCGCACTTCATGCACTGCTCGGCATCCTTCTCTATCTTCTTGAGTTCCTTCAGATCACTGCTCAAGGTACCCCCTTATTACCAGATCTTGCCTGGGTTCATGATGTTGTTCGGATCGACCAACGCCTTGATACCCTTCATGAGGTCGATGACCTTGGGATTCTCGATCTTCCTGAAGAACTTCTGTTTCTCGAGGCCGATCCCGTGCTCGCCGGATATCACGCCACCCAGTTCCACGGCGCCTTCGATGATCTCATCCATCGCCTTTACGGCACGGTCGTAATGATCCTTGTTCTTGATGTCCGTGAGGATGGCCGGGTGGAGGTTGCCGTCACCCGCGTGACCGAGCACCACGATCTCCACAGCGTATTTTTTAGCAAGCTCCTTGCACTTTCGGATAAGATCCGGAATCCTGCCCCGCGGCACCGTAACGTCTTCCGCGAAAACGGTGGGCGCCTTGCCGAACACGGCCGCGAATCCGGCGCGGCGGGCCAGCCAGTACTTGTCGGCCTCGGCCTGGTCCTTGGCGACCCGGACGTCCGTGGCCCCGTACTTCTTGGCAATCTCCACGATCTTCTCCGTCTCTTTCTCCACGGCCTCGGGAATGCCGTCGGTTTCGAAGAGCAGCACGGCGTCCGCATCCTTCGGCAGGCCCATAGGCATCATCTCTTCGATTCGGTTGATGACCCAGTTGTCCAGCAGCTCGATCTTGTTGGGAATGACACCATTTTCCAGAACCCGGAACACGTTTTCGCCCGCCTTGGCCACATCGTCATACACGGCCATGATGGTCTTCCTTGCAGGGGGCATCGGGTTGAGCTTCAGCTCAGCCTTCGTGACGACACCGAGGGTCCCTTCGGAACCTACGAACAACATGGTGAGGTCGTAGCCGACCACGTTCTTCAAGGTCCGGCCGCCCACATTGATCACGTCACCGGTCGGCTACGACCTCACCATGTTGTTCGTAGGTTCCGAAGGGACCCTCGGTGTCGTCACGAAGGCTGAGCTGAAGCTCAACCCGATGCCCCCTGCAAGG
>JAHIMW010000128.1 GCA_018896355.1 Pseudomonadota bacterium
AATACGGGTTCTGCTTTCAAGCATTATGATGATGGGCTGGAACATTCTCTATGGCTGTCCTTGATGCGCGACCGGATAGAGATTCTCGGACGATTGCTTTCTGAAGATGGTTCTCTTTGGATAACCATCGATGATAACGAAGGGCATTACCTTAAAGTGATGTGCGATGAGATTTTAGGGCGCTCAAATTTCTTGTGTGATATTGCTTGGGAAAAGCGATATTCTCCACCACCTGACACAAAGGAGTTTGGCTATATCCATGATCACATTC
Organism: Pseudomonadota bacterium; assembly: GCA_018896355.1. Classification (GTDB taxonomy): domain Bacteria; phylum Desulfobacterota; class Syntrophia; order Syntrophales; family UBA5619; genus UBA5619. The sequence goes on from JAHIMW010000128.1 coordinate 272, forward strand.
TCTGTTATCGCAAGAGTACATCTTTCCGCCGTAACCTTCTGTCCCTGACCGAAGATCAAACCGGTCGCTATAAAAACCCAGACAACGACCTGCGCGGACAATGGAAGGCGATGGACTATACATGCCGCTACACTGCGGACGAGAGACCCAATCTTTATTATCCGATTATCCAACCCAACACAGGTGAGGAAATCTGGCCAAAAAAGACAAGAGTCTGGGCAATGTCTCGGGAAGTGCATGAACGGAACGCGGCTGAAAATCGAATATGGTGGGGTAGTCGCGGAAAGAATTCGGTGCCCGCATTGAAAAATTTCTTGACTGAGATCAATCAAGGGATGATGCCAATGTCACTGTGGAAGCACACCATGGTGGGACATACTCAAGATGCAAAGAAAGAGATGCTAACGCTGTTTGGTGAAGATTTTTTTAGTACACCAAAGCCAGAGAAACTGCTTAGTGTTATTCTTCACATCGCCACAAACCCCGGCGACATCGTCCTCGACTCTTTCGGCGGTTCTGGCACAACAGGTGCCGTTTCACACAAGATGGGGCGGCGGTGGATCATGGTAGAACTGGGCGAGCACTGCCACTCCCACATCATCCCGCGCATGAAGAAGGTCATCGACGGCACGGACCAGGGCGGCATCAGCAAGGCCGTGAACTGGCAAGGCGGCGGCGGGTTCCGCTACTATCGTCTGGCGCCATCGCTCCTGGAAAAGGATAAATGGGACAACTGGGTCATCAGCAAGGAGTACAACGCCGCCATGCTGGCTGCGACTATGGCCAAGCATGAAGGATTTGTCTACAACCCCGATGAGACCCTTTACTGGAAACAGGGGCGGTCCACGGAAAAGGACTATATCTTTACCACCACCAATTTCATCACCGTTGAGTATCTGGACGGCATCCACGAAGAGATGGCTCCCGGAGAGAGCCTCCTCCTCTGCTGCAAATCCTACCAGGAGGCCTGCGCCGACCGCTATCCGAACATCACCGTCAAGAAGATTCCCAACATGCTTCTGGGCCGCTGTGAATTCGGACGGGATGATTACAGCCTTAATATCGCCGCTATGCCCGCTGATCCGGACAGCCTGGAGGTCGTGACGATCGAATCGGAACCGGTTAAGAAAAGTTCCCGGCGAAAGGTATCAAAAAATCAGTCCATCCTTTTTGACGAAGGGGGAGAAGCGGCAGATACTGGTGTTAGAGATGAAAAACCGGAGAGATACCATGAATAAAATCGCCGTCTCCATCCGCAATCGCCTGAGCCTGCGCCGGCCCCAGGAGGTGAGCCTCAACATCCTGGCGGAGCTCGCGGACAAACTCACCCTGCAAAAGAACGCGGATCTGACCGGCGAGTTGGAAAAGGTGAAGAGCGCCTACCCCATCTGCACGGACTTCGAGCGGAATTTCCCCTCCCTCTGTTTCGCCCTGGCCACCGGCGTCGGCAAGACCCGGCTGATGGGCGCCTTCATCACCTATCTTTATCTCACGAAGGGGATGAAGCATTTCTTCGTTCTGGCGCCCAATCTCACGATCTATAACAAACTCATGGCGGATTTTAAGGATTCCACGAACCCCAAATACGTCTTCCACGGCATCGGCGAGTTTGCGACCGTAAGGCCCCGCGTCATCACCGGCGAAGATTATCAATACGCTTCCCAACAGGCCATTTTTGACTCCGAGGTCCAGATTAACGTCTTCAACATCTCCAAGATCAACGCGGAGACCAAGGGGGGAAAGCTCCCGCGCATCAAACGGCTTTCCGAATATCTGGGCGATTCCTATTTCAACTACCTGGCCAATCTGGACAACCTGGTCCTGCTGATGGATGAGTCCCATCATTACCGGGCGGACCGGGGAATGGAGGTCATCAACGAACTGAAACCCGTGTTGGGGTTGGAACTCACCGCCACTCCCCAGGTCGAACGGGGCGGCAGCGCCGTGAAGTTCAAGAATTGCGTGTACGAGTATTCCCTGGCCAAAGCGATTCAGGACGGTTTCGTGAAGGAGCCCGCCGTGGCCACCCGGAAAGACTTCGATCCGAGCCACTACCAGGAAGAGGAGTTGGATCGAATCAAGCTGGAAGACGGCATGCGCCTCCACGAAGACACCAAGGTGGCCTTGGATATCTATGCCCGGGACACCAAGACAAGGCCGGTGAAGCCCTTTGTCCTCGTGGTGGCCAAGGATACAACCCACGCCGCCCAGTTGAAAAGCCTGATCGTCTCACCGGGATTCTTCGACGACTATTATGCCGACAAGGTGATGGAGATCCACTCCAACCAGACCGGTGGGGAGAAAGACGAAAATATCGCCCGGCTGGTTTCCCTGGAGAATCCGGACAACACCATCGAGATCGTCATCCATGTCAACATGCTCAAGGAGGGGTGGGACGTCACAAATCTTTACACCATCATCCCCCTGAGAACGGCGGCCTCCCAGACCCTGCGGGAACAGACCATCGGCCGGGGGCTGCGCCTGCCGTACGGAAAGCGGACGGGAGACGATAAGGTGGATAAGCTGACCATCGTGGCCCACGACCGGTTTCAGGAGATCATCGAAGCGGCCAACAGGCCCGACTCGATCATCCGCAAGGAAAATATCATTACCATCGACGTCGAGGAACTGGGGCAGCCCAAAGAGGTCGTCGTTTCCGTGTCCCGGATGGAGAAACAATTTGCGGAAGAGCAGGAAAAGATAGCCGCCATCGGGCCGCCGGAAGAAAAGCAAAAGGCCCAAGTGACCCTGGATGCGAAAAAGGTCCTGTTTTCGATCTTGCCGGAACTCAACGTCGGTATTTCAGGCATTCAGGACCTGAAAAAAGAAGAGATCAAACAGATCGCCGTAGAAAAGCTCAAGGCGCAGATTTATAGCACGCCCCAGCAGGCCTTGTTTGCCGAGGAGATCATCGAAGAGGCCAGGAATGCCTACGAACAGGCCGTGAAAGAATTCGCCGACAAAACCATCGAGATTCCCAGAATCATGATCCAGCAATGCGGGGACGTCAAATCAGGTTTTCTCGATTTCGACCTGGATACGAAAAATCTCAATTACCAACCGGTTTCGGAGGAGATCCTGGTCAAAAAGCTCCGCGAGCAGGAGAACAGCCTGGATATCGTCATCGGCAAAGGCCGGATCGTCATCGACGAGCCGGATCGAATCGTCGTCAATGAGCTGATCAATTACCCGGAGGTCGATTATGACGATCAGACCGACCTGCTGCGCAAGCTCGCCGCCCAGGCCGTGGAGAAATTCAAGACTTATCTGGACGACAACCAACTGATGAACGTTATCCAGTCGCACAAGCGGGAAATCGGCCGATACATCTATGCCCAGTTGATGGAGCATTTCTACTGCGATATCCCTGCCTTTGAAAAGCCGGTGGTCAAGCCGTTCACGAAAATCGAAGACCACAATCTCTCCAAATACACCAAAGACAGCATTCACCATTACACGGAGACCATTACCCCTGCCGGCGCCATCCCCGGCAAGGTCTTCAGCGGCTTCCGCAAGGCGTACCACAGTTTATACAAATTCGACTCCAAGACGGAAAAGGATTTCGCCGTCATCCTGGAGCAGGACAAAGGGGTTGTCAAATGGCTGCGGCCCGCCCAGAATCAGTTCAGGATTTACTGGCAAAACAATTTGAAACTGTACCATCCCGACTTCATTTCCGAAACGGATACGGCGATTTACATGATCGAGACGAAAAAGGAAATGGATATGGACACGGCGATGGTGCAGGAAAAGGCCCGGGCGGCGGAGCAGTATTGCCGCGCTGCAACGGAATTCACATCCCGAAACAGCGGGAAACCCTGGACATATGTCTTAATCCCCCACAACGCCGTGTTCTACAATATGGGGTTTGAGTCGTTGATGGAACGGTATGCTTATCATGGCTGAGCCCCTCATCGGGCGGCTTTGCTCCCACGACGTTGGTATGGTTTTCGTGACGCGCGTTTGGGTGAGAAAATATAAAAAGGAACCGGCATTTACGAAGCCGAGAATGATATGGGCCAGGGCCACGAGGTCCCGAATTGCTCGTTGACATACGCGGCCGAATGAGTCACAATGCTTTAAAATTAATATGTTTTATCGATTAAAAATGGAACGCCGGGGCTTGAGAAACATTACACCGGCAATCACAGTGAGGCGAAGCCATGAAAGAGGATCTATTAAAGAAGGTCAAGGAAGCTCTGAGGGAGATCGAACCTTCGGCGGAGATTTACCTGTACGGTTCCCGGGCGCGTCAGGACAGCCGGGAAGACTCCGACTGGGATTTTCTGATCCTGGTGGACGGTGTGGTTGATACGGCGCGGACGGACCGTATCCGTCATCGGCTCTATGAAATCGAGTGGGAAACGGACGAAGTTCTCAGTTCGATCGTGAGAAACCGCATAGAATGGAATGGCCCGAAGTATGAAGCGATTCCTCTGCGCGAAAATATTGAACGGGAAGGGTTGCCATTATGAATGACCGTGGGGAGGAGCTCATCCGGTATCGTCTGTCCAGAGCGGAAGAGACATTGGAGGAAGCCCGCCTTCTGGCCGAAAACAAACATGGGAAGAAGGAGATTACGACGACTTCATCTTCTTCGATGCGGTGGACGTTCAAATCTGGCTATCGGAAGCGGAATCGTTCGTCCGGTGTATTTCTGAATTGATTCAAAGGGCGGATAAGCAATAATATGTATTCCAATACGATTTCGAGTCGGACATACCTTAATATATCGAAGTCTTGCCGCAAGAGACTGAAATGATCGAACGAAGGGAATAATATATGACGGAAGAAAAGAAGCGCCCCAAATTCGTCATCGTCGACGGAAGCAACTACCTGTTCCGGGCCTTCTATGCGATCCGGGAGCTCTCCAATTCGAAGGGTTTCCCGACAAACGCGATCTATGGCTTCACGACGATGCTGATGAAGCTGCTGCGCGACCAGGAACCGGACTACATCGCCGTCGCCTTCGATGTAAAGGGGCCGACGTTCCGCCATGAGGCCTACGAGGAGTATAAGGCGACGAGGAAGGCGACTCCCGACACGCTGATCCCCCAGATTCCGTTCGTCAAGGAGATCGTCCGGGGGTTTTCGATCCCCGTCCTGGAGCAGCAGGGGATCGAGGCGGACGACATCATCGGGACGATCGCCCGCCGGCAGGCGGAGGCGGGAATGGCGGTCGTCATCGTCTCCGGGGACAAGGACATGATGCAGCTCGTCTCCGACGAGATCCGGATGGTCGACACGATGAAGGAGAAGAGCTACGACATCGCGGCCGTGAAGGAGCGCTTCGGCGTTGGTCCGGAGCAGGTGGTGGAGATCCTGGGCCTCATGGGGGACGCCTCCGACAACATCCCCGGGGTTCCCGGCATCGGCCCGAAGGGGGCGCAGCGGCTGATCGAGCAGTTCGGGAGCATGGCTGCGATCCTCGCCCACCCGGAGCAGATCCACAACGCGAAGACCCGCGAGGCGATCGTTCAGAATGCAGACCAGGCAAGGATGAGCCGGGAGCTGGCGCAGATCCGGACGGACGCGGCGTTCGACTTCGATCCGGAGGCCTGCCGGCGGCGGGAGCCGGACCGAGAGCTTCTGATGTCGCTTTTCCGGGAGTTTGAATTCTCGTCGCTGCTCCAGGATCTGAAGATCCGCGGAGAAGAGAGCGCCGGCGACTACCGGATCTGCCGGACGCCGGAGGAACTGGCTGCGCTTGCGTCAAGACTGCAGGAGGGTTGTGGTTTTTCACTGGAGCCGCTCCTCTCCTCGCCGGAGGCGATGTCGGCCTCTCTGATCGGCTTGGCCGTCTCGCCGGCGCCGGGCAAAGGGTTCTACATCCCCATCGCCCATGAGGACGGCACGCCGCGGCTTTCCGCCGGCACTGTCCTCACGGCCCTCTCGCGATCCCTCGCCGATCCGGCCATCCCGAAACATGGCCATGATCTCAAAACCGCCCTCATCGTGCTTTCCCAGTGCAGCCTTACCCTTCGGGGTCTCGGCTGCGGCACGATGGTCGCTTCCTACCTCCTCAATCCCGCGAAACACAGCTTTGAACTCGCCGACACGGTGCTGGATCACCTCGGTCGCCGGACGCCTTCCGTGAAGGAGCTCGTGGGGAGCGGTGCGAAGGCCGTGCCGTTTGCCTCCATTTCCGTGGAGAAGGCCGCGGACTACACCGGCCGGCGCGCCGACGCCGTGATGGCGCTGGCCGCGGATCTGACCGGGAAGATCGCCGCGGCCGGCATGAGGGAGCTTCTTGAAGGCGTGGAGATGCCGCTGGTCACGGTTCTTGCCGCGATGGAGCATAAGGGGGTTCTGCTGGACCTTTCCCTTCTCCGGTCGATGTCGCTGGAGATTGAGCAGCTCCTGGCCCTTTCGGAGGAAAAGATCCACCGGCTGGCGGGGGAAAAATTCAACATCAGCTCCCCCAAGCAGATGCAGGTCATCCTCTTTGAAAAACTGAATCTGCCGCGGGGCCGGAAAACCAAGGAGGGGTACTCCACGGATGTGGATGTGTTGACCGCCCTTGCACAGAGCCACGAGCTTCCCGCGGAGATTCTCGCCTACCGCGGAATGGCCAAGCTAAAATCGACATACATCGACGCGCTGCCGGAACTGGTGCACCCCCGGACGGGGCGGGTCCACACCACCTACAATCAGACCGTCACGGCGACAGGGAGGCTCTCCAGCAGCAACCCGAATCTCCAGAACATCCCGATCCGGACCCTCGAGGGAAAGCGGATCCGCCAGGCCTTCATCGTACCCCCCGGCTGGGAGATCGTCTCCGCCGACTACTCCCAGATCGAACTGCGGGTGCTGGCACATCTCTCCGGAGACGAGACCCTGATCGAAGCCTTCGCCACCGGTGAGGACATCCACAGCCGGACCGCCTCCGACCTCTTCGGCGTCTTCCCTGAGATGGTCAACCCCGACATGCGTCGACAGGCGAAGGTGATCAATTTCGGTGTCCTCTACGGGATGAGCGCCTTCGGCCTCGCGAAGGAGCTTGGGATCACGCAGAAGCTCGCCCAAGCCTACATCGACGGCTATTTCCAAAGATACCGAAGGGTCAGGGATTACCTCGACGGCCTCCTCGCGCAGGCGCGTCGGGAGGGCTACGTAACGACGCTCCTCAACCGGAGGCGGTATCTGCCGGAGATCATGAGCCCCCAGGCCGCCGTCCGGCAGTTTGCCGAGCGGATGGCGATCAACGCCCCCATCCAGGGGACGGCGGCGGATCTCATCAAGGTCGCCATGGTCCGGATTTTCCGGCGTCTCACGGAGGAGGGACTTTCGGCCGCGATGATCATGCAGGTCCACGACGAACTCGTTTTCGAGGCGCCCGTTTCCGAAAGGGAAGTCCTGATGGCCCTCGTCCGCGAGGAGATGGAGGGGGTGCTGAAGCTTGATGTGCCCCTCCGTGTGGAGGTCACTGCCGGCAGGAACTGGGACGAGGCGCACGCCTGAGGGGCCGGTTTTAGCTCACACTCCTCCCATTCTTCGGTGGCCATGCTGGTTGTCATTAAGAGCCCTGTTATGGTCCATTGGTGACTGAATGGATACATAATGGCTCATAAAAGTCTAATGAATGACCCTGCAGCAAGCTTCAGGGTCATTCATTGAAGCGGTTCGCCGTGACGATCCTTGATGGTCAAGGCTGCGATCATACCGGCCACCGACATGGCGACCAGGTAATATGCCGGCGCGGCGATGTCCCAACATATCCAGGTTTTATAATCCGATAAGCATAACTGATATAGGTCCGATCATAGATCACGCTTTGATTTTTGCCGCAATCAACAACCGATTCGACGACTCTTCTGCGATGTTCATCCAGAAATCGAATCAGGCTCGCTTCCTGATCGTTCTCTGTCCAAACGCCGGCATCTTCTATAAATAAATTAGCCGCTTTCGTTCTATCTTTGGCTATGGAGATTGCAATAAAACTCCAAACACCGTATGCTTCATTTTTTACCGAGTCGGGCTTACCGTTTTCGGGTCGGTAGGCTTTAGAGCTTTTATTTGCGCATATAACATGAGCTCCTGGCGTTGGAGGAAATCTACGTTTCTCCTGGGTTCCAAACAGGCTATGCCGGCCTTAATAAGTGGTGTTGCAGACTACTATAATGATATACAAAACAAATAAATCGATTTGATACCAGGAGGAAATGAACATGGGCCGGCAAAATCAGGGAATCGACACATTGGCATTGCACGCGGGACAGGTTCCGGACCCGACCACGGGATCGCGGGCCGTCCCGATTTACCAAACCACCAGTTATGCGTTCAAGGACACCGACCATGCTGCGGATTTGTTCGCGCTGAGGGCCTTCGGCAACATCTACACCCGGCTGATGAACCCCACCACGGACGTCCTGGAAAAACGTCTGGCCGCTATTACCGGCGGCACTGGCGCCGTGGCGACGGCGACCGGCCAGGCGGCGATCTTCTATTCGATATGCGCCATCACCCAGGCGGGACAGAATATTGTCACGGGCGACAAACTCTATGGCGGAACCTACACGCTCTTCACCGTGGATTTAAAACGGTTCGGCATCGAAGTGCGATTCGTGGACTCCTCCGATCCGGCAAATTTTGAAAAAGCGATTGACGGGAACACGCGCCTCGTCTATTCGGAATCCATCGGAAACCCCAAATGCAATGTTGACGACATCGACGCGATCGCCGAGATTGCCCACCGGCACAAGATCCCGTTCATTCTCGACACCACGGTCTCCCCGCCGCCGCTTTTTTACCCCTTTGAACACGGGGTGGATGTCGTGGTTTATTCGCTTACCAAGCTCATCGGCGGTCACGGCACGACCATGGGCGGCGCCATTGTTGAGAAGGGTGATTTTGATTGGAAGGGTTCCGGAAAATTCCCGGAGATCACCGAACCGGATGCAGCCTACCATGGCGTCAATTTCTGGGATGCGTTTGGCAACCATGAAAAGGCCGTCGCGCCAGGACTCGCGTATGTGCTCAAGATCCGGACAGGCCTGCTCAGGGACACCGGGGCGACGATCTCTCCGTTCAGCTCGTTTTTGCTCCTCCAGGGACTCGAGACGCTGCCTCTGAGGGCTCGGCGTCATGTCGAAAACGCTCTGAAGGCGGCAAAGTATCTGGCCGATCATCCATCGGTCTCCTGGGTGGAGTATGCGGGGTTGACAACCCACAAGGATTACACGCGCGCCCGGAAGCTTTTGCCGTTGGGTCCAGGGGCGATTTTCACCTTTGGCGTAAAGGGCGGGTTCGAGGCTGCCAAGAGGTTCATCAACAGCGTGAAGTTGGCCTCGCACCTGGCCAATGTCCTGGATGCCAAGACACTCGTGATTCACTCGGCCAGTACGACGCATTCGCAACTGTCACCCGATGAACTGAAGAAATCAGGGGTTGAACAGGATGCCGTACGCATCTCCGTAGGACTGGAGGACATAAACGACATCACGGCCGATCTGGATCAGGCGCTCAAGGCGGCGCATGTGTAGTGTCTGCATTCATCCCCGTCCGGAGGACGTTGTATTGGACGGGAGGCATTCATCCATTGAAAGGAGAGACATCATGGCAAGAATCTACGAAGATAACAGTCTGAGTATCGGCCTTACGCCGCTGATCCGCATCAATCATCTTGCAAAAGGATTTAAAGGAACGGTGCTTGCGAAAATCGAGGGACGCAACCCTGCCTGTTCGGTCAAGTGCCGCATCGGCGCCAACATGATCTGGGACGCCGAAAAGCGCGGCGTCCTGAAACCAGGCGTGGAGATCATCGAGCCGACCAGCGGCAACACCGGCATCGCCCTGGCCTATGTCGCGGCCGCGCGGGGCTACAAACTGACCCTAACCATGCCCGAGACTATGAGCATAGAACGCAGGAAGGTCCTGGCCGCCCTGGGCGCCAACCTGATCCTGACCCCCGGCGCGGAGGGGATGAAGGGGGCGATCAGCCGCGCGGAGGCGATTGCGGCCTCCGATCTTCAAAGATACTTCATCCCCCAGCAGTTCAAGAATCCGGCCAACCCGGAGATCCATGAACGGACGACCGGCCCGGAGATCTGGAACGATACGGACGGCGCGATCGACGTCCTGGTCTCCGGCGTCGGCACCGGCGGGACCATCACCGGGATCTCCCGCTACATCAAGAACACGCGGGGCAAGAAGATCCTCTCCGTGGCCGTGGAACCCAAGGAGAGCCCCGTCATCAGCCAGACGCTGGCAGGGGCGGAGATCAAACCCGGCCCGCACAAGATCCAGGGCATCGGCGCCGGCTTCATCCCCGACACGCTCGATCTCTCCATCGTCAACCGGGTGGAGCAGGTGGAAAGCGGCGAGGCCATCGAATTTGCCAGGCGTCTGGCCAAGGAGGAAGGGCTGCTCGTGGGGATCTCCTGCGGCGCGGCCATGGCCGCGGCGATCAGGCTGACCAAACTGGAGGAATTCGCAGACAAGACTATCGTGGTCATCATGCCGGACGCCGCGGAACGGTACCTATCCACCGCCCTGTTCGAGGGGATCTGAGAATAGGGTGTCATGACACGCCCTCAGGGAGATCGCCGGGATCACGCCGTACCGGGCCGGAGCCGGCGGGGAAGCGAGCCGCAGATGCGATCGGGGACTCTGGCAACCGGCGCCGTATGTTAAATCAAAAGTATTTCTTGAAAATTCCTCTGGCTGCAATGATCCCTGAAATTCCTGCCCCCACAATACCACGGCTCTTCCCGGTTCCGTCGCCTGCCACAAAGATACCTTTGACATTCGTTTCAAGATTTTCATCCGTGATAAAGTGCGTATCGAAAAACTTAATCTCCGGCGCATACAACAGGGTCGACGGGTGAAGAATCCCGGGCACTATTTTATCAAGCTTTTTTAGGGACTCCCAGAGATTGTCGATGATACGGGCGGGCAAACCAAGCGTTATATCCCCCGGTGTTGCATGATATGTTGCCTTGCAAAGCCCGAAATGACGGGTCGCACTGTTAAATGTTGAGCTGGAACTTCTTCTCCCCTCCCGGAAGTCCCCCACCCT
>JAHIMW010000129.1 GCA_018896355.1 Pseudomonadota bacterium
ACAAACTGGAGCTTCTTCGTCGTGCTGTATACCCTGGTCGGCCTGAACCGCGACATCATCTTCGGCCAGACATCGACCCTCCTCCCCGTCGCCGCGATCTCCATTTTCACCATGTTCATCCTCGGTTTCCTCATCGACTGGCTCGGCAGCCGGTTTCATCTTCCGCGGGAAACCCGGACGAGCCTTGTGCTCCTGGGCACCCTCAAGAACCAGGGGATGGCGGGAGGCATTGCCCTGACGATGTTCAGTCAGGAGGCGACCATCCCCGCGGCGGTCTCCACCATAGTGATGATCGTCTACATCATCTGGCTGGATTTCAGGAAACGTTGGAATTGAAAACAAATGGGGCGAGATCCCGCTTCCCGGGGAGCAACCTTGACGGCTTCGCAAGAAATCTTTCAAAAGGTCATACCGGCGAAGACCGGTATCCAGAACCACTTAGAAACACTGGATTCCGAGTCAAGCCCGGAATGACAAAAGAGGCAATTAACGGCTTAGTAATCAGGCCGGATGAGGTTTTTTTTCTGGAAAGGGGGCGGGAGTGATGGTAGAATCAATCACGACCCCATAACCATCAAGAAAGGAGATGTGGCAATGATAACATTACCCGAACTTCCCTACGCCAAGGACGCCCTGGCGCCCATTATCAGCGCAAACACGCTGGAGTTTCACCATGGCAAGCACCACCGGGCCTATGTGGACAACTTAGGCAAACTGATTGCCGGAACGGAGCTGGCCGATGCCGACCTGGAGACCATCATCCGAAATGTCGCCGGCGATCCGGCCAGGGCAGGGATCTTCAACAACGCCGCCCAGGTCTGGAACCACTCCTTCTACTGGAAATGCCTGAAGGCGGGCGGCGGCGGCACACCGACGGGCGCCGTGGCGGCGAAGATCAACGCCGCATGGGGGAGCTATGAGAAGTTTGCGGAAGAACTCAAGAACGCCGGCGTGACCCAGTTCGGCAGCGGCTGGGCCTGGCTCGTACTCGAAGGCGATCAATTGAAGATCACGAAAACCGCGAATGCCGAAACGCCGATCGCCCGCGGCATAAAGCCGCTTCTTACCCTCGACGTGTGGGAACACGCCTACTACCTCGACTACCAGAACCGTCGGCCCGATTATCTGGCCGCTGTGATCGGCAGGCTGATCGATTGGGATTTCGTCAACGCCAACCTCGGCTGACCTTTTTTTTAATGGGAGGATTTGTCATGAAATGCAACATCGGCAAGACGGACCGCATTGTCCGGGTACTCATCGGGCTCGCCATCATCTGGGCAGGTTTTTATTATGAGAACTGGTGGGGGGTCGTCGGCATCGTCCCGCTCGCCACCGCCGTGATCGGCCACTGCCCGGCCTACGTCCCGTTTAAATTCTCCACCTGCAGAAAGGACGATTGAGGACCTCGTAAAAGTCCCCCAAGCCGTTATTTCGGCCCTCTGCCATTCCTGCGGAAGCAGGAACCCAGAACACTTTCAACTGGATTCCCCCGGATCGGGTCCGGGGCAGGCTAAGTCAAGCCCGGAATGACAAAAAGGGTAGATTTTCAAAGGTTTCGGATCATGGATGCAGATCCCGGAAGAGATGACAACCGCGAACACAGGAAAAGGTTGAGGCATAAATTCCTGACTGCGGGGATGGGCGCTCTCCATGATTACGAGGTCGTGGAGCTCTTTCTGACCTGCGTAATCCCCCGAGGAGACGTCAAACCCCAGGCGAAGGCTCTCCTCCGGGAGTTCGGCTCCCTGAAGGGGATCGTGGATGCGGAGATCGGCGATCTGGAGAAGATCCGCGGGGTGGGAAAAGAGTCCGCAATCGTCATTAAATTCATCAAGGAGATCGCGGTTCTCTACCTGATGCAGAGGGCGAAGGAGAAACCGCAAGTCACCTGTACGACGGAACTGCTGGATTTCTGCAGGGCGGCGATGGGAACCAAGAAGGACGAGGAGTTCTGCGTCATCTATCTGGACGCCCAGAACCAGATCCTCGATTTCGAAACTGTCCAGAAAGGGATCGCCAACCAGGCGGTGGTCTATCCCCGGCAGGTCCTGGAGAGCGCCCTGAAGAAGAAGGCCTCGGCGCTCATCCTCGCCCACAACCACCCTTCCGGCCATGTCCGCCCTTCCGACGCCGACATCCGCCTCACAAAAACGATTCAGGAGACGGCCAAGGCGCTCGACATTCTCATCCACGACCACATCATCATCGGCGAGAATCGCTTCTTCAGCTTCCGCGAAGAGGGTCTGATGCCCTGACCCCGGAAGGATCATGTTTGCGGCGAGGCTTGGGACCACGGAAAATGGGAATCATGCATGACCCCCATTTATTCGCTGTATGGATGATTATTCCAAAAGATGATTCGGCAACGAGAAGGGCAGAACTTACCGCTTGCTGTCGACCCTCTCCTTGAGTTCCTTTCCTACTTTGAAGAAAGGCAGCTTCTTGGGAGAAACCTTGATGCTCTTTCCGGTCTTCGGGTTTCTGCCCGTATAGGCTTCGTACTTCCTTACAACGAAGCTGCCGAATCCCCTGATTTCGATTCTGCCGTTTTTGCCCAGTTCATCGGTAAATCCCTTAAACACCAGATTTACCACGTCAATCGCCATTTTCTCCGTCAGGTTTTCTTTACGACTTAACGCCTCAATGAGTCCAGATTTGTTCATGCCTTCCTCCTTATAATGGCTATTCACGTTCATCCCACGAACCAGACCGAACGACGGCCTTGTTCAAACAACATGATAATATACCTTTATTTTCCGCGACTATTATTTATTTTCAAATGAATGTCAAGACAATTTTTTCCCGATTTTCGACCTTCGGCGTGGGCCAGAAGCCGGTCCACCTCCTTCGGGGTCAGTCTGCGCCATGCGCCCTCACGCACGGATTCAAGCGTAATATCCGCTACGGCGACACGGATCAAACGGCAGACGGGATGGCCCAGAGACTCAAACGCCCGCCGGATCACGCGATTCCTTCCATCTGTGATCGTCAGCCGGAGCCAGGTGCTTCCAGGGTTCGTCTTTTCGATGTGCACGTCTGACGGTGCGAATCTCCCGTCTGGCAGATCGATCCCCTGTTCAAGGAGCTGAATTTCCCGTTTCGGGAAGTTCCCCTCCACCTTGATGCGGTAACGCTTCGGGATTCCGTAGCGGGGATGCTGGAGGCGCTGTGAAAAGGCTCCATCGTTGGTCAGGATCAGAAGGCCCTCCGAATCGTAGTCAAGACGTCCAACAGGAAACACCCGTTCCGTAACCCCGCTGAGGAGGTCCGTCACGATCGGCCTTCCCTGCGGATCGTTGAGCGTCGTCACATAGCCCTGCGGCTTGTGGAGCAGGATATAGACCCTCTCCGCATCACAGGAGATGAGCCTGCCGTCCACGCGGATCTCATCCCGATCGGCGTCCGCCTTCGTTCCCGGTTCCGTCACCACGGCCTGGTTGACGCTGATCAGGCCTTCGGCTATCATCTTTTCCGCTGCGCGACGGGACGAAACGCCCGCCCGCGAGAGGATTTTCTGTATGCGTTCTTCCATAGCCCTATTCCTGCTGCTCTTGTAAATCTCTCAGTTCCCGGAGTGTCGGCAATTCGGAAAGATCCTTCAAGTTGAAAACCTCAAGAAACTTCCGGGTCGTTCCGTAGATGATCGGTTTGCCGGGAACGTCCTTCCTGCCCACGATCCGGACGAGCTTCTTCTCTAAAAGTCCCTTCAAGGCGCCGCTTGCATCCACGCCTCGGATCCGGTCTATTTCCGCTCTCACAAGCGGCTGGCGATAGGCGACCACGGCCAGGGTTTCCAGGGCGGCAGGTGAGAGCATGGCAGGTCGACCCGCCTTCAATTTCCGGACCCAGGAGGAGAGATCCGATCTCGTCCGGAACTGAAAACCGCCGGCGACCTCCCGAAGGCAGATTCCTCCACCCCGCGCGTCGTATTCCCGAATCAATCCTTCCAAAAGAGATACGATCTCCTTTTTTTCCGTATCGGGCAGGGTCTCAACGATCCGTTCCACCGTCAGCGGCGCTTCGGAGGCAAACAGGAGCGCCTCGATGATCGCGATTTTCTCTTCCATCGCCCCTCCTCTACCCCTCTACCGCCGGAAACAACCGGATCGCCCCGAAGGGTCCCGACTGATAGGCCCTGACCATTCGCAGTTTCATGAGCTCCAGAATCGCGAGAAACGTGTAGATGATGCGCCTCCGGTCGGTTCTGTCACCCAGCAGATCGGAAAAGGTGATCTGCCCCTCTTCAGATAACCTCTCCATGATTTCGTTGATCGTGTCCGTCAGGGACATCTTCTCCATGTCGATCTCCAGATCCTCCTTGCTGTCGAAGCCGGCGATGATCCGGTGGAAGGCCGTAACGAGCTCAAAGATGTCAACCTCAATAAGCGCGTCATCCGCCACCTCGGCCGTGGTCTGCTCCTCTTCGGATGCCGCGCCCCGTGTAAAGACATCGCGGTCGAGCAGCGGTCGCCCGTCGAGGCTGAGAGCCGCCTCCTTGAAGGCCTGGTACTCCAGGAGCTGCTGGACCAGTTCCGCGCGGGGATCGGCCCCCTCTTCCTCCTCGCTCTCACCCTCGGCCGGCGGCAGCAGCAGCTTCGACTTGATGTGGATGAGCGTTGAGGCCAGCACCAGATATTCCCCGGCAAGATCCAGATTGAGAGAGCGCATTATCTCCAGGTAGGAGAGATACTGCTCGGTGATCAGCGCAATGGGAATATTGTAGATATCGATCTCATTCTTCCGGATGAGATAGAGCAGGAGGTCCAGCGGACCCTCAAAAACGTCGAGCTTGATCTCATAGCTCATGGCGTATTTTCATGGCTTCCCTGACCTCTGCCAGCGTCGCCTTTGCAATCCGGCCGGCCCGGACATTGCCGTCTTCGATGATCGCCCGGACCTCTTCGGGATGGCTCAGGAAGTGGTGCCGCCGCCGATGGATCGTTCCCATCCCCTCCGCGATCGCGGCGGCCAAACGCCGCTTGCATTCGATGCAGCCGATGGCCGCGCTCCGGCAGGCGGAGGAGATCTCCGCAACGGTTTCCGGCGCTGAATAGAGCCCGTGAAACGTGTAAACGTTGCAGAGCTCCGGACGGCCCGGATCGCTCTTGCGCTGCCGCTGGGGATCCGTGAACATCGCTCCGACCTTCTTCTTCAGGTCGTCGCCCTGGTCGCTCATGAAGATCGCGTTGTCGTAAGACTTGCTCATCTTCTTCCCGTCGATGCCTAAAAGCTTCGGGACCTCCGCAAGAAGCGGCTCGGGGATCGGAAAGATTTCGGTATAGAGAAAATTGAAACGGCGTGCGATCTCGCGCGTCAGCTCGATATGGGGAAGCTGATCAACGCCCACCGGCACGCCATAAGCCTTGTACATGATGATGTCCGCCGCCTGGAGGACCGGGTACCCAAGGAAACCGAACGTCGAGAGGTCTTTCTGGACAATCTCCTCCTTCATCTCCTTGTAGGTCGGATTCCGCTCCAGCCATGCGAGGGGGGTTATCATGGATAGGAGGAGGAAGAGCTCGGAATGTTCCTTGATCGTGGACTGAATGAAGAGGGTGCTTTTTACCGGATCCAGGCCGGCGGAAAGCCAGTCGATGACCATGTCGATGGTGTTCGCCCTGATCTCATCTGTGTCGGCGTAGTCGCTCGTCAACGCATGCCAATCGGCAACGAAGTAAAAGCAGTCGTAATCGCCGTGATTCTGCAGCGCAATCCAGTTTGAAAGGGCGCCGTGGAGATTCCCCAGATGGAGCTTCCCCGTGGGCCTCATACCGCTTAATATCCGTTTCCTTTTCAAACGCACCTCCTGCAATGGCGCCTGCTGCATCCACCTCGTCCGCTTCGCTGGAAGCGGAGATGAATCAGACCCTGCACACAGACAAAGGCCCCCATCCGCGGATGGAGGCCTTTCCTGCCCTTGCTCTTCATGTCCCGCTATTTTACCTTGTCGGCCAGGGCCTTGCCCGCCTTGAATTTAACCACCTTCTTGGCTGCAATCTTGATTTTCTTTCCGGTCTGGGGATTCCTGCCGTCACGGGCCTTCCTCTTCACGACGGAAAAGGTGCCGAAACCCACCAGTCCGAGCTTCCCGCTTTTCTTGAGTTCCTTGCCCACCGCTGCAGTAAAGCCTTCCAGCGCTTTCGCTGCCGCCGCCTTCGTAACGGCCGCCCCCTCCGCCATCACCGCAATCAATTCTGCCTTCGTCATTCCTTACGTCCCCCTTTCATTCATTGGTTTAATGGATCATTACTCCGCCACCACAACCGGGTGGTTCAACAGCTGTCGGATTTCGCAGGGCTTTAGACAATTTGTGACACCCCTAACACAAAAAAAAACAACAATCAAGAAAAAAATCTAATATTTTTAATCAAAATGAAGGATCGATCAGCGACGGCTCAGCGTTGACGGTCGTTTGACAAGTTCTGTACTTTGTGTTACGTAACCACACTACGATACAGAAGCAATGAGGTCGATCGAAATGCCGGAAACAGAAACAGGCGCCTTGGCGAAGATCGAGAGCTGGCTGGGATTGTCCGGTCCGCCGTTCCATACCCTCGGCATCCTCCCGTTCTGTCTCGGAACGTTTCTGGCCTGGCGTCTGGATCACGTCTTTAGTGTCCCCGCCTGGGTTCTCGGCATGCTGGGCATCGTCATGGTGATGCTCTCCACCTACCATGCGGGCGGTCACTTTGCTTTGGTTGAGAATGAACAATCCCGGCGTCGC
Organism: Pseudomonadota bacterium; assembly: GCA_018896355.1. Lineage (GTDB taxonomy): Bacteria > Desulfobacterota > Syntrophia > Syntrophales > UBA5619 > UBA5619. Next base: position 6,725 of record JAHIMW010000129.1, read on the forward strand.
TTCCGAAACCTTTTCGCCGGGGAATCCGGAACGCTCCCGGATTGGTTTCTTCGCCGCTCCGGCCAGCTCCAGACCTCTGCCATCTTCATAGCACTTGCCGTTTTCATCGGCATCATCCTGCAATTCGGCCTGAAAACGGGACCTTTTACGCTTCTGCTTGGCTGCGTTGGCACCCTGCCGGGTTTTTTCTACGCCACCCGGCCCATCCGCCCGGCCGATAGCGGATTCGGTGAACTTTTGATCGCTTTTTGCTACGGATGGCTGCCCATCGTTGCCGCTTTCTACATCCAGAAGGGGTATATTGCCCCCTGCATCCACTGGATGGCGCTGCCGATCAGCCTCTCCATCTTCAACGTGGTATTGCTCCACGAATTCCCAGCACAGACCGCCAATCCGGCCGGCGACGTAGAAAGCCTTCTCCACCGGATGGGGAACGCGAAAGGGACGGCCCTATATTGCCTGACCTCCATCCTCTCCTGGTTTTCCATGTACTATTCACTCAACGCGGGGATCCCCCGAAAGGCCCTTTACATCTACCTCCCCGTGATGGCCCTGTCGGCGGGCATCTCGCTGATGATGGCCGGGAAAAGATATGAAAATCCACTCGTCCTGGAAATTCTCCGCGGGCTCAACATGGCCGTTCATCTCGGAACGACTGCCGCCTGTTTTCTTGCGTTTCTCTAGTTAGCCCTCTTCTTCACGAGGAAATAGAGTTCCCCCTGCTCCTTCAGGCTTCCGGCCAGCATCTCCGCCTCGCCGCCGCTTCCACAGAAAAGATCGACGCGCCCCGCCCCCTTGATCACACCGCCCGCGTCCTGGCTGACGACGAAGCGGGAAAAGGGGATCCAGGATAAGGCGTTCCCTTCCCGGTCGAGGACCGGTTTGCGCGCCCGCATGAAGGCAAGCGATCCCCGTGGAAAAACGGCGGCGTCGGTGGCAATCGAACGCCCCGGCGTTAGAATCTCTCCGATCGAGCCGACGGGCCCCTGCTCGACAACGCGAAAAAAGATAAACCTCTCATTGTAGCCGAGGATCTCCGAAAGATCGTCCGGGTGTTCCCGGAGATATCGCTTGATCGCCTGGTAGGAGATCTCCTGCGGGGAGACCTTTCCCTCATTGAGCAGAAAGCGCCCCACGCTCCGGTATGGGCGTCCGTTGGACTTTGCATACCCGATCTGGAGCAGCCGGCCGTCCGCCAGTTCGATCTTGCCGGACCCTTGGGTGTGGAGGAAGAAGAGATCGATCCGGTCGCCCACCCAGGCCAGCTCCAGATTTCGCCCGGACAGAGCCGCCTGATCCTCGATCTCGCTCCGGCTGTAGTAGGGAACGAGTTCCCCGTTCTTCACGCGGCCGACCAGTTGTTCGTTATTGTACCTGTCGCGGAATTTACCGAGATTTACCGTTATCGCATCATCCGGGGCTTTGTAAACCGGATACCTGTATTCCCGGCTCTTGTTGAGCGCCCCCTTCATGATCGGCTCGAAATAGCCGGTGAAGAGGATGGTGTTCTTCCCGTCCGAACCGGTCGACTGGTAGACGTCGAAGGTCTCCCGGATGCGTGTCTGCCTGACCTCGGCCGTCTCGCCGCTCCGGAGGATCTCTCGGAGGGTAATCAGGGAATCCTGCAGATCCTTTACGCTGACCCAGGTATCGTCCATCCTCACCGGACCTTTCCCGGCGGCCCTCCGGTAATATTGAAGGCTTTTATCGACGGCCGCATCGAGCGATTCCATGTCCATATCGTCGGTGAACAGCGGAAACTGGTCGGGCAAGAGACGGACGAGCGGGGGAATCGGCTTCGGGACAACGGGCGGCACGGGAATCTCCGGCGGGATCGGGATTCCCGGCGGTGAAATGGGGGGCGGCGGCGCCGGTTTCCCGGCAGGGGGAAGCGGTTTTACGACGGGCGGGGGTGTCGTCGGTAGCGGCGCCGGCCTCCGGGTCGGCGCCGCACAGCCGGACAGGCAATAGAGCACAAGAACAAAAAGGGCAAACTTATGAAACATTGTGGTCTCAAAGCTCCAGGATCATGGCGACTTCATCGCAGAAATCGGGGTACTTGGAGCAGCGGAAACAATCGGACCAGATCTTCTCCGGAAGCGTCGAGCGCTTTACCTCCAGAAAGCCGAGTTTTTGGAAGAACTCCTGTTTGTAGGTCAAGGTGAAGATCCGGAAGAGCTCCAGCGTAATCGCCTCGGAGATGCAGGCCTCCACCAGTTTCCGCCCGATCCCTTCCATCCGGTGCTCCTCATCGACATGGAGGGAACGGATCTCCGCCAGGTTCTCCCAGATGATGCTCATCGCACAGATCCCGCGGATCTCATTTGGCCCTTCGTCCTGATAAACGTAGAAATCCCTCAGACTGCCATAGATATCCATCAGCGAACGGGGCAGCATCTCTCCCTTCCCGGAGGAGATATTGATCAGTCTGTGAATCGTCTTGACGTCGCCGATACGGGCTTTTCTCAGCATCGCTCTCTCCTGCCGGCGTGAAGTGGGGACATGATGCCGCATCGTGTCCCCACTTCACGCACGATGCGGCATCATGTCCCCGCCAGAAACCGCCCTTCATTTCCTCCGGGAGTTACCCCACCTCACCCACGTGCGGCAAGAAGCATCTCCCGTGCATGCTCCTTTGTCTTTTGCGTCAGCGCCACCCCGCCCAACATGCGGGTGATCTCTTCCAGACGCTCCTCCCCGGAAAGGAGAGAAACGGACGTGTTCGTCCGCTCGCCGGCGACCCGTTTCACCACCCGGTAATGGCGGTCGCCGCAGCAGGCGATCTGCGGCAGATGGGTGATGCAGAGGACCTGATGGTGCCCTGCGACTTCCCGTAATTTCTGGCCGATGATCTCCGCCATCGCGCCGCCGATTCCGCTGTCGACCTCATCGAAGACGATCGTCCCCACGGAACCCGTCCGGGCCAGAACTTTCTTCAGCACAAGCATGATTCGGGAGAGCTCGCCGCCGGAGGCGATCCCCCTAAGCGGTTTCATCTCTTCGCCCACGTTCGCCGAGAGATAAAACTCCGGGGCGTCCATCCCTTTTTCGTTCAGCGTCGCCTCATCCGGATCGCCCCGGAGATCCGCAAAGACCGCTTCGAACCGTGCGTGTTCCATTCCAAGTGTCCGGATCTCCGCTTCGACCGACTGTTTCAGCGCGGCGGCCGCCTCGCGTCGCTTTGAAGATAGCTCCGCTGCAACTTCCATCAGCCGTTCCCGCTCGTCCGCAATGTTCTGAGTCAGCGCCTCGATCTCCTCTCCCAGGGAGGAGATCTCCGCAATCTCCCGCTCCGCCTCGGCCTGTTTGATCAGGACGGCATCGAGGGTTCCCCCGTATTTCCGCTTCAGACGCCCCAGCAGCTCCAGCCGCTCCTCGACCGCCTCCAGACGGGCGGGATCGAACGAAAGACGTTTTGAATAATCGCGGAGCGTGAAGGCCGCCTCTTCGATCCGGTAGTAGAGCTCCTCCAACTCCTGTTCGGAGAGCTTTAACCCCGGGTCGATCTTCCGGATCTCCTTCACGCCCGAAACCACGCCGCGGAACTCGGCCAGCACGGAACCGCCTTTCCCGTAGAGGGTCTCATAGGCCGCGCCGGCAAAATCCATCAGTTTTTGAACGTTCACAAGGATCTTCTTCTCTTCCGTCAGGGCGGAGTCCTCCCCCGCCTGCACGCCCGCCTGGGAGATCTCGCCGATCTGATAGCGGAGAAGATCTTCCCGTTCAGCCTTTTTTATGCTGCGCCCCTGAAGGCCTCGAAGGTTCTCCTGGAGCGAACGATAACGGTCGTACCTCTCCCGATAGGCCGTCCGGAGGGGCAGCAGCCCTCCGAATTCGTCGAGAATATCCGTATGATTGTCCGGGTTCAGAATCATCTGGTGTTCGTGCTGGCCGCAGATGTTGATCAGAGATTCGCCGATCGCGGCGAGCGACGCCAGCGATGAAAGCCGGCCGTTGATATAGACCCGGTTCTTTCCGGAACGGGAGACCACGCGGCGGACGACAAGCTCCTCGCCGTCGCCGAATCCCATTTCGCTGACCCTCGCCCGCAACCCGTCCTGCCCGCGGATGTCAAAAAGCGCCTCCACGACGGCCGCATCCTCGAAGGAGCGGATCATGTCGGCATTCGCCCGCTCGCCCAACAACAGACCGACGGCGCCAATGATGATCGATTTTCCGGCGCCGGTCTCCCCGGAGATCATGTTCAGGCCCCCGTCGAAGGCCACCTTCAGTTCATCGATGATCGCAAAATTACGGATGTTCAGTTCCGCGAGCATCTTGTCCCTTCCGGAGAGCCCCCGTCGGGGAGCCGCCCCATCCCAACTTTGTCCGCAAGATCTCAAAATAGCCCCGGTGGGGGGAGGAGACCAGCGTGGTGATGTACCGCGATTTCCGGATGGTGATGCTGTCCCCGCATTTCACGGTAAAGGAGACCTGTCCGTCGAGCGTCACGGTCGCCCCCTGCTCCATCGTGGTCAGCATCACCCGGACGACGGCGCTTTCCGGCAGGATGACCGGCCGATTCGTCAGGGTATGGGGACAGATCGGGTTGATGAGGATTGAATTCAGCTCGGGGAATACAATGGGTCCGCCCGCGGCCATCGAATAGGCCGTGGAGCCGGTCGGCGTCGCGACAATGAGGCCGTCGGCCTTGAAGGTCGTCAGATAGCGACCGTCCACCATGGTCTCCAACTCGACGATCCGCGAGAGATTCCCCCTATTGATCACGACGTCGTTCAGGACCGTCCCTTCCCTAAACGGCTCCTCGCCCCCTTGGATCTCCACGTCGAGCATCATCCTCTTTTCGACCTGAAAATCCCCCGCGAGAATCACCTCCATGGCGCTGTACATCTCGTCAAGGTTCACCTCGGTCAGATACCCGAATACGCCGAGATTGATCCCGACGATCGGAACTTGCCGATCCCGGACCAGGCGGGCCGTTCTGAGGATCGTGCCGTCGCCGCCGAAAACGACGACCAGATCCACCAGCGTCCAGAGCTTCCCTTTCTCAACGCCGGGAAGGCAGCCAATCTTCGCGGCAATCCCCTCCTCAAGATAGACCTCCAGGCCCCGTTTCAGCATCCACTCGCGAAGAGCGGCGGTGTATTCAGGCGATTTTTCCTTGGCGATATTGGCGACAATTCCGACTTTTTTGATCAACATCGGATCCTCTTGGAACAGATTTGCGTTTTTCCCTATCACAAAATAATCCGGGTGTCCATGCGTATGATGCAGATCAGTTGTTCCGGGGACATGTGGGGACACCTTGCCGCAAGGGGGACACCTGGGCTTGGGGACACCTTGCGGCAAGGTGTCCCCAAGCCCAGGTGTCCCCGGAACAACGCAACCGGGTTCACTTGAACTTGACATCATCCGAAGAACTGGGGTAGTGTCGCCCGCAAAAAGGAGACGCTTATGGGATTGCTGAAGGGGGCTGTCACGTTTTCGCGGTACCGCATCATGGGCGCGCTGCCGGACCATTTCCCCGACTTCTTCAACGAGCGGATCCGGCGCTACGCCTTCCAGACCGTCTGGCGCACGTCGGACGAAATGGCGGCAGGCTGGACATCTCTGGAAAACTGCCTTGATACGGATTTCGGCTACGCCTCCTACGCCCAGGGGCGGTACTTGCTCTTTTCGCTCCGGATCGACCGGAAGTCGGTCGCCCCTTCCCTCCTCCGCCTCCGGATCCTGGAGGCGGAACAAAAGCAGCTCGCCGAAAGCGGACAGAAGAAGCTCTACCGTGAACAGCGCGAGGCGATCCGGGAGTCTGTGCGCCTCGAACTGCTCGGCAAAACCCTGCCCGTCCCCTCCTTTCATGATCTCTGCTGGTCCGTCCCGGACGGTGTCGTGACGTTCGGCTGCCTCTCGGACAAGGTGGTCGGAGAGCTTCAGGAGCTTTTCCGGGAATCCTTTTCGCTCAGCCTCTCTCCTTATGCGCCGTGGGACGCCCACGGAGCGGGTGCGAATCCGCAGGGGGCTGCCGCCGGATCAAGTTCCCGGGACGTCGCTCTCCCGCCCCTCCCGCCGGGGGTCGATCCGCTGACCGTCGGCCGGGAATTTCTAACGTGGCTCTGGTTCAAGAGCGAAGAGAGAAACGGGATGATCCGGATTCCCGGCGGCGGCGAAAGCGAGGTTGTTTTCATCCGGCGCCTCGTCCTGGAATCGGGAGAGGGGGAATACGCCGAAACGATCGTCTGTCAGGGGCTCCACGCCGACCTCAAGGAGGGGAAGGAAGCCCTGCGCCAGGGAAAGAAGATCACCGCGGCGCGCCTCCGGATGGCCCACGACAAGGCGGAGTGGGAATTCACCTTTAAAGCGGACCGCTTCCATTTCCAGTCCATGAAACTGCCGTCCGTCGTGGAAAGCGAGGGGGAAGATGCCGACAGGGAGGGGCAGATCCTCGAGCGGATCTACCTGATCGAAAAGGCGGCCGGAATGATGGATCAACTGTTCCGGTCGTTTCTGGACCTCCGGCTTTCCGACGGGTGGGGAAACGAACAGACCCGCCTGCAGAAGTGGATCGCGCAGGAAACTAACACCATGCTGCTTTATTGATAGCGAGGTCCGAACCCGCCTTTCATGAGCTTCCTATTTCATAAGTACAAATTGGAAAGCGATAAGGGATGAACGGGGAGACACGACCTAAGTGCTTGATATCATGGTGGAGGCGGCGGGAGTCGAACCCGCGTCCGGAAACCTTCCGCTGCACTTTCTACGCACGTATCTTCTGTTTTGAGTTTCGCCCCTGAGGGCTCCCGGAAGCAGGATCCCCCTTTCGCTATCCTGTTTTATGGCTTTTCGCCCCTCTCCCCCCAGGCATGAGAAAGCGGTTATCCTGCCCGTATGACGCCCCCAAACCGACCCGACAGGC
>JAHIMW010000130.1 GCA_018896355.1 Pseudomonadota bacterium
GGTTTCCCAGGTCGTTCGCCAGGTCGGAGTTGATCCGCTGGACAAAGGCCTCCTCGCTGAAGCTGGAATCGAGGCCGAAGACCATGTCCCGAAGCAGAAAGTAGCGGAAAGGGTCGAGGCCGTACTTGTCCTTCAGGTCGAGGGGTTTTACGACATTGCCCACGCTCTTGGACATCTTGCTCTGATCGACGTTCCAGTATCCGTGGACGTTGAGATGCCGGTAGGGCTCGATCCCGGCCGCCTTGAGCATCGTGGACCAGTAGATCCCGTGGGGTTTCAGGATATCCTTTGCGATCAGGTGCTCGGCCACGGGCCAGAAGGTCCGGAAGTTCTCCCCGTCCGGATAGCCGACCGCCGTGACGTAGTTGATCAGCGCATCGAACCAGACGTAGGTGACGTAGTTCTCGTCGAACGGCAGTGTGATCCCCCAGGTGAGGCGGCTCTTCGGGCGGGAGATGCAGAGGTCCTCCAACGGGTCGCGGAGGAATGCCAGCGCCTCGTTCCGGTACCGTTCCGGACGGATGAAGTCCGGGTTTTCCTCGATGTGGTCGATGAGCCACTTCTGGTATTTGCCCATCCGGAAAAAATAGTTGCTCTCTTTCCGGTATTCCGGCGCGGTCTGGTGGTCGGGACACTTTCCGTCGACCAGCTCCTTCTCCATATAGAAGCGCTCGCAGCCGACGCAGTAGAATCCCTCATACTTTCCGAAGTAGATGTCCCCCGCGTCATGGACCTTCTGGAGGATCCGCCGGACCGTATCGACATGGTTCGCATCGGTCGTCCGGATGAAATAATCATTCGTGACCGCAAGCTCCGGCCAGAGGGCGCGGAACTGGGCGCTGATCCGGTCGGCGTATTCCTTTGGGGTGACACCCGCCTTCTGCGCCGCTTCCGCGATCTTGTCGCCGTGCTCATCCGTCCCGGTCGTAAAAAAGGTCCGGAAACCGTGGAGCCGGTGGTAGCGGGCGAGGACGTCGGCAACGATGGTCGTGTAGGCATGCCCGATGTGGGGAGAGTCGTTCACGTAGTAGATCGGTGTCGTGATATAAAAAGCGTCTTCCATAGTTCACCTTAATTAGGGACAGAGCCCCTATTATTTTTCAGCGGAAACAATAGGGGCTCTGTCCCTAATTATATCCTTCGCCTTGAAGGCGGCCTCCTTCCCGCTTTCGAGGATAACGACGACCTCTCCCCGGAGGGCGCTCTGGCGGATCACTTTTCCCCGCCCCTCGGCGGTCTGGACCATCTTTCCGCACTTCGGCATGTCCTTCTTCAGATCCGCATACGCTTCATATTCGAAGCCCAGGCAGCACATCAGCCTCCCGCAGAGGCCGGAGATCTTCTCGGGGTTGAGGGACATGTTCTGCTCCTTGGCCATCTTGACCGAAACCCGGTCGAGGTTGTGCAGCAGGGTCGCGCAGCACACCTCCCGTCCGCAGATTCCGAGCCCCTTGATGACGCGCGCCTCCTGCCGTGCACCGACCTGCCTAAGCTCGATGCGGGTGTGGAACCGCTGCACGAGGTCCTTCACCAGATCCCGGAAGTCCACCCGGTTTTCCGCTGCGAAAGAGAAGAGCATCTTGCTTTTGTCGAAAAGACATTCCACGTCAATCATCTTCATGGACAGCTGCCGCTCCGCGATCTTCCGAATGCAGAACTGCATGGCCTCCTGCTCCAGCTTCTGATTGTTTTCCCGGGTCCAAAAATCCTCCTCCGTCGCCAGGCGCAGGACGTTCTTCAGCTTGGCGGGCAGCTGCTCAGCCGGGACGGCCTTGACCTCCGTCGCCACCGTTCCGATGGCCGGGCCGTTGTCCGTGATGACCACGACGAAGTCGTTCCGCTTCAAAGGGAGATCGGCCGCATGGAAGGAGTAGATCTTCCCCTCTCTCTTGAATTTGACGCCGACGATATTTTTCAAGGATAGTCACCCCCTGTTGCTTATTTTCTTCATGCGAGCTTAATCAGCATGGCCTCCAAAGTCAACGACTTATTGGCGTTCTGCGCGATGGCGCTCATGGCCGCATCCACCGTGGCGATGTTGCGCAGCGTGTCGCGCCCCGACAGACGCCCGGCGACCGCTTCGATCACCCCGGCCCGATCCCGGAACATCAGCCTCTCTTTCTCTCCCGTCTCCCGGAGAACCAGACCGTCCCGGTAGCCGTTTCGCAAGATCCGGAGCCGTTCCAGAATCTCCTCCCGTTCCGTCCCGAATCGGCCGGCAAAGGCGATTCTTTTCAACAGATCCTCCGGGTTGTCCTCGGCAAGGAGCTCCAGGATGGCGTTCCGCAGCGCGAGGTAGTCTTCCCTGTTCATCTCGACGGCCCCGCCGATGCTGCCTCCGGACGATGCGGCGAGAATCTCCGCGGCGGTGGTTTCCAGCCCCTCCTTCTCCCGGAGAAACCGGGCAACCTCCGTCGGCGGCAGCGGGGAGAAGCGCAAATGCTGGCAGCGGGAGAGGATCGTCAGCGGAAGGGCGTGGGGTCGGGCGGTCGTCAGCAGCAGGATGTTGTCCGCGGATGGCTCCTCCAGCGTCTTCAGGAGGGCATTGGCGGCGGCGGCATTCATCCGGTCCGCCTCCTGCAGAATGAAGACCCGCCTCCCCTCCCCGGGCCGGAAGGTCATCCGGGCCTGGATCTCCTTGACCGCCCCGATCTTGATGAACTGCCCTTCCGCCTGGACCGTAATGATGTTGGGGTGGTTTTTGTGTTCCGCCTTCCGGCAGGAGGCGCAGGCGTCGCAGGGCGGGTCCAACCCCCCGCAGTTGAGAGCCCTGGCGAAGACGGACGCGGCGGTTTTCTTCCCGATTCCATCCATACCGTAGAAGAGATAGGCATGGGCGATGCGGTCTTTGGCCATCGCACTCTTCAAAATGGCGATCGGCTTCTCATGGCCGTAGATCTCTTCGAATCTCATGCCCGCTCACCCTCACGGAAAGGGATCTGCGGCAAAGCCTCCAGACAGCGACAGACCTCGCGGTGGACGGTTTCTACCGACCCCGCGCCGTCGATGATCCGAAAGCGCTGGGGCTCCTCGGCGGCGAGGGTCAGATACCCGTCCCGGATCCTCCCGTGAAAGCGGGACCGCCCCAGGAAAGGGAGGGATAATTGGGTATGGTGCCCATCCCTGATACTCCTATAAAGTGCTTTATCTTCCCTCTCAAAGCGGTCTTCAGCCTCCGCTGGTCGTATACCGGCCGTCCGCTTTTTAGCCCGTTCCAAACCGGCCTCCGCGGGGAGATCGAACAGTAGAGTAAGATCTGGCTTGAGCAAACATGTGGAAAAGTCGTTCAACGTGCGGATGAACGCGACATTGAGCTCCCGGCCAAAACCCTGATAGGCCAGCGTCGCGTCCGCAAAGCGGTCGCAGAGGACCCACTGCCCCGCTTCCAGCGAGGGGAGGATGGTTTCCCGCACATGCTGGGCGCGGGCAGCGGCAAAGAGCAACAATTCCGCCTCGGCGCCGATCGCCCATGATCCGCGGTTGAGCAGAATTTCCCGGATCTTCCGGCCGAGCGGCGTTCCGCCGGGTTCGGCGGTGGAAAGGACGGGAATGCCGCGCTCGCTCAACCAGTCCGCCGCGAGTTTGATCTGGGTGGTTTTCCCGGATCCCTCGCCGCCCTCGAAAGTAATGAACTGCTTCATTCTTCTGCCCCGCAAAAACCGTATTTACAGGCCGCTGGGCCTCGAAAAGAGACCTTTGCGCAATTTGGAAATCGGACTCTGGGGACACGTTCCGCGGGCCTGGGGACACCTTGCGGCAAGGTGTCCCCACATGTCCCCGCGCGCATTGGAGATTTCCCGGGCGGAAAATTAGGGACAGCTCTCCTATTTTGCCGCAGAAAAATAGGGGAGCTGTCCCCATTTTCCGTTACAGGGTCGAAAAATGTCCGGCGCGCGGAGGGATCGCGATTTCCAAAGGTCTTGAAAAAAGAGGGGGGGAAGCCGCAGCCCATCGCCGGCGCGGTGTTTCCCCCTCTTCCACAATTCAAACCAATATGGAGCTACTTCTCTTCCCCGGGCGTAATCGCCTCGACAGGGCACTGTTCCGCGCAGGTGCCGCAGTCCGTACACAATTTGGGATCGATGACATATTTGTCTTCCCCCTCGCTGATCGCCTCTGCCGTACATTCATCCTGACAGGAACCACAAGCAATGCATTCATCGGTTATGATATACGCCATTTTTTCTTCTCCTTCTTCTATTTTTTATCCTGCAAACCGGTGCACCCGGTCCGCTCATCTAATGATCTGTAACCAAACACCTATTACGTTGCAGACCCTAAACGGAAACCACAGATTTTACAGCCGGGATCTCCTGTTTCAGAGATTTTTCGATCCCGTTCTTCAGGGTCATCTGGGCCATCGGGCAGCCGTGACAGGCCCCGACCAGTCTCACCTTGACGACGCCGTCGTCGCCCACGTCGATCAATTCCACATCTCCTCCGTCCGCCTGGAGATTGGGTCTGATCCTGTCGATGATTTTCTGTACCTCGTCTCTCATCTTTTTCTCCCATTCCCGCCGGTTCAAGGGCCGCCTGGTCAGTGCGGCATGTAACCGATCATTTCACGGATGAGATCCCTCGCCACATCGGCAAGTTCCGGTTTGATGATCAGGTATTCGCTGATCTTGTGATGGGCCGCCATCCAGAGGGCCTTCCCCGTCTTCGCCTCGATCATCGTGATGCTGAGGCTCACCTTGGCCAGCTTCTTGTCATTCTCCGTCGTGTAGTTCCAGTAATCGACGCGGACGAGCAGAAACGCGTCCGTGCCGGTCATCTCGCCGATCCTTCCGCTCAGTTCCGGATCAGAAAAACTGACGTTCGCGCGCTTGGCCAGATAGCCAGCGACGACCGTCCGGAAAGGTTCATCCGATTCCAGACGCCGACCAACGGCCTCTCCCCCGACCACGTCGGAGAACCACTGCCGTTCGATCAGGGATTCGGCAAAAAGACGATCGACGACGCCCTTCGCCTCCGCAAAAGCCGTCGCGTCGGCGGGCAGGACGGCGATCCGCCGGGGATGAAAATCCCGGGCGTCCGGCGAAATCTCGGAAAAACGAAGCCCTCCGCAGCCCAGGATGCCCAGGCACAGGATCGTAATGACGGCTGTTATTCCTGTTTTCGTGATCATGATCCCTCCGGTTTATGCAGCCAGACCCCGGACCGCCGCGAGCCACAAAAAGGCGCTGACCCCGGCGACCATGTAGCCGCTCTCCAGGAGACCTTCCAGAACGACTCCGGAAAACCCGGACCTTCTATCATAAAGTTTGAAACAAATCCATATATAAAATACACAGGTTAATAGAAGAAAACTGAGTGATGTCGCCCACCCGGCCGGATGGGCGGCAAAGAGCAGCACAAACAGGAAACAGGAGATCCCCTGGAGGATGATCAGCGTTTTCCGCTCGCCGATCAGGACGGGGAGGGTCTCACTGCCGATCAGGCGGTCACTCTGGATATCGAGTATATCCGACAGTGCGGAACGGGTGAAGACGATGCCGGCAATGAACAAAAAGGCGATCACAACCCCGGGCGTCAGCGTCGGTCCGGCCTCGATCCACGGCAGCAACGCCGTGACGGCCGCCCAGGCTATGGCGGTGGCGATGTTTTTCGATCCCGGAATGTCCTTCAGCCTCTGAAAGCGCCATCCCTGCGGCAGGATTCTTGTATTGTAGAGAACGCCGGAGAGAGAGATAACGAACAGCAGAATGAAAGGCGCCATACCCGCGGCGAAGGAGGCGCTGAGAGCGAGAATCATGGAGAGAACGGCCAATGTCACGTAAATCTTTTCATGGAGGAGGTAGGACTCTTCACGAAAGGAACTGATGCTGCTGGCTTTCCGGTTGATGAAGCGGTTGAGCACATGCATGGCGTAGACGTAAAGAGAAGCGGTCAGGATGAGGAGGGGGTTCGCCGGCAACCCCTGGAGGAGCATGGCGGCAAAGGAGAGAAAGCCTGCGCCCGCAGCGGAGTAGATATCCGTGCGAACGGCAAAGACCCAGATCTTGAAGAGATGCCGGAGGATTTCTTCCCGCTTTCCCAGGCGGCCGGTCAGATGGTCTACCACCCTGCCGATGATCCAGTTGGGGGTCGAAGCCCCGGCAGAGACGCCGATCCGGCGGTAGGTCTCGACATCGATTTCTTTGAGTTCGTCGGCTGTCTCGATGTGGAAGGCGGGTTTTCCCCGGAGCTTTGCAAGTTCGGCGAGGCGCCGCGTGTTCGCGCTGTTCCTGCCGCCGACGATGAAGACGGCATCCGTTCCGGCGGCGAGCGCCTTGATCTCGGTCTGACGCTTCTCCGTTGAGTCGCAGATCGTATCGAAGATCACCGCTTCCGGGAACCGCTCCTTGACCCGACGGACAATGGCGGCGTATTCCTCCAAGCTCTGCGTCGTCTGGGCGACAACGCACACCTTTGTCAACGCCGGCAGACCATCCACCTCTTCCGGGGCGCCGACGACGATCCCCGCCTCGCCGGCAAAGCCGAGCAGACCGTTCACTTCCGGGTGCTCCCGATCCCCTGCTATCAAAACCGTGAAGCCCGCCCCCGCGCGCTTCCGGATGATAGCCTGGACGTGAGCCACCTTTGGACAGGTGGCATCGATGATCCGGAACCCTTTTTCCTTGATTTTTTTTCTATCTCCGGGGGAGATGCCGTGGGCACGGATGACCATGAAGGCCTCGGCGGGAACGCCGTCGATCTCCCGCAGGCTCCGAATCGGAATGATTCCCCGCTGCCGGAGAAGCTCCACCGTCTGGGGGTTGTGGATCAGGGGGCCGTACGTATAGATGGTCCCATGGCCCTTTTGACGAACCATGTCGAGGACCATATCCACGGCTCTTTTCACCCCCATGCAGAAGCCGGCGGTTTTCGCCAGTTTTACGCCCATGATGGAGCGTCCTCCTCCCCCCGCGGTTTCTTCTTCTTGAGACAGAGAAAGAATTCCCGGTTTCCCGCCGGCCCCGTGAGCGGGGAGTCGCAGCGCCCGAGGACTTCAAGCCCGAGATCCCGGCAGAACATTTCCATCTCATCCAGGATGCGTTCATGAAGCGCCGGATCCCGGACAACGCCGCGCGGGCCGACCTCGCCTTTACCCGCCTCGAACTGCGGCTTGACGAGGACAATCAGGCGGGCGCCGTCTCGAATCAGTTTTAGAACCGGCGGGATCACCAGCCTGAGCGAGATGAAGGAGGCGTCGATCACGGCGATGTCGATCCCGTCGGTGATGCCGCTGCCGTCGTAATGGCGGATGTTCGTCCGTTCGATGTTCACAACCCGCTGATCTTCTCTGAGTTTCCAGGATAGCTGTCCGTAGCCGACGTCGACCGCATAGACCTTGGCGGCCCCCGCCTGGAGGAGACAATCGGTGAAACCGCCGGTGGAAGCCCCCACGTCGAGGGCAACCAGATCCCGGACGGAGATGCCGAAGATTTCGAGGGCGCCCCGCAGCTTCAGGCCGCCCCGGCTTACATAGGGGTTCTCTTCTCCGCGGATCCGAATCTCCGCATCGACGGGGACCGGGGTTCCTGCTTTATCCAGAGGCCGTTCGCCGACGAGGACCGTCCCCGCGAGGATCAGCGCCTGAGCCCGCTGCTGGTTCTCGACCAGACCCCGCTCTACAAGGAGGCAATCCAGGCGGATTTTTGGCGTTTTCACCTTTACATCTCCCGCACCGCGGCGGCGATTCCCGCCGCGTCGATCCCGTACATCCGCCGGAGCTCCTTCTGGGTTGCATGCGGGGCGAACTCATCCGGGATGCCGAGTCGCCGAACAGAAACGCCGCTGACCCCCTTCTCCGCGAAGAGTTCGAGAACGGCGCTGCCGAACCCCCCCATCAGCGAGTTTTCCTCGACGGTGATCACCCTCTTCAGCTCACGCGCGGCGACGCAGATGAGCTCCGCGTCGAGGGGTTTGACAAACCGGGCATTGATGACCCGGATGGAAATCCCCTCGGCCCGCAGAAGTTCGGCCGCGTCCAGGGCCGGATGAACGCAGGCGCCGATCGCGACGACGGCCAGTGCGGCGCCCGGCGGATCGAAAAGGATTTCGCCTTTCCCGATGGGGAGTGCACGGGGATTCTCGTCCAACTGAACACCGACCCCGGCGCCTCGCGGGTAGCGCACGGAAACGGCCCGGCCACAGTCCACGGCGGTTTTCAGCATGTGCTGGAGTTCGTTTTCATCCTTCGGCGCCATGACAATGAGGTTCGGAACGGTGCGGAGGAAGGCGAAGTCAAACAGGCCGTGATGGGTGGGGCCGTCGGCGCCGACGAAGCCGCCCCGGTCCATCGCCAGGACCATCGGCAGCTTCTGCAGGCAGACGTCGTGGATCACCTGATCGTAGGCCCGCTGCATGAAGGTGGAATAGATCGCAACAATCGGGACGAATCCCTGGGTGGCGAGTCCGGCGGCAAAGGTCACCCCATGCTGCTCGGCCATCCCGACGTCGTAAAACCGTTCCGGAAATTCCACGGCGAAGCGGTCGAGCCCGACTCCTTCGGACATCGCCGCCGTGATCGCGACAATCCGCGGATCCTCCTCGGCCAGCGTCACAACCGTCCGGCCGAACACCTTCGTGTAGGAGGGAGGGGGCGGCGAACCGCCGGAGGCGACTGCCCCCCCGGTGTCGATGTGAAACGGCGGGATTCCGTGAAACCGGGCGGGATCGTCTTCGGCAAATTTGTATCCCCTTCCCTTCTGTGTGACGACGTGAACGAGGACGGGCCCCTCCAGCGCCCGGACGTTTTTCAGATTCATGATCAGATGGTCGAGATGGTGACCCTCCAGAGGCCCCACATAGGTGAAACCCAGCTCCTCGAAGATCGCCCCGGGGACAAAGAAGGTCTTGAGCGACTCCTCCACCTGGCGGGAGAATTTCAGCATCTGTCCGCCGATGCCGGGGATCGATTTGAGGAAGGTCTTGACCTCCGCGCGGATCCGGTTCACCGTCTGGCCGGTCATGATCCGGTTCAGGTAGGAGGAGAGGGCGCCCACATTGGGGGAGATGCACATCTCGTTGTCGTTCAGGATGATGATCAGGTTTTTCTTGCGGTCCCCAACCCAGTTGAGCCCCTCGAAGGCCATCCCGGCGGATATCGCGCCGTCGCCGATGACGGCGATGATCCGGTAATTCTCTCCCCGGAGACAACGCGCCTCGGCCATCCCCGCCGCTGCGGAGATGGAGGTCCCGCTGTGTCCCACGTCGAAGGTGTCGTAGACACTCTCTTCCCGTTTCGGGAAACCGCTGATCCCGCCCCGCTGGCGCAGCGTGTCGAAGCGCCCTTTCCGTCCGGTAATGATCTTGTGGGTGTAGGCCTGATGCCCGACGTCCCAGACGAGACGGTCCCGCGGCGTGTCAAAAACATAGTGGAGGGCAAGCGTGAGCTCCACCGTCCCCAGCGAGGAGGCCAGGTGCCCCCCCCGTCTCGAGACCGTATCGATCATCATCTCCCGGATCTCCTCCGCGAGGCGGTTCAATTCCGCCACACCGAGTCGCCGGATATCTTCGGGATCGTTCACTTTTGCAAGGATCCCCTCTTTGGGCTCTTCCGTCATCTCTCTTTCAAGACCTCCGTTCCAGGATATACCGGGCGATTGCGCGGAGCGGCGCCGCCCCCTCGTCGAACGATGCAAGCGATGAAACCGCATCCATGACGAGTTCCGCCGCCCGGGCGCGCGAGGCCTCAATCCCCATCAGAGCCGGGAAGGTAACCTTCCCGCGGGCCGCATCGCTTCCGGTCCCCTTCCCGAGCAGCAGCGGATCGCCCTCGACATTGAGGATGTCGTCGGCGATCTGGAACGCAAGGCCGATCGTTCCGCCGTAGTCGGAAAGGGCAGCGAGCGCCTCCTCCCCGGCCCCGGCGAGGATCGCTCCCGTCCGGATGGAGACGCGAAGCAGCGCGCCCGTTTTCTGCCGGTGGATCGCGTAGAGGGTTTCCAATCCCACCGCTTCCCCCTCCGCGCGGATGTCCCGGACCTGACCGCCGACCATGCCGCGATGGCCTGCCGCTTCCGCGATCTCGCGGGCAACATCGAGAAGTCTGTCCGGCGGCATGCCCGGCATGCCCCCCCGGTCGGTCAGCAGGCGGAAGGCCTCCGTCAGCAGCGCGTCGCCGGCCAGGATCGCGATGTCCTCTCCGAAGACCTTGTGCGATGTGGCCCTTCCCCGGCGGTAGTCGTCGTTGTCCATCGCGGGCAGGTCATCGTGGATGAGGGAATAGGTATGGATCATCTCCAGCGCACAGGCCGCCGGCAGGACCGCTTCGGCCTCCCCGCCGACCGCCTCCGCGGCGGCCATACAGAGGATCGGCCGGATCCTCTTCCCCCCGACCAGAAGGCTGTAGCGAATGGCCTCGAAGATCACCGGGGGACCGTTTTGCCCACGGGGGAGATAACCGTCGAGGGCGCCGTCGACCTGCGCCTTTCGTTCGCTCAGATAGGCGACCAGGGAGAATTCAGGATTCACGTTCTTCTCCCGCAAACGGCCGGGCAACGAGCTCTCCCTCTTCCCGGAGAAGGAGCTCCACGCGCCGGTCGGCCTCGTCGAGCTTCTTCGCGCAGAGCCGGGAAAGCTTGATCCCCTCTTCGAAGGCCTTCAGGGACTCCTCGAGCGTCATCTCCCCCGCCTCCATCCGGCGGACAATCTCCTCCAACCTCTCCAGCGCCTCTTCAAACTTCTCCTTGGACATCGGACGGCTCCTTGAATGTTTCGATAATGATTGCGTTCAGCTTCCCCGCGGCGAGGCGGATGTCGATCTCCTGCCCGGGCGCGGCTTCTCCGGCGCAGCGGAGGATGAGACCGTCCGGCCGGCGGCGCGTGATGCTGTATCCGCGGCCGAGGACGGCCAGCGGATTCAGGGATGACAAGAGCGCCATCGCGGCGTGCGCGCTGTTTTTCCTCAGCACGGCCTGTTTCTCCCAGGCCGCGCGCAGGGTCCTCCCGAGGCCCTGCATCCCGATGCGACTCTCGACGATCCGCGACCTCGGGTTCCGGTGTTCGAGGCGGATGCTCAGATGCGCCCATGCCTGTCGGCGGGCCTCCCGCAGGCGGGCGACGGAGAGCCTCATCCGCTCGAGATGATCGTCGAGCGCGATCCGGGCGTCGGCGAGACGCCGCTTCGGGTCCCGGAGCCTTCCCTGGAGATCGGCGATCCGTTCCCGGCGCCGCTCCCTCTCCTGACGCAGGCGGCGGATCAGCCGGAGGCGCAACGACCCTACGGTTTCCAGAAGCTCCGCGCAAAGAGGCACCGCCAGTTCCGCCGCGGCCGAAGGGGTAGCCGCCCGGAGATCGGCGGTGAAGTCGGCGATCGTGAAATCCGTTTCATGGCCGACGGCAGAGATCACGGGAATCCGCGACCGGGCGATCGCCCGCGCCACACCTTCGTCGTTGAACGGGGCGAGGTCCTCCAGCGAGCCACCGCCGCGGGCAAGGATGATCACGTCGATGCCGCCCGCGATCTGGAGATCGCCAAGGGCGCGGATGATCTCCGCGGGCGCCTCCGTTCCCTGGACGCGGACCGGGGCGATCAGGATGTCCACCGACGGAAAGCGGCGGCGGGTGACGGTCAGGATGTCCCGGATGACGGCGCCGGTCGGCGAGGTGACGACGCCGATCCGCGCGGGCAGGAATGGAAGGGGTTTCTTGCGGGCCGGATCGAAAAGACCTTCCGCCTCGAGACGGGCCTTGAGCTGTTCGAAGGCCTTCTGGAGGGCCCCCAGCCCCCGTGGCTCGACGGCATCGATGACGAGCTGGTACTCGCCGCGGGGCGGATAGACCGTGACCCGCGCCCGGCAGACGAGGCTCATCCCCTCCTCGATCGCGAAAGCCGCGGGCCGGTTCCAGCCGCCGCCGAAGGGGCTTCGAAAGATCACCGCCCGGATCTGGCTCTTGATATCCTTGAGCGTGAAGTAAACGTGTCCCGACGCCGGGCGGCGCAGGTTCGACACCTCCCCCTCCACCCAGACGACGGCAAGCCCCTCCAGGATGGCCTTGATCCGGTCGTTGAGCGCCGAAACGGTCAGAATTTCTTTCAAGTTTCCGCTTTCCATGGCGAGGAACTATCAGATATCGGTCGCCGTGACAAGACCGAATTTACAATTGGTCATCGCCCCGGATCGTCCGAGAGGCGAGACCTTTGGAAATCGTGATCCCTCCGCGCGCTGGACATTTTTCGACCCTGCAACGGAAAATGGGGACAGCTCCCTATTTTTTCTGGAAAAATAGGGAGCTGTCCCTAATTTTCCGCCAGGGTGCCCCGAAAAATCTCCAATGCGCGCGGGGACATGTGGGGACACCTTGCCGCAAGGTGTCCCCAGGCCCGAAGGGATCGGAACGTGTCCCCAGAGTCCGATTTCCAATTTGCGCAAGGTTTCGAGGCGCCCGAAATGACAGATTCGTTGACTTTTACCCCTCCCTCCTCCATAATAATCCCCCATGAGGGGGCTTGTCTCCCTTCTGTATTCCCGGCGCCCGGGTTTCGATTCCGGGAGCGGGGTTCCCGATCATAGTCAGACAGGAGAGGTTATGAAAAAGAAAGACTTTTTGAAGACGCCGGTCCGGCACATCGACATCACCTCGTTCGACTCCACGCCGATTATCGAGGCGATGCAGGGGATGTCGTTTACCGCCAGGGATTTAGCGACGGCGGCCGGCCTCTACGACCGGATGCTTGCCGAAAAGAGGTGCGGTATCATCCTGACCATCGCCGGGAGTACCAGCGCCGCCGGATGCATGCAGATCTACGTGGAGATGGTAAAGAACAACATGGTGGACGCAATCGTTGCCACGGGGGCCACGGTGGTGGACATGGATTTTTTCGAGGCGCTCGGCTTCCGCCACTATCAGGGAACGCCGTTCGTGGATGACCGGGTCCTCCGGAGCCTGTACATCGACCGGATCTACGACACCTATATCGATGAGACCGAGCTCCAGGTCTGCGACAAGACCATCCAGACCATTGCCGACGGCCTGCCCCCCCGGCCCCACTCCTCGCGGGAGTTCATCCGGGAGATGGGCCGCTTCCTGACCGAACATGCGGTGAAGAAGGAGTCCCTCGTCCAGGCGGCCTTCGAGCACGACGTTCCGATCTTCTGCCCCGCCTTCTCGGACAGCAGCGCCGGCTTCGGCCTCGTTCTCCACCAGGTGAAAAACCCGAAGAGACACCTCTCGATCGACTCGGTGAAGGACTTCCTGGAACTGACCCGGGTGAAGATCAAGGCGGGGACGACGGGCCTGCTGATGATCGGCGGCGGCGCGCCGAAGAACTTCGCCCAGGACACGGTCGTCTGCGCGGAGGTGATCGGAAAAGAGGTCCCGATGCACAAGTACGCCGTCCAGATTACGGTAGCCGATGCCCGCGATGGGGCCTGCTCCAGCTCAACGCTCAAGGAGGCCAATTCATGGGGGAAGGTGGACAGCAGCTTTGAGCAGATGGTCTATGCGGAAGCCACCTCCGTCCTTCCGCTTCTGGCAAGCTACGCATGGCATCGGGGGAGTTGGAAGAGGCGCAAGCGGTGGGGTTTCGCGAAACTTTTCACCGACTGATAGCGACTGATAGCAGTACAAGTCTGCACCATACTTGTTCGAGCAAGCTTATGAATATGGTTCGAAAGGCGCAAAGTCTTGACAGTTTATTGACTGTTCCTGTAGAATCCGGCTTACCTTCTGATAACCAAGCAAATAACACGGAGAAAAATAACTTTGAGCAAGATAGCGATAATTGATATTGACAACACCCTCTGGCAATTCAGCGATGCTTTCTATCTGGAGTTGAAGAAATTCAACAATAATTTTCCAACACCCGATCAGTGGTGCACCTATGACATTTGGGAGGGATACTGTTCAGTAGAGGATTTTATCACTGCGATCAACACGATTCACCATAATCAGGACAATGACAAATATCACCCCTACCCGGAATCACAGGGCTTCCTGTCATCGCTGAAAGAACATGGTTTTCATATCATCCTTGCCAGCCACCGTATGAAGGAAATGAGACAGCCGACCGAACGATGGCTCGCGCGGCACAGGCTTCCCTACGATGAACTTCACCTCTCTCTGGACAAAACCGTTCTCTTTCCAAAGGCTGACATCGTCGTGGATGATTCGCCGCTGACGCTTGAAAAAGCAATAGAAAGTGGAGCTCTGGGAGCCGGGTTGTCATTCCCCTGGAACAGGGATTATGCCAGCAACGGGTTCAGGCTTTTTCAAAACCTCAATGAGGTTCAAGGCTACATTTTGATGTCATCATAGAACATATGCGATGAAGGCAGGCAAGAGTTAGATTGGTTATGATCACTTCGATACACCGCTGATACTGAATAGAGCGTTATTTTTATTCCCAATGTCACCCATGAAGTAAAGAAAGGAGAACGCTGCATTGAAATCCTCATGCGCAACGTGCTGGTTTCGCGACTATGCGGAACGAAATCCGAACTCGCTACTTGCCAGGATTTGGCGGTGGCACACCGGTTGGTGTCCAGGCTGGAAAGCATACCAAAAAGAATTGGCCGAGAAAGACACAACCAAGACATCCTGACCAATGAGATTTGAGAAGGTCCTGTAGAATCGTTCAATCCGAGGATTCAGAGAGATCCTTGAGGAGTGCAGCATGAGCGGACCGATCGAAATAATTGCGGAGTTGATTGTCGATTCGCTCAGAATCGTGGTGTTCGTTGGCGCAGGTCTGAGCACGGAGTCCGGAATTCCCGATTTCCGTAGTCCCGGAGGCGTTTGGGATAAATACGATCCGCAGGAGTTTTATTTTCAGAGGTTTCTGGAAAGCGAAACTTCCCGGGAGAAATACTGGCAGATGGCTACGGAGATGTATGAATCGATGAAAAATGCCGAACCTAATCCGGCTCATCTTGCAATTGCAGAGCTTGAGCAACTTGGAAAACTTGACTGCCTGATCACACAGAACATCGACGGCCTTCATTTCAAGGCCGGTAATTCGCCGGATAAAGTACTGGAACTTCACGGCACCGCCATGCACGTAACCTGCCTGAACTGTAACAAACGGTACGACCGGGATGCAATTCAGATCCGGATAGCCGGCGGTGACAAAGCGCCCCGCTGTGATGCGTGTAAAGGCCTTCTCAAACCTGCCACGATATCCTTCGGACAGTCAATGCCGGCTGAAGAAACTCAAGCAGCTTACGAGCACTCGGCTGCTTGCGACCTTTTTATTGTTATCGGATCTTCCCTTGTGGTCCAACCCGCTGCCCAAATGCCGGTAATCGCGAAACAGAACGGCGCAAAGCTCGTGATCATCAACCGGGATGAGACACCGTGCGATCCAATCGCAGACTATGTTGTGAATGCGCAGGCAAGCCCGACCATGGCAACCGTGATGGATCAGGTCAAAAGAGGGCTTGCGAATAGCTAAGAATCGGCCACACCGATAGTCCTGAATACAAGTCGTCGGTTTTGATAAGCGGCCCTGATCGTTGAATACGGTTCGAAAGGTGCAAATCTTGACAGCTTGTTTTCCGTTCATTTGAGGCCATTTGATTTTCCTGAAGATTTACCCATCCGTCTTTCGTTTCATAGTAGCATTCTTTTGTAAATCGTGATAATTACAGCGCCGTCATTGCTGTCCAACGTTAATTTATCAATTCAATTAGGATTTCCTCATGACAAGCTCAACGATAATGTCATCCAACTTGAAACTACCTGAAAATAATCAACGTCTCGAAACTTTTGGCTGCAAGCTATCGGCCGGCGGAGCACACAACAGCCGAACCATGATGCTGGATGAAATATCTCGACTGCTCACCTCTGTTTCCGATTCAGCATCAGCCGATGAATACAGGAAAGCAATCCTGGAGACCAACATCCTTGGCAAAGGAACCATTACAACAAGGGCAAAAACGCACCGGTATTTGCGCGAGCTTTACGCCCTCTCGGATCAGGTGCCGCTTTTCGTTGTTTACCGGGAGCTCTGTTTCTTTGATCCCTCCTCGGCGCCGTTGCTTTCCCTTCTGGTTGCCTGGTCACGTGATCCTCTCTTACGGGCGACAACGTCTGCCGTATTATCTGCTTCAGTCAATTCGGAAGTAACGAAGTTCGACCTGGAAGCATCGATCCCTAAGGCATTTCCAAACCAATACAGTGCCTTGAACAGCGCCAAGATCGGACGCAATGCAGCTTCTTCCTGGACCCAATCAGGTCACCTCGCCGGAAGATCGAGAAAAGTTCGCTGTCTGGTAGAACCCAGACCCGCTGCCTTAACGCTTGCTCTCCTTCTGGGACATGTCGGCAGTAAGGCAGGGGAGCAGATATTCACTACACCCTGGTGTCGATTGCTTGACCTTAATATGGGCCAGGCGCGAGCACTGGCGGCACAGGCCCATCGGGAAGGGTTGATCAATCTGAGGGCCATCGGTTCTATCGTGGAGATCGGATTTCCTCGATACAATTATCTACTGGGTGAAAAGCATGAGTCAGGTCAACAAACTGATCGATAATTATCGGAACTTTGTCGGGCTGCCCTGGCAGAAGAACCTGGCGGGCATTCAGCGGGTCTGGCTTGCCGTGTATTCCCCATCGGAAGAACGGCGACTGCGGGCGCGCCTGAAGGAATTTGAAATCGCAACCGAACAGGCAAAATACAAATGGCATCTTTTCGACATCACGCATTTACCAGCACAGTGGCTTGCCGCCCACGACTACCGGGAGGGGTATTTCTCCGCTCCGGAAGCCATCGGCGCCATAGAAGAAGAGCTGAAGGAATACGTGGTTTCTCAATTGAAAACTGCATGTCTGTCAGCCGAGGTGGATACGGATACCGTCGTTGCGGTGCTGGGCGCGGGCAGTCTCTTCGGTTTCACTTATGTATCCTCAATTATTTCACAACTCGAAAGTTCGATCCGGGGCAGACTGCTCGTCTTTTTCCCCGGTGAATACGAGCGCAACTACTTATATCGTTTCATGGACGCCCGGGATGGCTTCAATTACATGGCCGTACCGATCACTTGCACGACAAGGATGGCGATATGAAGAATTTTGAAGTCTATCTGAAGAACCCCAAGACTTTCGAACTGCTGAACAACGGTGTTTCCAAGGTAACCGAAATGACCGGGGATCAGGATCAACTCAAAACACTTCGGTTCGAGTTGGAAACATTCGTCTGCGACGGTGAGTACGCGCGGGGTATCGAACGGATACTTTCGGCTTATCTGAGCGGGCTCAATAAACCGGAACAGCAGGCCGCGTGGGTCAGCGGTTTCTTTGGGAGCGGCAAATCCCACCTTGTAAAGATGCTCCGCTATCTATGGGTGGATTTTACCTTCCCCGACGGGGCATCGGCACGTTCAATCGTGAACCTGCCCTCCTCGGTTCATGACCTTTTCGTCGAGTTGACCAACCGGGGACGCATGTACGGAGGCCTGCGGGCGGCGGCCGGGACCCTGGGGGATGGCAGCATGGAAAACGTGCGACTGGCCTTTCTGCAACTGATCTTTCGCGCCGCGAGCTTGCCTGAGAATATCGCTGCCGCCCGTTTCGTCATCTGGCTCAGGGAAAAGGGGATTTTTGACTCCATCGTTGCCTCTCTGAGCGCCCGCAATCTCAGCCCCGAAAAAGAATTCCGGAACTTCTTCGTTTCCACGCTTTTGGCGGAATCCCTGGTACAGGCGGATGCTTCCTTCGGCACGCCGCAAAATGCCCAGGCCGCCATCCGCACCCAATTTCCCATCAAAACCACACCGACCGTAGACGAGACAGTCGATCTTATCCGGTCTATTTTTGGAGACAATGGTCGGATGCCCTTGACATTGCTGGTGGTGGATGAAATTCAGCAGTATATCGGAGACAGGGTGCAGCAGGCCATGGACGTCCAGCAGATCGCCGAGCATTGCGCGACGGATTTCCATAGCCGACTTCTCCTTGTCGGCACGGGGCAATCAGCCCTTGCGGCAACACCCAATCTCCAGCGTCTTCAAGCCCGTTTCACGGTCAAGGTGCCGCTCTCGGACTCAGATGTGGAAAACGTCATCCGCAAAACTGTCCTGGCAAAAAAACCCGAGAAACTCGCCGATATTCAGAAAGTCATCGATGCCCATCAGGGCGAGATCAGTCGCCATCTCCACAACACGCGCCTGGCAACGATGTCCTCCGATGCCGCCATCTATGCCGCTGATTATCCTCTATTGCCCGTCCGCCTGCGCTTCTGGGAAAAGGTGCTGCGAAACGTGGACGCAAGCGGTACGACAGCCCAATTGCGAACTCAGCTCGGCATCGTCTTTGATGCAGCACGGGCCACGTCAGACCAGTCCCTCGGTCACGTCGTGCCCGGCGATTTTATTTACGATCAGAAGGCATCGGATCTTCTCAATACGGGAATTCTCCCGCGGCAGTATCATGAGACCATCATGGCCTTGCGGGACAATACCCCCGAGGGAACCCTGAAATCCCGTCTCTGCGCCCTCATGTTTCTTATTGCCCAATTGCCCCGCACCGGTGGGGCGGATGACGGCGTCCGGTCGGATACAGATACTCTGGCCGATCTTCTAATCCAGGATCTTCAGAAAGACAGCGCTTCTCTCAGAAAGGACATTCCAACCCTTCTCGATGAACTTGTAACCCAGGGCAAAGCAATGCTGGTGGAAAACGAGTATCGCCTCCAGACCCCGGAGGGCGCCGATTGGCTCCATGATTTCAAAACTCGCCGCAACCGGATCCTGAATGACGAACCCCGGATCGGCACCGCCCGGGAACAGGAACTCCAGACGGCCCTAGGAAAAGCTTTACGGCCGCTGGTCCTTTCTCAAGGCGTGAGCCGTCAGCCGCGGGACATGGAGCTGGTTCTGAGTTCTGCCATGCCCGCACAGCCTGCACAGAAACTCGTTTTATGGGTACGGCATGGCTGGGCCGACCAGGAAAAAACCGTCCTGACTGATGCCCGGACTGCAGGCAATGAAAGCCCGATGCTTTTCTGTTTCCTTCCCCGGAGCGCCGTCCATGAAGATCTGAGGCAAAACCTTGCTTCGTCCCTGGCTGCCGGGGAAACACTGGAACATAAAGGAACGCCCAACGGTCCCGAGGCGATCGAGGCCTGCAATGCCATCAAGACCCAGCAGCAACTGGCAGATTTGGAGGTTCAGAAATATCTCCGTCAGATCCTTGCGGAAGCGAAGGTTTTTCAGGGTGGCGGGAGTGAGGGCAGTGGCGTCGAATTGGTAGACAAGGTCAGTGATGCCGCTAAGGACGCTCTCCAACGCCTCTTTCCCCGTTTTAATGAGGCCGACAGCGCAAACTGGGGCCAGGTGCTGCAAGGCGCCCGGAGCGGCAACGTCGGGGCTCTTCAGGCTGTGAACTACAGGGGTGAAACGGACCGCCACCCCGCATGCAAGCAGATCTACGACCTCATCGGGCCTGGTAAAAAGGGGAAAGACGTGCGCGACAATTTCAAGGGAGAGCCATTCGGATGGCCGCAAGACGCCATTGACGCGGCTTTGGTGATGCTGACCCTCTCGGGAAATCTCCGCGCCTCCATCAACGGCCAGCCGGCCACTGCCGCCGCCTTGAATCAGACCCAGATCAGCGGCGCCGTATTTTATGTGGACGTTCCGCCGCTCACCGTAACCCAGCGTCTGGACCTCAAGGCCCTGTTCCAGAAACTGGATGTATCCACCCCCAGTGGCCAAGAGCCGGCTGCAGCCGCAGCCTTTCTGGAGAAGCTCCTTGTCCTTGCCGATGGGGCCGGAGGTGATTCACCAAAACCGGAAAAGCCCGATATCAGTTCCATCAAAGATCTGCAAGGATTGAGCGGCAATGCCCAACTTGCGGCTATCCATGACCGGAAGGATGGCATTAGTGAATCCATTATTCTCTGGGGCAAGGCGAAAGCGGAAATCGCCAAGCGGCACCCTTGCTGGCAGCGGCTTCAGGATCTTCATGCTCTGGCCGTAGGACTGCCCGAAGCGGCAGAAATCGGTCAGTCCCTGGAGGCCATCATGGCCTCGCGTGGGCTCCTTTTGGAACCGGACCCTGTTCCGCCACTGATCAAGAAGCTCCTGGAAGCATTGCGGAGGACCCTGAATGGCATCCAAACCTCGCTGGTGGAAACCTATCAGCGTGAGATGATAGCACTGGAGGCCAATTCCATCTGGCAACGTCTTGAAAAGGAGACGCAACACGCCCTGATCGAACGATTTCAGTTGCAACCGCCCACACCGATCAAATTGGCCAGTGAAGCGGATATCCTGGCCGCTCTGAAGGAGAGCTCCCTCAACGGTCGCCGGACCCTGGTGGAGGCCATGCCGCAACGTTTTCAGAAGGCACTGGAAGAGGCGGCAAGACTCCTGGAGCCCAAAGCGACCCGCGTAGCCTTGCCTGCCGCGACAATCCATGATGAAAAGGAACTCGACACCTGGATTGATGAAGTGAGAGATACAATCAAAGATTATCTGAAGGAAGGCCCGGTGATTCTTTAAACCGGGAGAGACTATTTCATGGCCGTTGTCACGAAAGCACATCGCCGCCTCCTGGAAAAGGCGGTCCTGGATGCTCGGGATGGAGCGGAAACCGCCGCCCGTAAGACCCTCAAGTCCCTGGGTGTGGATGAACCGGACGCGCCGGCGCATCTGAGCCCCGAACAGCGGGAATTGCGCCGATCGCTGCGCGCCCAGGGCCGGCAGTTGGGCGACACGGAAGATCCTCACAAAAAAGGCCGTTACCTCATTGATCATCTCGCCGAAAAGATTGCCTATGACCAATGGCACCGCCTCCTCTTTGCCCGGTTTCTCCTGGAAAACAATTTTCTGATCTCCCCTCGGCATGGTGTCCCCGTTTCCTTCGAAGACTGCCGTGAACTGGCCCCGGAACTTGGCCGTACCGATGGATGGGATGTGGCGGCCGCCTTCACTGCCTCGCTCCTGCCGCAGATCTTCCGGCCGGACGATCCGGCCGGTCGAATCGTCCTTGCCCCGGAAGAAAGGAGGCTTCTCCGGCAGTTGGTTTCCGATCTCCCCCAGGAGGTCTTCCTTGCCGACGATGCCCTGGGGTGGGTATACCAATTCTGGCAGGCAAGGCGGAAAGACGCCGTCAACCATTCGGAGAAAAAGATCGGCGCCGATGAGCTTGCCGCTGTTACTCAACTCTTCACCGAGGACTATATGGTCCTTTTTCTCCTCCACAACACCCTCGGGGCCTGGTGGACGGCCAAGAGAAAAAGCGCAGGGCAGAGCGAATCCTTAACCGGTTACGAATTCACTTATCTGCGAAAGAGAGAGGATGGGACGCCCGCGGCCGGAGCCTTCGACGGCTGGCCCCGCGCCGCCAAGGATCTGCGCTTTCTCGATCCCTCCATGGGAAGCGGTCATTTTCTCGTCTTTGCCCTGCCCATGCTTGTTGCAATGCGGAAAGAGGAAGAGGGATTGACAAATGCGGAGGCCTGCGACGCAGTCTTGCGCGAAAACCTTTATGGCCTGGAGCTTGATACCCGCTGCACGCAGATCGCCGCCTTCAACCTCGCCCTGGCAGCCTGGAAACTGTCCGGATATCGACCTTTGCCGCCTTTGAATATAGCCTGTTGCGGCCTGGGTATTCACGCCCGCGAGGATGAATGGCTGAAACTCACCAATGGCGACAAGACGCTCGTGGAGGGCATGAAAACGCTCTATGGGCTTTTCAGCCAGGCCCCGGTACTGGGCAGTCTCATTGATCCGAGACAAGTGCAAAAAGACCTGCTGTCCGCCACATTCGAGGAATTGGAGCCGCTTCTGGAAAAGGTCCTTGCGAAAGAGGAAAAGCGGCAGGATGAGAATGTGGCCGAGATGGGAGTGACTGCGCGCGGTCTCGTCCATGCTGCGGAAATCTTAACCGGCAGCTTTCACCTGATCGCCACGAACGTTCCCTATCTGGGACGGGGCAAACAGGACGCCGCCTTAAAGGAATTTTGCGAAACCGACCACAAGGATGCCAAGGCAGATCTGGCCACCTGCTTTGTCGAGCGCTGCCTGATATTTTGCGAAAAGGGAGGAACAACGGCCCTGGTGACCCCCCAGAACTGGTTGTTTCTGACCACTTACAAGAAACTTCGACAGAAACTCCTTGTCCAAGCGGAATGGAATTTTGTTGCCCGATTGGGGCCAAGGGCCTTTGAAACGATCGGCGGCGAGGTCGTCAATGTCACCCTGCTCTCCCTCACCAACCGGAAACCAACCGACATTCAACTGCTGACAGGCCTCGATGTGGCCGAGGAAAAGACGCCGGCAGCAAAAGCCGCAGCCCTACTGACTAAGCCTGTTATAAAAATCAGCCAGAAAGAACAGTTAGCAAATCCGGATGCACGTATCACTCTTGAAGATAGCCTTATTGTTAATCTTCTTCAAAAATATGCATCAGGTCATCAAGGAGTGTCACCGGCAGACTTTCCGCATTACGGGCGCTTGTTTTGGGAAGTAGAGGTTACCTCCGAGTGGCACTTTTGGCAAAGCACAGTGGATAAGATTTTATCCTATTCGGGACGTACTCGTTTACTGTGGTACAATAATGAATTGAGAGAAGCTATTCAAACAGGGCAGGCATATGTAAGGGGCGAAGAGTGTTGGGGCAAAAAGGGTGTAGTCGTAAGCCAAATCAGAATGTTGCCGGTCACGATTTATACCGGTGAGAAGTTTGATACCAATTGCGCTATTGTTATTCCAAAGACCTCCTCGCATCTACCAGCAATCTGGTCTTTCTGTTCCTCGCCGGAATTCTACAAGGCCGTACGTAATATTGACCAGAAACTCAATGTGACAAATGCCACCTTGGTCAAGGTTCCCTTCGACCTTGCGTACTGGCAAAAGGTTTCCGCCGAAAAATATCCTAACGGCCTCCCCAAACCCCATTCCGACGACCCAACCCAGTGGCTCTTCAACGGCCACCCCAAAGGATCAGGGCAGCCCCTACAGGTGGCCGTAGCGCGGCTGCTGGGCTATCGATGGCCTCGTCAAACCGGTTCATTCTTTACCGACTGTCCGGCCCTTGGTCCGGACGGTCTTGAGACCTTTGCCGATGACGACGGTATCGTCTGCCTCAACTCAGTAAAGGGGGAAGAACCCGCGGCGGAGCGGCTCCGCGGGCTCCTTGCCGCCGCCTACGGCCCGGATTGGAGCGCCGCGGAACAGGCGGAACTCCTCGATCAAGTCGGCTATTCCGGCAGAGCCCTGGAGGACTGGCTCCGCAACAGCTTCTTCGAGCAGCACTGCCGGATCTTTCATCAACGGCCCTTCATCTGGCAGATCTGGGACGGTCTGCGGGATGGCTTCAGCGCCCTGGTGAATTGCCATAGGCTAGACCATGCCGCACTTGAAAAGCTGACCTACGCCTATCTCGGCGACTGGATCGCTCGTCAGAGAGCGGCCGTGGAGGCAGGCGAGGAAGGAAGCGACGTAAAATTGTCGGCAGGCATGACCCTGAAGGCGAAACTTGAAAAGATCCTTGAGGGAGAGCCCCCGCTCGATATTTTCATTCGCTGGAAGCCGTTGGACAAACAGCCCATCGGCTGGCAGCCCGATCTCAACGACGGCGTCCGTCTCAATATCCGCCCCTTTGTCCTGGCCGGCGTCCTTAGGAAGAACCCGAACATCAACTGGAACAAGGACCGGGGAAAGGATACACCCGGCGCCTCCTGGTTCCATAAATTCAAAGGCGAGCGAATCAACGATCATCACCTGACCCTTGCGGAAAAGCAGTCGGCGCGAGGGAAGTGACATAGCCGAACCTCTTTCGCAAGGGGAAAAAGGAGCCAAGGAACGTGCCGCCAAGACGTAAAACCACTCACTCCGTAAAAGCGGGGAAAAATAATCGGCCGGATACCGGGACTGCAACGGTAGCGGATGAGGTAATGCAAAGCCTCCGGAGCGCCGGCGCTTATACATCGGGCGACCAGACGCGGCCGTGTGCGATCCTCTGGCCCGATCCGGATTGCCTGTGGGAAACCGCCATTCCCGACCTCAAATCGACATTGCCGGAACTGTTTATTCTTGGTCCATACGGCCCTGAGCAACGCATGGGGCCTGCCGTGTGGCTGAAATGTATTGAGGCGCGAGCTTTGGACAATCCCCTCCCGGAAGATCAGATCCCCATCTTCTATCTGCCTGGGATCGGCAAACAGCAGCTTCGAGAGGTAGAGGATTGTCCCGCTGAACTGCAACATCTGGTGGAGCTTCAATTCCGCGGCGCCATTTGGCTCCACCCCAACGGGAAAGACTGGACGCCCTATGCCTACCTCGTTTCAGAACACGGCGGATTAGGGATGGATGCGGCAAGGGATAACAGCACCATTGAAGCCCTCCAGCGCGCCCTCCCTCAGGTATTGAAGAAGAAGACCGAAGAACTGCGGGGCAAACGTCTTGATGCGGACTTCTTCGATCAACTTCTGGCGCCGGACCTGCCGCGCCTTATTCTCAACTGGATGAACCGCTCCGTTGCCGGACCGGAACAATCGGGCAATGAATGGAAGGCCTTCTGTCAACAGTGCATCATCGATTACCATTTTCATCCGGAAAAGGACGGATGTCTTCGGGCGGCAGAGCTCCTCGGACACCGGAAAGGCAAATGGGCGGAGGTGTGGAAGCGCTTCCGCGAAGCCCCCAAGCGTTACCCGGTTGTCACGGCGCTTCTCGAACGGATGGACCCTGCCGGCCAGGAAGACCTTTTCTTTGATTCGGAGCCGTGGCCAATGGCCAATGAAAAACTCGAGAAGGAACTCTCGCACGCCCTTAAAGAACTGGGAAAGAAATACCAGGACAACGCAGTCAAGTCGGTCCGCGAATTGGAAAAGGCGCATAGCAATAGGCGGAATTGGGTTTGGCGGGACCTGGGACGGTCGCAGTTTGCCGTAGCCCTGGAATATCTGGACCAACTGGCGGCGTTGGTCGAAAAACCCCTGGCCGCGGCTTCTGTTCACGAATTGGGTGAGCTCTATGCCGTCTCCGGGTGGAAAGTTGACGAAGCCTCCCTGAACGCCATGGCCTGTTGCACATCCGTGCATCATGAAGAACCGATCTGCGCCGCCGTCCGTTCCCTCTATCTGCCCTGGCTGGAGGCATCCGCCCGCAATCTTCAGAACCTGGTAAAAAACGCCCCCGAGACTATACGACCACAGAAAGAGCCAACGGATAGCGGCACGGGACAGGTTACTCTTTTTGTGGACGGCTTGCGCTTCGATGTTGCACAGATCCTTAAAGACAGACTTCAATCACAGAGTTACACTGTTGATTGCGCTTGGGACTGGGCGCCATATCCCGGCGTTACAGCCACAGCCAAACCATTCGTTTCGCCGTTGGCGCCTCTCCTGACCGGAAGTGTGGAGATTTACGATTTCAACGTGGCCATCGAAAAATCGGGAAAGCCCCTGACAAGCGACCGTTTCGCAGCCATGCTGGAAGAACAAGGCTACCAGATCCTCAAAGGCGACGGCTTGGGAGAATCCGCTGGAAGAGCATGGATGGAAGCAGGCGCCTTCGACCGGCACGGACATAATGATGGCTGGAAGATGGTTAAGCGTATTGAACAGGAAATAGAGGATTTGGCAACCCGTATCAGGGGATTAATATCCGCCGGCTGGAAAGAGGTAAGGATCGTTACGGATCACGGCTGGCTTGTCATGCCGGCGGGTTTACCCAAGATCGACCTGCCGAAATTCCTGGTGGAAAGCCGTTGGGGACGTTGCGCCGTCATGAAGGAAACAGCCATAACCGACCTGCCCATCATCACCTGGCATTGGAAAAGGGATGTGAACATCGCGACGCCGCCGGGAGCAGGTTGTTTCAAAGCCGGCACGGAATACTGTCACGGGGGACTTTCTCTCCAGGAACTTGTCGTGCCCAGAATGCTCGTCACATATAACACCAGCGACGCAAACCGCGCCAAAATCATCGGGCATAAGTGGATCGGCCTGCGATGTCGCGTTTCCCTTCAGGAAGCTGCTCCGGGTCTCACGGCGGAGCTGCGGCGCAAAGCCGCTGATCCATCATCATCAATTGTGGAGGGGAGAAAAGCGCGCGATGTGGGCGCCGATGGCACAGTTTCTCTTCCGATAGAAAATCCGGATGATGAGGGATTGGCCGTTATGATCGTTCTCCTTGATCCCCAGGGAAATATCATTGATCAAAAACCTACCGTAGTAGGAGGAATCCAATGAATTTAGAACTTGATGACCTTGACAAGATAGCCGCAAAAGCCTTTGAGGGCGTTGTTGTTCGGAAAGACCTCATCCGGCGCTTCAAGGGACAATATCCTGTGCCCACCTATGTTGCCGAATTTCTGCTGGGGCGCTATTGCGCCACCGTGGATGAAGAGGAGATCCAGGAAGGGCTGAAAATTGTGGAGCGTCAGCTCAGCGAAAAAACGGTCCGGGCCGGGGAACAGGAGCTCTTCAAGGCTCGGGCGCGAGAATGTGGACAAGTGAAGATCATCGATATCATTACGGCCAGGCTGGATGCGAAAACCGATTCCTTTGTCGCCACCCTTCCCAGTCTGCAATTGAACAACGTGAGGATCGCACCGGAAATTGTTAAGGCCAATGAGCGGATGCTGACAGGCGGATTTTACGCTGAAATAGATCTGGGATACGATCCGACGATTGCTCAGGAAAACGCGGGACGGCCATTCGGCGTGGAATCACTTCGAGAAATCCAGATATCGAAAAGGGATGTGCTGCCCTCGCTTTATCGGGGCCGGGAGTTGTTCAGCCTGGAGGAGTGGAAACGGTTCTTGCTGCGCAGTACGGGTATTGAACCTGACAAACTGACGCCTCGTCAACAGGACGTCCAGATATTGCGCATGGCGCCCTTTGTGGAACGCAACTACAATATGGTGGAACTCGGACCCAGAGGAACGGGGAAAAGCCACCTCTTCCAGCAGATTTCCCCTTACGCACACTTGATCTCGGGAGGCAAGGCAACGGTAGCCAGCATGTTCGTCAACAACAGCAACGGCCAGCGCGGCCTGGTCTGTCAGTATGACGTGGTATGCTTCGATGAGATATCGGGCATCTCCTTCGACCAGAAGGACGGCGTCAACATCATGAAGGGATACATGGAATCGGGCGAGTTCAGCCGCGGAAAGGAAAGCATCCGCGCCGACGGTTGTATCGTCATGGTGGGGAATTTTGATGTGGATATTCAGCACCAGCAACGGGTGGGGCATCTGTTCGGTCCCCTGGCGCCCGAGATGCGGGACGACACGGCATTCATGGACAGGATCCATGCCTATCTGCCGGGATGGGACATCCCCAAAATCAGTCGGGAAGTGCTGACCGACCACTTTGGAATGGTGAGCGATTTTCTCTCCGAATGCTGGAACCAA
>JAHIMW010000131.1 GCA_018896355.1 Pseudomonadota bacterium
CCAGTCCTTTTCCCGGCCCGTCCGGATCTCCTGACCGCTCAGGTAGCGGTCGATCGAAACGGCCGCCTCCTTCCCGGCATAGACGGCCTTGACAACCGTTGCCGGCCCGGTCACATTATCTCCGCCGGCGAATATCCCGGGAACGCTGGTCGCGAAGGTTACGGGGTCCACATCGAAGGTGTTCCATTTGTTGACGGCGATGCCGCTCTCCTTCGGGATAAAAGACAGATCCGCTGCCTGGCCGATGGCCGGGACGATGCTGTCGCAGGCGATCGTGAATTCGGAGCCCTTTACCGGCACGGGGCGGCGGCGGCCGCTGGCATCGGGCTCGCCGAGCTCCATCCGGATGCACTCGACCCCGGTGACCTTCCCGTTCTCGCCGAGGATGCGGACCGGCGCCGCGAGAAATTCCATCCGGATCCCCTCTGCGAGGGCCTCCTCGATCTCCTCGGGTGAAGCGGGCATTTCGGCCCGAGAACGGCGGTAGAGAATGAAAACCTCCTGCGAACCGGTCCGGACGGCCGTCCGGACGGCATCCATCGCGACGTTGCCGCCGCCGATGACGGCGACACGTTTGCCGAGGGAGACCTTTTCTCCCAGATTCACCCTTCTCAGATAATCGACGCCATGGACGACCCCCTGGAGCTCCTCGCCCGGGACGTCGAGCTTGCTGGAGAGAACGGTCCCGCAGCCGATGAAGAGGGCGTCGTAATCCTGCCGGAGCTTTTCGAAAGATATATCTTTACCGATGCTGGTGTTCAGGTGGATTTTGACGCCGAGCTCCTCGATGACCCCGATCTCCGCCCTCAGAACGTCCTTCGGGAGCCGGTATTCGGGGATGCCCACGGCGAGCCAGCCGCCGGCCACGGGCAGGGCCTCGAAGACATCGATGTCGTACCCCTCGATCGCCAGATAGTACGCCGCGGTCAACCCGGCGGGACCGGCGCCGATCACGGCAACTTTCTTCCCTTTTTTCTCTTTCACCTCGGGGACAAAACGGGTTTCGTCGTTGAGATCCAGGTCGGCCACGAAGCGCTTCAGGTGCATGATGTCGATCGGTTCATCGACCTCGGCGCGCTTGCAGGCCTCCTCGCAGGGGTGGTTGCAGACCCGCCCGCAGACAATCGGGAAAGGGTTGTCTTTTTTGATCAGTTTCAAGGCTTCCTTGAACTTTCCCGCCGCGATCAGCGCCACGTACCCCTGGACGCTGATGTGGGTGGGACAGGCCGCCTTGCAGGGCGAGGTCCCCAACTTGTCTATCGCAAAACCGGAGGGAATGGCCTGCGGAAAGTGGCGGTAGACGGCCTTGCGGGTATTGAGTTTTTCGTTGAAATCGGAGGGAACGGAAACGGGGCAGACAGTCGCGCAATCCCCGCAGCCGGTGCACTTTTCCAGGTTTACATACCGGGGGGCCTTGGTCATCCGGACACGAAAACGGCCCGCCTCGCCCTCGACCGCCTCCACGGTCCTCCCGGTCATGATCTGGACATTGGGATGCCGTCCGACCTCGACCAGTTTGGGGGAAAGGATGCAGGCCGAACAGTCGTTCGTCGGAAAGGTCTTGTCGAGCTGGGCCATGACGCCGCCGATGCTGATCTCCCTCTCCACGAGAAAAACCTTCATCCCCGAATTGGCAAGGTCAAGCGACGCCTGGATGCCTGCAATCCCCGACCCCACCACCATGACCGCACCGACTTTATCGCTCTCTTTCAACACCCGTTCACCCCTTTACCCGGATTCTTTGGATCGAAGTTTGAAACGAAATTAACTCGCTGCGGAGGATTTTCCCTCCCGGTCGGTGCCGTTACCATGAATCGGTTTTCCCGTCAAGGGCAATTTATGACCGGCGGTCACCATCCACAAGGCTGGAGATTCTTAACAACCTTTATGAAATGCAGGGAGGTATTGAGACCTTTGCACAACCCACATCCCGTCATTGCGAGGCGCTTATGCGCCGTGGCAATCCGACGCAGTCGTTGCGAGGGCTTCAGCCCGAAGCAATCTCAACAAGCAACAACTTATGAGATTGCTTCGTCGGCTGTTGCC
>JAHIMW010000017.1 GCA_018896355.1 Pseudomonadota bacterium
ACCGAGATTCCCCGCTCTTTTCCCCATTGTCGGACCGAACCGAACCAACAGTTCTCTCCCGGATCATCCTGATGGGAAAAAATGGAGGCGATCTCATACCCGGCGCGCTCCAGCGCATCGAGACCCGCAATGCCCATGTTGTGGTAGGCAAGAACCGCGACCCTCATGTGTCTTCCCCGATCGAAGGCGAATCGCCTTCGTAGAAGCGCTCGATCACATACTCGGGTCGCTTGCGGACCTCGCGGTAGATCCGGCCGATATATTCTCCGATCAGGCCGAGCGCAAAAAACTGGAGCCCCACAAAGACGAACAGGATCGCAAAGAGCGTAAAAACCCCCTCCGCCGCCCAGGCCTCCCCGTAGACGAGGCGCGCGATCACGAGAAACGCGCCGAAACAGACGCCGAGGGTCGCCAGCAGGACCCCGCCGTACATGATGAGCTTGATGGGGAATTCGGAAAAGGAGGCCACCAGGTCGAACTGGAGGTTGATCAGTTTCCGCAGGGGATAGTTGGATTTGCCGCCGTGCCGCTCCTCGTGGGCGACCTCGATCTCCGTCACCCGCTTTCCGAAGTGCGTCGCCAGCGCCGGGATGAAGGTGGCATGTTCGTGACAGGCAATCATCCGCTCCACCACCGTCCGGCGGTAGGCCCGGAGCATGCATCCCCAGTCGGTCATCCGGACGCCGGTGATCTTCCTTGCCACCATATTGACGATCCGGGAGGGAAGGATCCGGAACAGGGAATCCTTTCTCCCTTTTCGGATCGTTCCGACCACATCGAAGCGGCCCTCTTCCATCCTTTCGATCAGGCGGGGGATCTCCTCCGGCGGGTTCTGGAGGTCCGCATCGAGCGTCACGACGATCCCGCCGCGGACGATCGAAAAACCGGCCAGGATGGCCGCATGCTGTCCGTAATTCCTGGTCAGTTCCACCACCCGGACCTCGGTATCGACCGTGAATCCCTTCAGGATCGCAAGCGAGCGATCCCGGCTGCCGTCATCGACCAGGATAACCTCCCAGGGTCTTTTCAGGGCGGACATCACCGGCCGGATCCGGGCCATCAACTGGGGCAGGTTCTCCTCTTCGTTATAAACCGGAATCACGAGGGAAATCATCTTCTCAAAATCGCCTGCATCCATTTTTGCCATCAATTTCCGCCCCCTTCCGAGCCGCAAAGAATCTCCCGGACCGCTGCACAGACATACGCGACATCCCCATCGGTCATGTCGGGAAACAGCGGAAGCGACAGGATCCTTTTAGCGGCCCGTTCCGTTTCCGGCAGTTTTACGACCCCGAAGCGCTCCTTCACATACTTCAGCAGATGACAGGCAGGAAAATGGAGACCGTAACCGACGTTGTAATCGGATAACCGCTCCATGAACCTCTCCCGCTCCATGGCCAGGATCTTCACCACAAAGAGGTGGTGGGCATGGTCATGGGGATAGCAGGATTCGCCAGGAAGCTCCATGCCTTCGATTCCGTGGAGTTCTGTTCTGTAAAGTGCAACAATTTCGGCCCGGCGGCGGTTGAATTCGTCAAGCCGGGAAAGCTGGGCGATCCCCAGGGCCGCCTGGATGTCCGTCAGATTGTATTTCCAGCCCGGCGCCTCGATGTCGTACTCGGGGTTTCCTCCCCTCCCGTAGCGCTTCCAGGCGTCGCGTTCGATGCCGTGAAAACGCAGCAGGCGAAGCCTCTTTTCCAGTTCGTCGTCGCTGTGGGCAATGAGGCCGCCCTCACCGGTCGTGATATTCTTCAGCGGGTGAAAGGAGAATACGGCGACCTTCCCGAAGCCGCCGACATGAATCCCCCGATAGCGCGTCCCGACGGCGTGGGCGGCATCCTCGATGACAATCAGGTGATGGCGGTCGGCAATCTCGAGGATCCGGTCCATCTCCGCCGGCGCACCGGCGAAATGGACCGGGATGATCGCCTTTGTCTTTGGGGTTATTCTGGCCTCGATGTCGGCGGCGTCTATGTTCAGCGTGTCGTAATGAATGTCCGCGAAGACGGGTCGGGCGCCTTGCATTGCGATCATGTTGACCGTCGAAGCAAAGGTAAGCGATGGGGTGATCACCTCGTCCCCGGGACCGATGCCGAGGGCTGCGATGACAAGATGCATCCCGGCCGTTGCGGAGCAGAGGGAAACGGCATGGCGGGCTCCGGTGAGCTCCTGAAACCGCTCCTCAAAGCTCTTGCAGAGCGGACCGGTCGTAATCCATTGCGATCGCAGGCAGGCGGTTACGCCAGCGATCTCCGTCTCGCCGATGGACGGCCGGTTCAGCGGCAGAAAAACTTCCCGAATTTTCATCAAAACCCCTTTCACCCACCCCCTGCCCCCCTCCCGTCAAGGGCGGGGGAATATTTCTTAGGATCTCTTCAACTCTACCAGCGAATATGCATCATTATGCCACAAGACCCGAAGAGCGGGTACCTCTTTTTTCAACCTCTCTAATTTTTCGTCGTTCTCCGTGGCGCAGTAGAGTCCGTCCGTTTCCCGAACCAGATGGAAGAAGGAATCGGAGGTGAGGAAATAGCGTTCCCGCTCCGCAGCCGGAAGCTGTTCGCTGCCATACCTCGCCTCCCCGATGTCGTCGACAATCGGGGTCCTCTTCCCGGTGTAGAAATCGACCCCGTAGAGCGACATGCCGTACTGGTAGAGCATTGCGTCCGCCGGAAGATGTTTCCGGATCGCCTGCGCGAGCGGATAGGCGGACTTGTAGGGCGTAAGGAACTGCGCAACCGGCGGTGTGAGCGACACAACAAACAGCACAAACAGAAGGTAGATGGTCGCAAACCACGCCCGCCCTTTCCTTTTTCTCATTCGATCCGGGAGAAAGAGGATCAGGAGCTGTATCAGAAACGGGAATACGACCCACGGCCACCAGGAGTCCCAGGAAATCCGATGTCGCCTTAGAAAGACGGGGGCTACCAGAACGGCCATGAAAAGCAGGGACTGGATAATCCCCGTCAACCGGTAGCGCAGCGGAGGAAGCGCCCCGGCGTCCCCCTCCCCCGGCCTCTCCTGATAACGGCGGAAGAGATGGCCGAAACTTAGTGCGACGGGAAGAAAAACCGGCGCGATGTACGGAATAAGTTTCGATGAAGAGATCGAAAAGAAGAGAAAGATCAGGCCAAACCAGGTCAGCAGAAATCGCTTTTCGACACTGCCGAACAATTTCTCGCCCTTCCCGACCCCCCGGATCGCCTCCGGCAGGAAGGCGCACCACGGAAGGGTCCCGGCCAGCAGGATCGGGATAAAGAAATAGAAGGGCTGATATTGGCCATGCATCCTGGTGGCATAGCGGAGCAAGTGTTCCTGGATAAAGAAAAAGCGGAAGAAATCGGGGTTTTGCTGCTGGACAAGAATCAGCCAGGGGAGCGAAACGGCCGAAAAGATCACGATGCCTACGGGGGAAAAAAGAGCGAAAATCTCCCGCCGGCGGCCGGATATCAGAAGCCAGATCACCACAACGCCGAACGGAAACGCGATCCCGATCAACCCCTTTGCCAGAAACGCGAGCGCGCTGAAAAGATAGAGGAGGTAAAGCCATCCCTTCTTTCGTTTAGCCTCGGCAAAGCAGCGAAATCCGGACCAGATCGCCAAGCAGACGAAAAAGGCGAGCGGCATGTCGAGGATGTTGATCCTGCCGATGGCGACATGATAAAGGAAGGTGGTCAGAACGGCGGCCGCATAGAGCCCTGTTTGCGCATCATGAAAAAAGAGCCCCATGCGATAGACGAGCAGGATGCACCCCCAGGCGCAGAGGGCAGTGAAGAGGCGGGAGGAAAATTCATTTTCCCCGAAAATCCGGAAAGCGATCGCCGTCGCCCAGTACGTGAGGGGCGGTTTCTCGAAATATACAGCCGCTTTCAGCCGCGGCGTAACATAGTCGCCGGTGGCGTTCATCGCGCTGGAAATGGCGCTGTAGCGCCCTTCATCCGGCTCCATGAGGGGGGTGAATGGAAGCGGAACCAGATAAAGCAGCAGCGGAACCAGAAAGAGAACGACTATTTTGATGGACCTGTCCTGCATGATGAACGCCCCGGAATCCTCATAAATCCAGTGTATTTTGTGAGAGTTTATTCCACAGATGGGCCGGCATTGTCAAACGATTAATCTTCCGCGAATTGCCTCAAATAAAATGTTACCGAAGGAGTGACTAAAAAATCATCTTGCCGTCGGATACTCCCTCCGGTATGATTACAACCTGTTCCATCCATCTATGCAGAGGAGGTCCAAAACGATGTCCGTAATCGAGTGGAAAAAGGTGGAAACGGTCGCCGTCATCACGATTGATGCTGCAGGGTTAACCTGAAAGGGGGTTATTTAATCATGCGCCGTCTGATCAACCGTTATGTGCTGAGAGAAATCGCCGTTCCGTTCTGTATGATCCTCTTTGTGCTCACCTTTGTCCTGCTCATGGGAAAGATCCTGCAGGTCATGGACCTTATGATCAACAAGGGGATCGCCTTTGCGGATATCGTCCGGTTGATGCTTTATCTGCTCCCCTCGTTCCTGATGTTCACCATTCCGATCTCCCTTCTGATCGCAATCCTGGTCGGCCTGGGACGGCTTTCGGGGGACAACGAATGGACCGTTCTGAAGATGTCGGGCGTCAGCCTCTACCAATTGTCGGTGCCGGTAGCCTACGCGGCGCTGGTGGCGTTTCTGATGACGCTGGCGACGACCGTTTTCCTTGTTCCTTACGGGAACCTTGCATCCAAGGTTCTTCTGATGGATATGGCAAGACAGAAGGCCAGCATCGGGATCCGGGAAAAGGTTTTCATCGACGATTTTCAGGGGATTCTGCTCTACGCGGAACGGATCCCGGCGCACGGCGATTTCCTGGAAGGGGTCCTTATCTCGGACAGCCGGATCAGCCGTGAGCCGAGCACCATCATCGCCCGACGGGCTTATCTTGTTTCGAATCCCGATACGATGGTCATCACGCTCCGACTCGAGGACGGCAGCACGCACACGGTCGATGCCGGTCTGAGCCGTTACCGGAAGATGGACTTCCGTTTCTACGATCTCAGGCTGGACCTCGCGTCAGCCCTTTCCACGGACAAGAGGAACGGGATAAAGTCCAGTACGGAGATGACCCTTTCCGAACTCACGACCACATTGAGAAACCGCGGAATCAAGGAGGAGGCGTTGCGCGAGTTGGCGATCGAACTGAACAAGAAGCTGACCATCCCCCTCTCCTGTCTTGTTTTCGCCCTCGTCGGAATGCCTCTCGGAATCCGTGCCCATCGCTCCGTCCGCGCGCGCGGTTTCACCGTCGGCCTTTTCCTCGTTCTCGCCTACTACCTGTTTCGCCTCGGCGGCGAGGCGCTGGTCGAAACGGGCAGGCTCTCCCCAATCCTCGGAACCTGGACTCCGAACGGGATTTTCGCCGCGGCCGGAATCCTTCTTTTTGCCTTCTCCGCCAGGGAAATCTCTTTCCGGCAGCTCTTTCGCCGCGCCGCCGCCGACCCTGCACCTGCAGCCACCACGGTGGACGGCGCATCCCGGGGGGGAAAGAGACCATCATGAAGATTGTCGACCGCTATCTGATCCATGAATATCTGAGGAGTCTGCTGTTCATAACGCTTTCGTTCCTCGCCCTTTTTCTGATCATCGATTTCTTCGAAAAGATCCGGATGTTTCTCAGCAATGACGCTACATTCGGACAGATGGGCTCCTACTTTCTCTTCATGATGCCGACGATGGTCTCACAGATTCTGCCGGCGGCCGTCCTTCTCGCGTCGCTCGTGACCTGCGGAATCCTCTCCCGGCACAGCGAAATTACGGCGATGAAGGCGAACGGCATCAGCCTTTACAGGATTGCCCTCCCCATCCTGACCATCGCCGCGTTAACCTCCCTGTTGATCTTTTTCCTGAGCGAATGGGTGACCCCCCTGACCAACGAAAGGGCCGAGCGGATCCGTCTGGTCGAGGTGCAGAAACAACCGTTCATGGGGAGCTTCAAACAGGATCAGATCTGGTACCGCGGCGAGAAGGGTATCTACAATTTCCGGCTTTTCGACCCGCGTTCCGGAGCGCTCCGGGGGATCACCATCCATTACCTCGATCGACAGATGAATCTGATCATGCGCCTGGATGCGGAGAGGGGTGAATGGAAGGAAGGTCGCTGGCTCTTCCACAACGTCCTCATCGCCCGTTTTGATAACGGCGCGTTCCCGGTTCTTTCAAGAATAAAGCAGCAGGTGGTCGATCTTCCGGAAAAGCCTTCCGATTTTCAGTTGATCCAGAAGGATGCCGAGGCGATGGGCTATTTCGAGCTGAAACGGTACATCCGAAAACTCCAGTCGGAGGGTTATGACGCGACACGATTCGTCGTCGATCTCCATGGAAAGATGGCCTTTCCTCTGGTCAGCATCCTGCTGGCCATAATCGGCGTCTCCTTTTCCCTCCGGTCCGAGCGGAGCGGCGGCATCGCCCAGGGAATCGGCGCCGGGCTGGTCATCGGATTTTCCTACTGGCTCGTTTACGCCTTCGGGATGTCCCTGGGGCGGTCCGGCACCCTTCCGCCGTTCATCGCCGCCTGGTTTGCAAACATACTCTTCGCCGTTGCTTCCCTCTTTCTCGTTTGGCGGGTGAAGACCTGACGGCCTTTCAATACCGGTAATAGTCCGGCTTGAATGGCCCCCCGACCGGTATCCCGAGATAGTCCGCCTGTTTTTTGTTCAGCTTCGACAGCTTCGCCCCCAGACGCTCCAGATGAAGTCTTGCCACCTCTTCGTCCAGCTTCTTGGGCAGCGTATAAACGCCCGGTTTCAGTTTGCCGGCAGCCAGTTCCAACTGCGCGAGGCACTGGTTTGTAAAGCTGTTGCTCATCACAAAGCTGGGGTGGCCGGTCGCGCAGCCGAGATTCACCAGGCGTCCTTCGGCCAGAACGATGATGCTTCTTCCCGATTTCAGCGTCCATTTGTCCACCTGCGGCTTGATCGACATGCGCTTGCAGCCGGGCGTATTTTCCAGGTAGTGCATGTCGATCTCGCTGTCAAAATGGCCGATGTTACAGACGATCGCCTCGTTTTTCATCTTTTCCATCTGCCGGCCGGTGATAACGTCGCAGCAGCCGGTCGCCGTGATGAAGATGTCCCCTTTGGCAAGGACGTCATCGAGGGCGGTCACCTCGTACCCCTCCATGGCCGCCTGGAGCGCGCAGATCGGATCGATTTCCACGATAATCACGCGGGCGCCGAAGCCCCGCATGGACTGGGCGCACCCCTTGCCGACATCGCCGTAGCCGCAGACCACCACCGCCTTGCCGACCACCATGATGTCTGTGGCCCGTTTGATGCCGTCCGCCAGCGATTCCCGGCAGCCGTAAAGATTATCGAATTTCGACTTGGTCACCGAATCGTTCACATTGATGGCGGGGAATAGAAGTTCTCCATCCCGGGCCATCTGGTAGAGACGGTGCACACCTGTGGTGGTCTCCTCGGAAACCCCGCGGATACGGGATGCCACTTGATGCCAGTGTTGCGGTGACGTCTTCAGGCGGTGGGCCAGGCGCTCCCGGACGATCTTGAACTCCTTGTTGTCACACGGCTGTTTCAGGATCGAGGGGTCATTTTCCACCCGAACGCCCTCATGAACCATCAGCGTTGCATCCCCGCCGTCATCGACGATCAGATCCGGTCCCGTGCCGTCGGGCCAGGTCAGCGCCTGCTCGGT
This sequence comes from Pseudomonadota bacterium, assembly GCA_018896355.1. GTDB lineage: Bacteria > Desulfobacterota > Syntrophia > Syntrophales > UBA5619 > UBA5619. Next base: position 7,687 of record JAHIMW010000017.1, read on the forward strand.
GCACCACCAGTACTCCTCCAGCGACTCCCCCTTCCACGCAAACACGGCGGCGGTTCCCGCCTGGGCGATCGCAGCCGCGGCATGGTCCTGCGTGGAGAAGATGTTGCAGGATGCCCAGCGGATATCGGCCCCAAGCTCTTTCAGCGTCTCGATCAGCATGGCGGTCTGAATGGTCATGTGCAGGCTGCCCATGATCTTCAAACCGGCCAACGGTTTTTTGGGACCGTACTTTTTCCGAACGGCCATCAGGCCCGGCATCTCATTTTCGGAAAGACGAATCTCCTCCCGCCCCCAAACCGCCAGAGACGGATCGGCGATCTTGCAGGGCAGATTTTTATCCATTTTCATAAACTTCATGGTTCATTCTCCTTTTATTGCTTCCATTTCGGTTTCGCTGCGCGGATCACTCTCCGGAAACAGGCCTTTAGGGTTTAACGGGGTTGTGTCCCGCCCGGCAACGGCGAGGTGTTCATTTGGCGATACAATCCCCGCTGAAATGATCAGCGTAAAGGCCTCCTCCACCGTCATGCGGAGTTCGATCAGCTCATCCTGCGGAACCATGATGAAAAATCCTGTCGTCGGCGTCAGCGCAAGCGGCATGAAAACACCGATGCAGCGGCCCTTCTGACCGATCGCTTTCTGGATTTCGCCATTGGGGGTTCCGGTGACGAATCCAACGCTGTAAACTCCGCGACGGGGATACTCGACCAGCACCACCCTCTTGAAACTCTGCGCCTTGTCCATGAACAGACTGTCGGCAATCCGTTTGATGGCATTATAGACGCTCCGGACGAACGGAATCTTTCCGACGAGACGTTCGCCGAAGCGGACCAACCGGTTCCCGAGGTAGCTCGTCGTCACAAGACCGCAGACGAAGATCAGAATGACCGTGACGATCACGCCCAGTCCGGGGATATGAAATTTCAACAGGGTATCCGGCTGATATTGAGCAGGAATAACATTCAGGAGGCTATCCATCATACCGATGATCAACGAAAGGATATAGATCGTGAGTCCCGCCGGAATGACCACGGCCAGGCCGGTTAGAAAGATCCTCTTCATTCTCTTTTTCAACATTCTCGTCCTCTATTGCGCTTGCATGGGCTGCGCAGATTTATACCAAAATCCGAAAATGGTTTCAATGGCTTATTTGAAACGAGGTCGTCGATTACGCCGACCGATGTTTGATCCGGTTCTTTTCATCGACGAGGATGCACTTCGGCGCCCAGTTTGCCGCAGCGGCCTCATCGACCATCACATAACTGGCGATTATGATCAGATCCCCGCGAGCGACCTTCCTCGCCGCGGCGCCGTTGAGACAGATGGTTCCCGAATCCCTCGGACCCGGAATGACGTAGGTTTCAAATCGCTCCCCGTTCGAAACATCATAGATGGCGACCTTTTCATAGGGGAGAAGATCCGCCGCCTCCATGAGCTGTTCGTCAATCGAAATGCTGCCCTCGTAATGGAGATCCGCGTCGGTCACCGTCGCCCGGTGGAGCTTCGACTTGAGCATGAATCTCTGCATGATCATCTTCCTCCTGCATGGAATCTTCGCTTTCCGGTTTCCATGGATTCCCCGAAAACGCGGTTGTCGATCAATCTGGTCTTCCCTACCCGGACCGCCAGAGCCAACACGCATTCGCCCTCGATCCGCGCCGCATCCTTCATGGTCTTCACATCACAGATCTGGGCGTAATCGATCTCCGTGTGCGGATAACCGGCGATCCATGCACGCACTTTTCCCAGAATGGACGATACGTCCCGCTCACCGTTGTCGTAGAGCTCTTGGGCGAGGTCCAGTGAGCGGCTCAGGCAGAGCGCGGATTTTCTCTCTTCCGGGTTCAGGTAGACATTCCGCGAGCTCATCGCCAGCCCGTCGGGCTCGCGCGTCGTATCCATGCCGACCACCTCGATATCCATATTCAGATCGCGGACCATCCGCCGGATCGTCACATACTGCTGGAAATCCTTCTTCCCGAATATCGTGACATGGGGTTTGACGATATGGAAGAGCTTCGTGCAGACCGTCGTCACTCCCCGGAAAAAGCGCGGACGGGAAATGCCGCAGAGGTTGTTCGTGGTCCCCTCCACCTCGACATGGGTCTGATAGCCTTCCGGGTACATCTCCCGGTTGTCCGGACAAAAGATCACATCGACGTCCACCCCTTCCGCAAGCTTTTGGTCTCTTTCAAAATCGCGCGGATAGGCATCCAGATCCTCCGTCGGGGCGAACTGGGCGGGATTGACATAGATGCTGACAATGAGGCAATCCCCCCGTTTGCGTCCGATCCGCATCAGGTTCAAATGCCCCTCATGAAAGTATCCCATCGTCGGAACAAAGGCGATCCGCCGCCCGAGGCGCCGTTCAGCCTCCGAAAATTCCTGCATCTCTCCCGCAGATTGAACGATCTTCACGTCACACCCCATACAAAAAAGCCCCTGCGTCCAAGACGAGAGGCTTCCTTCCGTATTTGTGAACCCCGATCCTCCCCCGTCCCAGTCCGTTGCCGGATCCAAGCGTTGGCGCTGCCCTATCAGATGCCCTTCCGCTTGTCAAGAAGTTTGTCGGCGCCGGTTTCGATCCATGTCTTCGTCAACAGGGAAAATTCCTCGACCGACAGGGTCTCCGCCCTTCTGGTTCGGTCGATGCCGCTTTGGATGAATACCCGATCGACCATCTCCTCCGGAAGACCGATCCCACGGAGGTTGTTCCAGAGGGTTTTTCTTCGCCGGGCGAAGGCCGCCCGGACGATTTTTGCAAACAGCGCCCCATCCGGGAGCTCGGGCTCCCGGAGGACCTCGATCCGCAGAACAGACGAAACCACGTCCGGCATCGGATAAAAGCAGGTCGGCGGGACCGTCATTGCGGATACGACTCTCGTATACCTTGCGACGATAACCGAAGGGATGCCATAATCCTTCGTCCCCGGAGGCGCCGCAATCCGGTCGGCCAGTTCCTTCTGGAACATCAGGATCATCAACGAGATCGACCGTCGAAAGTCGAGCAGCCGAAATAGGATCGGCGAGGAGATATGGTAGGGGATATTGCCGACGACCTTGACCCTTCCCCCAGGACAAGCAGAGGAAAAATCGTACTTCAGGACATCCATCTGCACGACCTCCACCCGCTCCTGTCCGGCGAACCGCTCGCGTAGAACAGAGACCAGCCGCGGATCGACCTCGATTGCTATCACCCGCCCTGCCCTCTTCGCCAGTTCCTCCGTCATGAAGCCGAGGCCGGCGCCGATTTCCACGATCGTCTCATCCTCTGCGGGTTCGGCGAGCGCGACGATCCTGCGGATGATGTTCAGATCTTCCAGGAAGGACTGTCCCAGCCTCTTCCGCGGATGGATATCATACCTGGCGACCATTTTTCGTACGGATGTGATCATTTGACGACCTCGTCAAAAGTTAAATTTCCCCTCCCCCGGTGGGAGGGGACTAAGGGGAGGGGGAGGAAATCTTGAACTTCTTGCCAAGCCGTCATCCTTTGCTCCTCGCCCGGATCGCCGAGACCAGCCGGCGTACGATGAAATAGGACGGAACGGCTAAAAACGGGGCCATCAGAATTCCGCCCGTCAGCAGCGGCAGCAGGATCTCCCACCCCAGCGCCGTGATGCTGCCAAAGGTGTAATCCGGGATCGCGAAAGGGCAGCGCTCCATCCCGAGCAGGAATCGGCCTATCTCATACTGGGCGACGTAGAGCAGAGGGATGGTAAGCGGATTGGAGATGATCCACGAGCCGAGGTAACCGGCCGTGATGTTCTGGCGGCAGAGGAGACCGATCAAGACGATGATCGCCGTATGGAACGGAATCGTCGGCGTTACGCCGACGAAGACGCCGATCGCCAGCCCGGCCGCAATCTGTGCCGGCTCACCCTTCAGGCTGATGAATCTCTCGTAAAAGATCCGGAATCGTTTTTTCAGCATGATGGGTGAACCGTGAGGGGCCAGCGCGAGACGGCATTCAGGTCAAACCCGTCGCTGCACCCCGCCTTGAGGAGATGCGTTCCGACCACGGCAATCATCGCCGCATTGTCGGTGCAGAGAATCGGAGGCGGAATGAAAACCTCGATCCCCGCGCCGGCCGCCTCAGTCCCAAAACGTTCGCGCAGGCGGCTGTTTGCGGCCACCCCCCCGCAGACGACGACGCGGGCCGCCCTGACCATCGCCGCGGCGCGCAGGGTCTTCTCCACCAGGACATCGCAGATCGCCTCCTGATAAGAGGCCGTCAGATCGGGTAACTCCTCAGGGGTAAAAGGGGCGTCGCGCTTCTTGAGTCTCGTCAAAAGGGAGGTCTTCAGACCGCTGAAGCTGAAATCCAGGCTGTCCCGCATCGCCCGCGGAAACGGAATGGCCTCGCGGTTGCCCTGCTTCGCGAGGCGGTCGATCACCACCCCACCCGGATAGCCGATCTCCAGCAGTTTCGCGGCTTTGTCGAAGGCCTCCCCCGCCGCATCATCTCTCGTCTGGCCGAGAACGGTGAACCGCTGAAAGCCGTCCACCCGGTAAATGGTGGTATGCCCCCCGGAAACCACCAGCGCGACGAACGGAAATGTCGGAGGAGAATCCGTCAGGAATGCGGCCGCTACGTGCCCCTCCAGGTGATTGACCCCGACAAGCGGGAGCCGTCGGGCGAAGGCGATAGCCTTGGCCGCAGACAAACCGACGAGGAGGGAGCCGATCAGCCCCGGCCCCCGCGTCACGGCGATACCGTCGATCCCGGCCAGCGTCGTCCCCGCATCCTCCAGCGCCTGGAGGATCACCGGCACGATCGCCTCGATATGTTTTCGGGAGGCGATCTCCGGGACGACGCCTCCGTAGCGCTCATGCACCTTCACCTGTGAGGCAATCACATTGGAGAGCAGGACGCTTCCGTCCCTGACCACCGCGGCCGCCGTCTCATCACAGGAAGATTCTATACCCAGGACCACCATCAAGCCATCCCCCGCACATTTTCTTTTACAAAAGTGCGGAAAATATATATAGAATTGGCCGATATTTGCAAACAAACTTTTCAAGAAAGAGACAACTATGGAAATCCATACCGATTTTCTTGTTCTGGGCACCGGCATTGCGGGCCTCAGCTTCGCCATCAAGGCCGCGGAAATGGGCAGCGTCGCCATGGTCACCAAGAAAAACAAGACCGACTCGAATACGAATCTTGCACAGGGTGGAATTGCCGTCGTCCAGGACCAGACGGACCGCTTCGAGTATCACATCGACGATACGCTGACCTGCGGCGCCGGGCTCTCGAACGAAGAGGTCGTCCGTTTCGTAGTGACGGAGGGGCCGGAGAGGCTCCGCGAATTGGTGCAATGGGGCGTGGAATTCACCCGCTCGGAGGCGAAGCCGGAACAGTTCGATCTCGGCCGGGAGGGAGGCCATTCGATGAGAAGGGTCGTCCATGCCAAGGATCTGACCGGGCGGGAAATCGAGCGGGCGCTTCACGAGAAGGCCGGCAAAAATGATAACATCCAAATCTTCGAAAACCACATCGCGATCGATCTGATCATGAAGTCCGCCGCCCTCGGCCGGAAGATCGAGCATAACCGCTGTCTCGGCGCCTACGTCCTGGATATCGACCGCAACGAGGTCCATACCTTCCGGGCAAAATTCATCATGTTAGCGACCGGGGGCGCGGGCAAGGTCTACCTCTATACGAGCAACCCGGACATCGCCTCGGGAGACGGCGTCGCCATGTCCTACCGGGCGGGAGCCTCGGTGGCCAATTTGGAGTTCTTCCAGTTCCATCCG
>JAHIMW010000253.1 GCA_018896355.1 Pseudomonadota bacterium
AAGTGAAAGACCGCCTGAATGAAGATGCGCTGCTCCTCTCGGGGGGGCAGCAGCAGCGTCTCTGCATCGCCCGGGCGCTGATCCTGGAGCCGGAGATCCTGCTGCTGGATGAACCGACGTCGTCCCTCGATCCAAAAGCCGGCGCGGTGATCGAAGAGCTGCTGGTGAACCTGAAAGACTCCTGCACCCTCCTGATCGTCTCCCATTACAAGGATCAGGTGCAGCGCGTTGCCGACGCCGTCTTCGAACTTTCGGAGGGGAAATTCATCCCGCTGCCTGTCTGGAAGTGACGCAATCAGCCAAGCCCTAACTGGTCAACAGGAATTTAGGAAGCGGCGTCACCATGCTTTACACCTTCCTGAACTGTTGTTTTCTATTCGCGATAGTCCATGCAGCATTTCAAGTGTAACTCTTTTGTTCGGGCTGAAAACCGAGAATCGGGGACAATTCCCCTTGAGTTTCCATTTGCATAAGAGTATTAATCAGCTATCGTTATCAAAGAAAAGAGGAAATCAAATGAATACACCCCTTCGAATTTCCCTTACCAGCATCTGTCCTGTGCCTGTCCCTGCTGTATCTAAAGTCACTGCCTGGCAGTGGTCAATTCTGAAATCTGCTTTTACGGCGTTAATGATTCTTCCTTTGTTTCTGCTGCTGACCATTTCCTCCCCTGCTGCCGGAGAAACCAAACGCCTGTTTCGTATCGGAACCGGAGGGCTCACGGGCGTTTATTATCCAATCGGCAAATTGATTGCAGAGGGACTGACCAAACCGGTGGGAGAAAAGGACACCCCCGGCGCCTCTGTAAAAGGTGTGCCCGGAATCATTGGTGTGGCACAGATCTCTGCCGGCTCAATAGAAAACGTGCGGGCCGTGGTCTCCGGCCAGATCGAAGCTGGATTGGTTCAGGCCGATGTCGCGGCCTGGGCGTTTCTGGCGGAACACGCTTTTGCCGGAGATCCGAGCTGTCGCGCCGTTCGTGCGGTGGCAAGCCTATATCCCGAATTATTTCAGCTTGTAACCCGCCGGGATGCCAATATTCGCAGTGTGCCGGATCTTCGCGGGAAACGCATTTCCATTGACGAGCCCGGTTCGGGGACACTGTCGGTCGTGCGGATTGTTCTGGCCGCCTACGGTCTTTCTGAAAACGATTTTTCCCCGGTGTATTTAAAGCCCGTGTTCACCCAGGACAAAATGGCTCATAACGAACTTCAGGGCTTTGCGCTGGTGGCCGGAGCCCCGATGAAAGCGGTCACTCAACTCTCCGATATAGGGCTGTTTCTTGTTCCCATTGATTCAAAAAAGGCATCGGGAATTACCGCTCGCTTTCCCTATCTTGTTCCAGGCAAAATCCCCTCTGGGGTATATCCCGGCATTCCGGAGACACCGACCCTTCAGGTGAATGCCTTGCTGGTGGTAAGTGCCGAAAGTTCAGAAGATCTGATCTACCAGGTGACTGCCGCCCTATGGAGTGAACGAACCCTTTCTTTACTGAAACAAGGGCACCCCCAGGGAAAATTGATCACTCCGGAAACTGCACTGACAGGATTATCCATTCCGCTTCACGCCGGAGCGGAACGCTTTTACCGGGAAAAGGGACTGCTGTTAAAGGGAACCCGTTCGCCATGAAACCGTCTCGCCACTTTTCTCAGATACTTCAATGGAGCGTCGTTGCAGTGGTCGTTGCCGTCGTGATTGCAACCGGATTTTTGACCAACATCACGCTGAGATCCATCGAAAAAAATCTTCCGATCACGCTGCTCACAGAGCTTGAAGCCCTTGACCTGCTGCTTGAGGACCTTGCCGAAGTCGTTTCCGCTGCGGAGGCAACCAAGAGAGTGCCGAATCCTGAAAACTATATTCAGCTTCGCATTAAAGTCAAAATCGTCTTTGACGGCGTGGTGAAACTTCGAGAAACGTATGTATTTGACAATCTGATTCAGGCTTCCGCCTTCCACGCTGTTGTCGCTCCGGCCATCAGCGACATCCAACTCTGGCTGGTGGAAGGCGTATCGGGGTATGGCCCGGAAACAGCCACAACCCTGGATATCGCCATCTCCCGAATCACCGAAGCATTTTCGAAGGCCAGAACCCTGAACCACGACTCCCATAAAAATGCCCAGAAAATCCTGAATAAGCAGCGCATTCGGCTGGAACATTTTCTGCTCAGCGTCAATCTGCTCTTCCTGCTGACGCTGACGATTACGGTCATCATGATTTTTCTCGTCGCCCGCAGGCATGTGTTTCTCCGGCAGGAGCTTGAAGCTCAGATTGAGCTCGGGCGCGCCGAGAAAACGCTGCGGGAGAGCGAGGAACGTTTCAAAACGCTCAGCGACAAGACACCACTGGGGATGTGCTTAATAGACATTGATGGCCGATATGAATATGTGAACCCCGCCTTTGTGAAAATCTTTGGTTATGATCTATCCGATATTCCCACAGGCAAGGAATGGTTCAGAACGGCATATCCGGATCCTGAATATCGCAGGGAAGTCATTGCCGACTGGAAGGAGGATCTGAGCAGCTACCCGAATCTTGAGATAAGGCCTCGTATTTACGAGGTGAGGTGTAAGGGAGGTGACTTTAGAACAATCATGTTCAGGCCGGTAACCCTGCCTTTCGGCAAGCAGCTCATTATTTATGAGGACATCACCGAGCGCAAGCAGGCGGAGAAACAACTCCAAGATACCCTCGAAAGTCTCAGGAAGGCTGTCGGCGCGACCATGCAGGTCATGGTAGCCGCTGTGGAGACACGAGATCCCTATACATCCGGCCACCAGAAACGGTCTGCGGATCTTGCCCGCGCAATTGCCGCCGAGATGGGACTTCCCCCCGAAAAGATCGAGGGCATCCGGATGGCCGGTTCCATCCATGACATTGGAAAATTATCGATCCCTGCGGAGATATTGTCCAAGCCGACAAAACTGTCTGAAATCGAGTTTTCCCTGATTAAAGAACACGCAAAGAAGGGGTACGAGATGCTGAAGGATGTGGAATCACCCTGGCCCCTGGCGGAGATCGTCCGCCAGCACCATGAGCGGATGGATGGCTCCGGCTATCCACGAAATCTGAAGGGGGATGACATTCTGATCGAGACCCGCATTCTTTCTGTTGCCGACGTGGTGGAAGCCATGGCCTCACACAGGCCCTATCGTCCGGGCCTGGGCATTGATGCAGCTCTGAATGAAATCGAGAAGAACAGAGGTATCTTATACGACAACGTCGTCGCAGATGCCTGTCTAAGATTATTCCGGGAAAAAGGTTTTAACCTTGAAGGGCTTGATTATAAGCGGTAATCCTCACCTCAATTCGATACCGTGTGCCGTGGACTTGTAGCTATACGTAACCATCTCGGGATTGCCGGCCACATTCTGGATGCTCATATCCCCGGTCAAGTGGTTAGCCAAGTATGATTCTTCTGCTTGAACCATAACATCCCCACGCTATCCGGCAAGTATGCAGCGGGCAATCTATCATCCCTTTGTCGCCGATGTTAAAAAAGCGGCATAAAAGTTCCTTTGACATTCATCCCGTCCTGGTTTACGGTCTGTGCCATCGGCATCGTTCACAATTCAGGAACATGAAAAGCTGTCGCGGATTTAGGTCTCCTCCTTGCCGGCGGGTTTCTCTGCATCGCGAAAAAGATCAAAAAAAGATTGGAATGCCGGGAGAGACGACATGGATGCTTTTGTCAGATTGGAAAAGCCCATCCCGAGGCCAAGCCATTTTCTGAACTGATCATCAGACGCAACCTTGTAAGAAAAATAGTTTTTTAAAGTCTGCTCCAGATATTTGTCGAAAAATTCACCGAGAATATTTTCACCATATTGAATGATCAGATGCAGCAGAGGAACGGGCAGCAGGCTGTTTTGATAAGGCATTGCTTTTCGACGGGGGGAGTATAGGGGGGCTGTTTTGGCTTGTCAAGAAATATTTTGCATCTATTTTCCATCGAAAAGCAGGGGCCGGCTATGCGGTAGGGTAAGAAAGATGGAGCGGTGGCGGCTCTTTTGAAAAATCATCCCATCTTTTCGTCGAGCCACCCGGCAAGATGGCATTCCCCGCCTCCGCGGGGACAAGCTTTGAGCACAATCCAGGCAAACCTCTCCGGCACGCCTTTTTTGATGAGGCGTTATGCATGGATATAGGCATCCCAAGAGTATTCGGGGTTGCCGTAGATCGTATCAGCGTGTGTTTGAAGCTGAAGATCGCCAGCGGCGCATTCATGGGGACACGATGCGGCATCATGTCCCCAAAATCGCCGAAGCTCTGGACAGCGATGACGGCGCCGGGAATGGGATCAAGGGGACACCTTGCTGCAAGGTGTCCCCACCGCATCCTGGACAAAGACTTTCAGGGATTCCCAGGCACAGCGGCTGAGATCGGCAAGAAGCTTCCGATCGTAGAGAAAGTAACGGCGGAGGATTTTTGGGAT
>JAHIMW010000229.1 GCA_018896355.1 Pseudomonadota bacterium
AAAGAGCTAAAGTGTTACCTTTTTTCTATTGTAATACTTGTTATCATTACGGTCATTGTTCTGTGTTTTATCCAAGATTATCCTTACTTATTTATTGGCTGGTTTTGGTATCTTGGCACATTGATTCCAGTGATTGGAATTATCCAAGTCGGCGCTCAGGTTATGGCCGATCGATACACATACATACCCCTCATCGGCCTTTTTATTATGGTTGCCTGGGGCATCCCTGATCTTCTTAAAGAGTGGCATTTGAAAAAAATCGTTATTATTGTGTCGGCTACGGTGACTTGTTTTGTTTTAATGAGCACATCCTGGTTACAGGTGCAAATTTGGAGAAATAGCATGACTCTTTTTCAACATGCAATTGCAGTGACTCAGCAGAATTATATAGCGCACAGTAATTTAGGACTTGAATATGCTCGACAGGGAAAAGATAAAGAAGCGTTTTTTCATTATAAAGAGGCATTGAAAATATCGCCGAATTTCTCGGATGCTCATAACAACTTAGGCGCTCTCCTGGCACAGACTGGAAATATTGGAGGTGCCATTCAAGAATTTCAATGGGCATTGAAGGCAGAGCCGGGTCACGTTCTGGCTAAAAAAAATCTAAGAATAGCCTTGGAGATGCAACGGAAACGGGGAGTCGTGCCTTCCCAAACCAAAGGCAAAGACATGACTAAAACCTTCAAATGACGGAGAATCAGGCGGATTTCGAGGTTACATAGGCGGGATCAGCCGATAAACCGCATAGCCGTCTGCATGATAGATCATTTCCGTTTTTGTGTCCAAAAGCCGCAATAATAGATCGATCGTTTCCGGGGGATAATTATCCCGCAGAAACTTATTGAATAAATCCATGCGTATCAGCAGGTGAGTGCAGCCAAGAGAGCCAAGGTACTTTCGAAAAGATCCTTCTTCGCCGGCATTTGCCGCGAGCCCACGCATAACATCCATCCCATAAGTTGCATCGTCCTCATAGATCCGATTCAGATAATAACCGCGTCTCGCCAGAAACAGCAGCCTGATTCTGGCATTGGGTGGAGTATGGCTGTTGATGTAACCGATGGCCGCATAACTTCTGATGTGGCGTTTCAGATAGGCATCTCTCGTCTCCAGGTTGAGAACATAATTCGCCGGCTGAAGACCCTGAAAATATTTATTCAGATAAATAACATTTCCGGCCCCGAGCATAAGCAGGAACAACAGGATGATAGACACATAAACAGACCTGGACGGCCCTCTCTTTTCCGATGTCCAGGCAAAGATATTCATGATGCCCATGACGGTCAGAATGGCGAGAAAGGGGATCGCCGGCAGGATATAGCGTATGTGCAGTTGATCGAGAAAAAAGGACGCAAGAATGAAAAAAACGGAAAAGAGCACAAAAAAAAGCTTGTCGCCATGGAGAGATCTTTTCATGAATGCGAAGGGAACCAGGAGAATCAGAATCGGATTCAGGACGCCGTTGAAGTAGCGGCCTGAATAATCCTCTCCCTGGAAAAAAAAACGGACCGGGATCAGCAGCGTCTCCCAGAAGCTCTCGCCGTAGAGCATTTCCCTGAGCCTGAACATCCCCATGTAAACCGCCCCGGAAACCATGGAACGGGCGCTTCCGTCAGGGGCAACATTGTTTATTCCGGCGGTGAATAATCCCTTAAAGAGTGGATACAGAGGATTGCCGGTCAGGATCAGATTTTTTATGAGCCAGGGAGAAAACAGGCAGAGAGAAACGAGAAAAAAGATGAGCCCGTACCGGATCGCCCGCCACTGTTCCCCCGTGTCCCTGGAATATAAGAAAACGACGGAGAACGACAGAAAAACCCAGGCAATCAGGGCATTGTACTTGGTTCCCAAAGCCAGCCCCATGGCGATGGAAGAGATCAAAAGCCATTTGAATCCTTCATACGACCCAGTGCGCCAGTGAATAAAAGCGAGGACGCTTACCGTAGTAAAGAAGGCCAGGCCGAGATCAACGTAGGCCACGGTCGACATCCGCAAGACGATCGGCGTGCTGACAAAGACAAGAACTCCCAGCAGCCCCGCAACTCGAGTGAAGTGACGATTGAGATAGCGGTAAATAATCCATGCCGTTCCGATCCCGAATCCCATATGGATAAAATTGGGAAGGATGTCGTTGTTGAAATAGAGGGAGATGAGGTAGAGCAGGTCGATATTCATAGGATAGTAGGAGAAATCCGCCCATTTTATTTCATAGAATCCGCCATTCACCAGCCAGAGTTTGGGAACGGCCAGATGATGGATCAGGGCATCGCGGGCGATGGGGGTGTCAGTGCGATGACGATTACGATGAAGTACAGCAGGAGAATCGCGACGGCGAGAAGCGTTTGAATGAAAAGGTTGATTCTGTTGGACTGAAGGATTTCCATTCTCCTCCTCATCGTTTGCGCAATGTGGCCCAGTAGTACATATTCAGAGCGAACGGCAGCCATTTGACCGGCAGCGCGAACGCCTCCTCCACACTGAAGCGCCTTCCGGCCATGCGCCGGACGCGCTGCGGAGGAATCCACGAGAGATGATCAGGGTAGCGTGGCGGCCATTTGAGCAATATGAGACGCCCCAGGCTCATCCATGCATCGTTGGGCGTCAGGATGGCGGCTTCCCCGCCAGGTTTTAGCACCCGCCACATCTCGTCCACGATCCGCTCCGGTTGGCTGACGTGCTCCAGCACGGCAATCAGCAACACGACGTCGAAACTGGCGTCGGCAAATGGCAGATCCATCCCATCGGCGCAGATCAGCGGGTTGCCTGTAGCCTGCGCTTTGCACAGCCGGGTCATCGAGATGTCCAGTTGAACCGGCGTAAAACCTGAGTCACGCAACAGGACCCCTTCGCCGCAGCCGACTTCGAGCACGCGCGCTCCCGGATGACGGGCCAGGAACGAGCGCGTGGCGCTAACGTAGGTACGGTAAAACCACCCCACGACCCCCCGCGTCTGGGCTTCGTGGCTCTCCTTTTGAGCCACCCGCTCGTGGAGTGTTCGCTCATGGCTCAAGACGCCGCCACTCCTTCCAATTGAGTCCACCGGAGCACACTTTGCCACCAAATCTCGCGCGCCTCGCGCTCCGCGATGTGCGCGGCCAGGCGCATACCCATTTCCACGTTGTCGTCCATACTGTTGTTCATAAACAGCCCGTGCCGCCCGATGGTATAAAAGTTCCGCACCTGATGCAGCTCGCTCAACAGGGCACACAATACCCGTTCAAACCCCAACCGGTAGATCGGGTAAGCGTGCCGGATGCGCGTGACGAAGTGCTCTTCCACGTTTTCCGGTCGCAAAATGCCCATCTGTACCAGGTCTTTGATTGCCATCCTGCCCAGATCCGCGTCTGTCGTTCGCCAGAGATTGTCTTCGTGCCGGCAACTGGCCTCGAAGCACAACACTGTCTTGTCCTCGGGCAGCAGTTCCGGGCTGACGTTCTTCTGCTCAGAGAAACGATTACACCTGAACTTGGGCTCGATCAGGTAACACCAGTGATAATCGGTTACGCGGGGACGGTTGATCACCAGGTAGACCAATATCAGGCTGCAATAGTCCAATTTTTCTGCCATCTCCAGTGTCGTCGGCGAGAGCACCCGAGCAAACATCGGCGTGACCACCGACAGAGGCAACGTGGAGACCAGTCCCTGGCAGAAGATGACGCGTTCCCTGCCGGCCTGTTCGAAGGCCACCGCGCGCACCTTTTGCCCATCGGTCTCGATGCGCGTGGCCGTGGCGTTCAGGTGAACGGTTCCACCCAGCGATTGCACCTCTTGCGCCATCCGCTGGTATAGATTGCCGATACCGCTGTGGGGGTAGAAGTATTGGATGAAGTACGTCTCCGGGTCGGCCTTGAACTTGAACATACGGAGGATGATGTTCTTCAGATTCAACTTGGCCACGCGGTGCGCCTGGCGCGAAGAAACTTGCGACATGGAAATACCCCAAACCTTTTCGGAATAGAGTCCGAAAAAGGTATCATAAAGCGTACGCCCCAGGTTGCGCACCCCCCAGTCCTCGAACGAGTCCTCATGTTTGGCCGGGTTGAGGGCGTAGCGCAGTGCGGCATACATGTAATCCCATCCGATCCGCAGCCCTAATCCCAGGCTGACCTTGCGCACTGCCTCGGACATCTCGGGCGGGTAGACGAAGTACTTACCCTTCAGATAGAGGCGTGTGCCGCGGTCGAGCAAACGGTATTGACCGTTGAGCAAGGACTGCACCTCGGACACGACCCGGCGGCTGGACTCCGTCTCGCGGATGTGGAACGTGTGCGGGCCGTAGTCGTAGCGCAGACCAGTGCGATGAGAGATCGTTTTCGCCAGGCCGCCGACCACGCTGTCCTGTTCAATAACCTCGACCGGGATGCCGCGTTTAGCCAGTTGCCAGGCCGCCGATATGCCGGCAGGGCCTGCTCCAATCACGACGACGGGTTCAACCATGAGGGGCTTCCTCTCTGCGTCTCAAAAAGTCGGCGAACCGCTGCAGCCCTTCCTCCAGAGGTATTTGGGGACGGAAACGAAAGCATTGAGCCATCGCCTCCTTCGAAGCAGAGAAGTTGATGTATTCCGGCACCTGCCCGGTGTGTTCGATTTCGAGATCCGCCATGCCGAAGGTACGGGCGGCAACCTCCACCAGCTCGTTGATCGTCAGCGGCGCTCCGCTGCAAAAGTCTACTGTGAGGTTCCCCTGGTCGCTTTCCAGAACGGCCAGGACACCACGGATCGCATCTTCCACGTACATCGCGTCAATGTAGTTGCGTCCGTCACCCCTGACGGTGAACTGCGGCACGCGCTCGAAAGCAAAGCGACGCACCAGCCGGGTATAGAGCTTGCGCGAAGGTTCATAAGGTCCGTAAGCACCGAAGAAACGCAGATTGACGTACTGCCCAACCCGTCCCTGGTGCGTAAACGCCTGCGCGTAATGCTCGCAGGCCAGGTTGGTAATCGCATAGGGCAGTCGGGGAGAAACAGTTACAGCCGGAGAAACGGGGCCTGGCAGTCCATCGTAAACCGCCCCCGAGGAAAAGTAAATCAATCTGTCGATCTCTAAGTGGCTCAGGAAATGCAGCAGCGTAACCACGGTGGCTTGCAAGTCAAGGAAGGGGTGTTCGACGGAGTATGCCGGGTCTCCATTGGCGGCCAGGAAGACGCAGGCATCGAACCGCGTCCCCACCCGTCGCGCCAACTCACGCACCGCCGCCTCATCGGTCAAGTCACAACTGACGGCGGTTACTTGCGGCAGGTTGTTCTGTTCGACCCACGTTGGAAAATCGCGGCTGTTATGGTACACAGCGACCACTTCCCAGTCGGTCGGGGCAGCAAGGATCAGATTACGCCCGATGAAACCAGAGGCGCCGGGAACAATCAGGCGTAGCGTCATTCTTTATGTTCCCCGTACCAGGCGATTGTCCGTGATAGCCCCTCCTCCAGGCCGACAACCGGCTCGAACCCCAGACGTTGCCTGGCCTTGTGGATCGAGGGTACGCGTACTTGCACATCGGGCATAGTCGCTTCGCCGAACTGAATTTGCGTATGATTGCCTGTCAGCCTGACGATGTGCTCCGCCAGACCCAGGATCGAGGTCGTCTGCTTGGGATCGCCGATGTTGAATACCTGACCAACCGCTTCCTCTTTTTCCAAAGTTAGGAGCACGCCATTTATAAAGTCGTCGATGTAACACCAGGCGCGGATCTGATTGCCATCGCCGTAGACGGTCATAGGGCTCCTCTGCATGGCCGCCACGATGAAGCGGTGGATCGCTCCTTCACCCACCTGCCGGGGGCCATAGATGTTGAATGGCCGGATTGTAACCACAGGCATGCCATATTCTTCGCAATAGCAGTGCGTCAGGTGCTCAGCCGCCAGCTTGCTGACCGCGTAAGCCCAGCGCATCTCGCCGACCGGCCCCTGGGTGGTCAGGCCATTCTCGTCGGCACGGTAGACGTAAGGCCCGTACACCTCGCTGGTTGAAAAGTCTATGAAGCGCGTCACTCCACCTATCGCGATTGCTGCGTCCAGGACATTCTTGGTGCCCATCAAGTTGACGTTCATCGTGACGATAGGCTTTTTGATTACGGTATCAATGCCGGCAATGGCTGCCAAATGTACGACGATCTGACAGCCATCGATGGCCCGCTGCAACTCAGCCGCGTCCAGAACATCCCCTTTGACCAGAGTGACGTTAGGCATATCCAATAACCGGGTGTAGCGGATGGCATTGCGATGCCCATTGTCGTAGACTACGATCCGGTTATGCGGCGCCAATCGCTCGCACAGGTGCGATCCGATAAACCCGCCTCCTCCGGTGATCAGGATCTGTTTACCTTGAATCAAATCGCACCCC
This sequence comes from Pseudomonadota bacterium, assembly GCA_018896355.1. Classification (GTDB taxonomy): domain Bacteria; phylum Desulfobacterota; class Syntrophia; order Syntrophales; family UBA5619; genus UBA5619. Next base: position 6,344 of record JAHIMW010000229.1, read on the forward strand.
CGCCCTCAATATTTTTTGATTGAGCATAGAATGAACCTCCCCGCCGCAAGCAGCGGGGAATTTACCCTGAGAGATTAAAGATGCTGCGTCATCGAAAGATCCCTGATGGTAAGCTCACATGTCTCGCAGTGAAAATTCTTATCCAGCTTGTTTCCGCAACGGCACACCCACCCCATCTGCCTCGCCGGGTTTCCCGCCATCAGGGCATAATCAGGGACGTCATGGGTGACCACGGCCCCCGCGCCGACGAAGGCATGGCTTCCGATGGCGTTTCCACAGATAATCGTGCAGTTCGCGCCCAGCGTTGCGCCCTTTTTAACAAGGGTCGGCCTGGCCTCGGACATGCGCCGGATGTGGGCGCGGGGGTTAAAGACGTTCGTAAAGACCATGCCCGGTCCGCAGAAGACGTCATCTTCCAGGGTGACGCCTTTATAGATGGAAACGTTATTTTGAATCCTGCATCCTTTTCCGATGGTGACGTCCGGTCCGATGACCACATTCTGGCCTATGTTGCAGTATTCTCCAATCGCGCAGCCCCCGAGTATGTGAGAGAAATGCCAGATACGGGTGCTGTTTCCAATCGTTACACCGTCATCGATCCATGCCGTTTCATGGACAAAGTATGGCGGCTGATCTGTGGATTCCGGTAATCCGGCGGCTGGTCTTTTCAGGGAGACAGCCTT
>JAHIMW010000132.1 GCA_018896355.1 Pseudomonadota bacterium
AATCCTGCGCGAAAAATCGGGGATCGACTTCGGCGTTTTACAGAACATCACACCCCTCGAACGCGGCCCCTCCAGCCGGATCCGGCGTCTCGGGGTCGAGGGGAGCAAAGCCTCGGTCGTCGTCGGGAAAGAGCTGGAGATCCGCCGCTGGCTCTCGCCGAGTCATCTGATGAGCAGCGCCTTCATCGTTTCCACGGAGCGTAACTCATCCGGTGTTCCTTCGCGCTTTACCCTCTACGGCGCGGGCTGGGGCCACGGCGTCGGCCTCTGCCAGATAGGCGCCGCCGTGATGGCGGAGAGAGGGTGCGGGGCGGAGGAGATCCTCCGCCACTATTTCCAGGGCGCCGCGCTGGTGAAGCGGTATTAGGGTATTAGGGGGTCAGGTCTTTTAATTTGGTGTTTTGTGCGTTTTATGCACAAAATGCCAAAATAAAAGACCTGACCCCAGAAAGCAGAAAGAAGGAATGGGGCATGAGATGACGCCTGTGAAGATCCGCACGGCCTTTATTCTCGGGGCGGGGCTCGGGACGCGCCTCCGCCCGCTGACGCAGAATTGCCCCAAGCCGCTGCTGCCCATCGGCGGCCGCCCGCTGATCACCTTTGCGATGGACCACTGCCTTTCGATCGGCGTTGGGCGGTTCATCGTGAACACCCACCACTGCGCGGCGGCCTATGACGAGGCCTTTCCGGACGGAAACTGGCGGGGGACGCCGATCCTCTTCCGCCATGAACCGGTTCTCCTCGACACGGCCGGCGGGATGAAAAATATCGAAGACCTCCTCGAAGAAGGGGAGACGATCCTGGTTTACAACGGCGACATTCTCTCCGACCTTCCGCTGGAGCGGCTTCTAACTGCCCATGCGGCAGGGGGCCGTGAGGTCACCCTCGCCCTCCGAAGCAGCGGCCCGCTGCGGAACGTCTGCCTCGACGCGAGGGGCGAAATCTGCGATTTCAGAGACCTCCTCGGGAACCGAGGCGTCCGGCGCTGCCTATTCACGGGGATCTCCGTCGTGGAGAGGCGGTTCCTCCGGAGGCTGATCCCCGGCAAGGCTGAATCGACGATTCCGGTCTTCGCGGCGATGATCCGGGAGGCGCCCGGATCGGTCGCCTCCGCCGTGATCGATGACGGTAGTTGGGAGGACGTGGGCGATATCCCGGCGTATGAGCGGATCGCTGACGCCGCACCGGGGGAATCCGCCTTAATCCACCGAACGCTCTGCCTCGCCGCCGGGACGCCGGTGGAGCTAACCCCCGTCGGGAAGGGCGGTTCGGACCGGTACTACTTCCGCGTTTCGGCGGCCGGCGGGAGGCCCTCAATCCTGATGCGTTACGGCCGGATGTACGAGGAAAACGATCTCTATGCGGCCGTCGCCTCCTTTCTGCGCGGAATCGGCGTAACCGTTCCCGCGATTTACGGCCACGATCCGGAGCTGAGGCTGATCCTGATGGAGGACCTGGGGGACCGGGACCTCTACGCGCTCCGCGACGCCCCGTGGGAGATTCGCCGCGGCCTCTACGAAAAGACCCTCGCACTCGCCGCGAAAATGCTATCATTTTCACTGGATCGCCTTCCCGCCGGGCTCCGCCTGATGCCCGGTTTCGATGCGAACCTCTACCGGTGGGAGCGGGACTACTTCCGGGAGCACTGCGTCCGGAACGTCTGCCGGATCGACCTCGCCGCCGCGGAGGGTGAGGCCCTGGAGGCGGAGCTTTCGGCCTTGGCCGGGTGGCTGCTTTCGACGCCGCCTGTTCTCGTCCACCGCGACCTCCAGTCGCAGAACGTGATGATCCGCGCCGGCGGACCGGTCTTGATCGATTTCCAGGGGATGCGCCCCGGGAACCCCTTCTACGACCTCGGATCGCTCCTCTGCGATCCCTACGTCTCATTTCCGGAGGGGGAGCGGGAGGGTCTCCTTCTCTATTATCACGGGATTTCCGGCTCCCCTTGCCCCTGGGAGACCTTCCGGGAACTTTTTCTGCTCGCCTCCGCGCAGCGGCTGATGCAGGCCCTCGGCGCCTACGGCTTCCTCGGTCGGGAGCGCGAAAAACCCCATTTTCTCAACCACATCCGCCCCGCCCTCGAAAACCTCATTTCAGTAACCGAGGAGGCGGGGCGTCTCCCGCGCCTCCTCGCCCTCGCCCGCCGCTGCCGCGTTTTTTTTGACGAATGAGGTTCTTGTTAAACTCTTCAAAATATGTTCCCCCTCCCTTGACGGGAGGGGGTTAGGGGGTGGGTGAAATTGCAATATGCTGATTTCATGGTAATCTCCCCCCCACCCTGGCCCTCCCCCGCCAGGGGGGAGGGGATATAGAGGTACTTTTGCAATTACCTCGAATGATTGTGATCCTGTCGCGGTAAAAGCGTAGAGTCCCCATGCGGTGTAAAATGTTTACGCGGAGATCAGCTCCCGAAAAATCGGGAGCTGTCCCCCCTTATTTTCTCCGCTTGACAGGAGGGCGATCCGTCATTATGGTATGCGCGCTGAACGGATCTGTCGGTTAACGCCGTCAAGACATCAAGTCTGAAAAGATATTAGGAGGTTGTCATGGTTCACCAAACGCGTGTGAGAAAATCGTCGGTCGTTGCATTCATTTTGATCATCCTGCTGGTTCTGGCGCCGGCACTGGTTACGGCGGCGGAGCCGGAGAAGAGGGACAACCGGCCGGAACGCGGGATCGCCGTCTATACCGATTATTCCGGCGTCGCGGTCGCCCGGGGGGAGAACGTCCAGATGGAGCTGACCCTGGAGAACAAGGGGCGGTCCGATGAGAACATCGACGTCCGGATCACCGCGGTTGCGAAAG
>JAHIMW010000252.1 GCA_018896355.1 Pseudomonadota bacterium
GTCACATTGGGAGCGAAAGGATATATCGCTATGATAGATGGCCGTGTCATTAGAAAACCCGCTTATCCGGCGAGGGCGATTGATACCACGGGTTGCGGCGATGCATTTCATGCTGGTGTTAGCTACGGCATCGTTCAGGGCTTGGATGCAGAAAAATGCCTTGACCTCGGTGCTTGGGCAGCAGCTTCGGTCAGCACTCAGATGGGGGGACGAAAAGGGATTCCTGCATACAAGGAATTGAAAGAGCGAGGATATTGAAGAACCCAATATCCTCGCTTGATATCAACTGTTCGACTACCCGCTCCCCGGCGATAATCTTTCTTGTGGTTCACGTCTACTGCTTTCAAACAGCATTCAGTGATTTTGTCCGATCAGCCACTCTAAAGATTTATATTTGGCATCAATAAGGACGTAATTGCAAAGCTCTTCAAAATATGTCCCCCCTCCCTTGACGGGAGGGGGTTAGGGGGTGGGTGAAGCGGAACATGCAGATTTTACGGCAAGCTCCCCCCCCCCACCCTGACCCTCCCCCGCCAGGGGGGAGGGGATTTATTGGTACTTTTGCAATTACCTCTAAGGTAAAAACTGAACAAAAAATATTTTCTGCGAATTCTGAAAACTGTTGACAATATGCACGTAATATTCAAAAATGAATCTAAAGGAGGGACTTATGAAGAAGTTACATTATGCGTGGGTTATTGCATTTACAGGGGCGCTTGTTACAATCCTCGCCCATGGCTTCGGGAGAATGTCCTATTCTGTAATATTGCCCTCTATGAAGGATGGTCTAGCGCTGAATTATACGCAGTTAGGCTCTATCGCAACGGGTAACTTCATAGGGTATCTCTGCCTCGCCATCATTGGAGGTTTTTTTGCAGCCCGTTTCGGGGTAAGAAGAGTTGTCTTCATATCTCTTCTTCTAATGGGTGTAAGCCTTTTTCTCACTGGGTTTACAAATTCCTTCATTTACGCATTCTTTATGAGGCTCATCACAGGAACAGGAAATGGAGCGAGTTATGTCCCCATTATGGCTCTCCCTGCCGCCTGGTTTGTTATGAAAAAAAGAGGTCTTGCAACGGGCATCGTTTCTGCTGGTATCGGAATCGGACTCTTTTTTTCCGGGATCGTGCTCCCGCCTATTATATCGGCCTTCGGCAAGGAAGGATGGAGATATGCATGGTTCTTGCTGGGCATTACGGTCTTTCTTCTTGCATTCGTCTGTTATGCGCTTTTAAGAAATAACCCGGAAGAAAAAGGTTTATCTATTTATGGTGGAGAGGAGGGACAAAAAGGCGGACCCAAGGTTACCTTATTTTCTGCATTCAAAGATGTGGTGGTGGAACCGGAGATATGGAAGCTTGGTTGTGTTTATTTCATGTACGGGTTTTCCTATGTCATTTACCTCACATTTTTTGTTGCATACCTTACGAAAGAAATGGGTGTTGCTCCTGTTGCCGCAGGAAGGATATTTGCCGTGCTCGGCGTCCTCAGTATTTTTTGCGGTGTTATTTATGGCTGGATATCAGATGTCCTCGGCAGGAGATACGGCTCCGTGATCGCATATCTCACCCTCGCGCTCTCATACATTATCCTGGCCTACTGGAAGGATTACACCGGTTTTTATGTGTCTGCAGTAGTGTTCGGTATTGCTGCTTTCTCAATACCCACAATTATGGCAGCAGCCTCTGGTGATGCGGTAGGCGGCAGACTGGCGCCGGCAGGCCTCGGCTTTATTACCCTCTTTTTCGGCATAGGCCAGGCGTTGGGACCTGCAATAGGTGGATATATAAAGGACGCGACGGGTACTTTCACCAATGCCTTTATCCTGTCTGCGATAGTCTCCTTCGCAGGCGCACTGGGCTCTCTGATTCTGAGGAAAAAGACATAGCCTTTTCTCAATTCCTGGGCAGACACAAGCTTGTGCCCGTCATTTCTTATCTTTTTGTCTTTTACGGGTGACCCATTTTTAACGGGGGGGGCATTTACTGACCTATTTGGAGACCTTTGCACAACCCACATCCCGCCATTGCGAGGCGCTTATGCGCCGGGGCAATCTCTCTGATCATGGTGACTTATGAGATTGCTTCGTCGGCTGTTGCCTCCTCGCAAAGACAAAAACAGATGTTGTGCAAAGCTCTCATTTGGCAATATGACATGGGTTGTGATTTTTCATAGGGCATCAAGGAACCGTTAACGATTCTGATGTTCGCCAGTCTCCATTAGGCATTTTGCTTTACAGAATCCGGTCCATCTTTCGGAATTTGCCCGGCTCCGGCCCCATCTCGGGCGGACCGGCAAAGGTTTGGGCGAGCCTCATCCACCCATGGGCCACATCCCCCGATGTCACAAGATTCGTATCTTCCACATGCCGCCTCTGGGTAACGACCAGGCAGAAATCGAGGGCCTCCCCGCGAACGGTATTTTTCGCATCTTCCGCCCCCCAGCTCCACCGCTCCCCTCCGGGGCTCATCAACTCCACGCGAACCGACACATTCGGAACCGCCATGCCCCGGTTGGCGTAACTCCATCCGAAAGTGGTTACACCAATATGCGCAATATGCCGGAGGCGGTCCGTTGCGGGTCGCTCTCGCCTCAAGGCATCGGCAACATCCTGACCATGAGCCCATGTTTCCATTAGACGTGCCGTCACAAATGATCTGGCGCTCATTGGTGGCCCATACCACGGCAGACGCTGCTTCGGGTCAAGCGTCGCAAGGGCGCCCAGCATGGCTTCCCGGTCATCTCGCCATCGGGCAAGAAGGTTGGAAGAAGATATTGAACGGCCGGCGCTTAGATAATCGGCCTCAAAATGAGAATAGTTTTTGATCAGTTCCTCGACATGCCGAGCAAAAGCCGCCCCGTCGGTGGCTGAGAGGCGTGCCGTACCGTCAAAGTAGGCAAGATGAATAATCTCATCGCGGATAGTCCAGTCCCCAAAAGGCGTGGCCCGATCCCAATCCGTTTCCGCAAGAGGAGCCACCATCCCATCCAGCGACTCGTGTTCCTCCCTAAGATCTCGGCACAAACTCTCCATAACATTCCTCCTGCTGAGTGATTTATAAATCGTACACCTTCCCCGGGCAGCCAGCCTTTCTCTTCAGCATCTATTGATCCACTTTCTAAAGCATAAGGGCATTGGCGTTTCTACTCCGTCTTTTTCTCCGGACTCGCAACAGGAGCGGCTACTACACCATACACACCACGTTTCACCTTCACTTTTTCTTTTACTGCTCCGGAGATTATCGCCAAGAGCCTATCTAAAGTGGTCTTCACAAATGATTCCGATCCCTCAACCTCGATTTCCTTCGCAACCGGATTGAATCTGATTTTTCAGCAATTCAGGAATGGACATGATCATTCATCCGCCATTGGCAACCTGACCGCCTTAGGTTCCATCGCACGTTCTAGAAGCTCCCCGACAAGCACTGCCGTATCGCCCACGATTCTCACGCATTCTAGAACAGTTTCACCCTTATAAAAACTTCTGACCTGTTCCCGATCTTTCCAATTTACCCGTGCGATCTCGCCGCAGAGGATACTCCCATGGTTTTTGGCGATTTCCTTCTTGAATCGTTCCAGAACTTCATGGGTATAGGACCACATCTTCGGATCCTCTCTCTCATCCTCCGATGCGCGACTGAACTTTAGCCCCATAACCGCCAGTGCCCCGACAACAGCGCCGCAGACTTCTCCGTTTCCTCCCAGCCCGCCGCCGAAGGCTCCCATGGCTTTCATCACGTCTCCGTCTTTCTTCCCCAGCTTCTCTTGCCCGACCGCAAGAACAGCCTGACTTCAATGAAACCGCTTCATCATCATCAACCGGACGGCCTTATCTCTCATCTCTTCCTTGGTCATTTTCACCCCCAATTAATTATGCATCAGCTTGACAGCCTCAGACGTCGTCTTTTTTGGAAGGCATTCTTGAAACTCGATTTCTCCGCAAAGAGACCATTTTTCTCCACCTGTTTCCAGTGTCTGGGGCCATGTATTGAATGTCTGCCCATAGGAAATTGGGCTATCACAAAATCCCAGAGTCTCTTAAAGTCAATTGATACAAAGGCATTGCCCCTTAAATGCTCTTAAGAATATCCGGAGAATGCCTCTCGGATGCAGCAGGAATACTCTCTGGATAACCGATGATGATGGGTGCAACGATTCGGCAACCCGATGGCACTCCGATCTCATCCAGGATTTTCTTGTCACGGACATGAGCCCCCAGTCCGATCCAGCATGTTCCCAGTCCTCTTGACGTTGCGGAGAACATAAAATACGCCACCGTCAGGCCGCAGTCAACATCGAGAGAATAAACATCCTTTGGCCCGACAAACAAGACCAGGCAAGGCGCATTATAAAAAACATTGAACCGCTCATCGCGAAGCGCGGCCTCATACTGTTTCAAGGGTAAATTGGGATTGCGGTCAAGATCGTCAAGGAGGCTTTTCTTGCTTTCATTGGAGAGTTTCTTGATGCAATCACGGTTCTGGATGATGATAAACCTGCACGGCTGACCGTTACTTGCTGTCGGGGCAAGACACGTATCCTGAATGATTTCCTTCAGGATTGGTAAAGGTACTTCCTTATTCTGAAAATCCCTGATGGAGCGCCTGTTTTTCAATATTGTCTCGAAGTCCATGCTTCATATTCCTCCTGATAAGAATTGTTGGATCAGTGCTCATGCATGTGATAGACGATTTTTCCTTCTCGTTTCACTTTAAAGACCAACCCTTTATAAAATAACACCTGAAGCATGCCGGTAATTGCTTCCTGGGATTTTTCAAAACGTTGGGCCAAATCCTCTATAGTCGCAGGGAGAACGTTAAGCAGCGTTGCCTCTTCTGGAGTACTGACCGTTTTCCATATTTCTGGAACAATTTGTGAGTGTTCTGTGCCAACCTTTTTTGACAATTCACGGTAAAGGTCCTGATACGACATAACCGCCTCCTTATGTTTGCCTGATTTCAAGATGCGCCATTCTAAAGGTCTTTTTCCCTTTTATCAACTTTTTATATCGATATTTGACGCACCTCTTGACATCAGTGATGATCAGCATTAGATTACAACCATCGAGATGCTGCAATGCTCGGATTGGAATCAAATCGACGAGATACTGCGATGCTCGTATTGAGTCTATTCTACTGGATGTTAACGAAAGAATGATCACAGGGTCTTCGTGGTGATAGCCACCCTTAGTAGACCAGATCTTAAATGATGGACTCCAGTAAAAGACAAGACGGCATAAGTGGTTCTCGTCTTTGTTGTGAGAACGGTAAAAAGATGAAAACAGGAGCTTCAAAATGGGAAAATCCATGTACAACTTCGGCAAGCAGGGGAAAGAAAAAGCAAGGCAGCAAAAACAGATGGATAAGGCGGCAAAGCGCATCATGGCTAAGCAGCAGAAGGCCAATCTAAAAACGGTCGCTCCGAACGCAGGCTCAGATATCGCAGAACCGGGACCGGTGGAGGAGAACGTTAAAAGCATAGCATAGGGGACATTCCTGGTACAAACATAAAACCACATAAATCGACCTGAATACCGGAATGATTATAGCGAGAAGGAAAAATCAGCCAACGGTGCATGCATTTTATATTGTATTGACCATAACCTCATGATATATGCCGGGTCGCAAAGTGAGTAACCAGGATTATCTGTTTTAAAAACCCTAGTGATCACAATATAAAAGCAGACAAAGGGGGCAATTTTATGTCCAGCATAAAATTAAATTATTTGACTAAGGAAATCGAGATGGAGGGTTCGGAATCCTTCATAGAATCGAATTTTGACAAGATCCAGGATCTAATGATCAAAAGTTTTGGAGTGAAAAGAAAGATGGTATCGAGAATGACAAAAGCAAACCAGGAACCCATATCAGATGTAAAAGTGAAAGAATCTCAAACAGGTGCTGAGGTAACAGGGCATGAACTATCTGAAGTTCCCCAATTGTCACCGGCATTAAAATCCTCCATTCAGGAAATTCCTCATGAATTCAAGGCAAAAAGACCGCCGCTGAGGAAATATATCCGGAAAGTGGGGATGCCAGGCCATGAACGGACAGTGGTTGAAATCGTCGCACAGAAACCAAAGGAAATTACACTTGCATCACTGAAAGAGAAATTTGGACTATCCGACTCCGGGATCGGAGGAATAATCCGCGATGCTGAAAAATTTGGCAAGATAAAAAGAGTTATGAAGGGATCGTATGTATGGTCGCAAGATTGAAAATTACTTGAAATACTGACGAAGAATTCGGAAACCGGGCGGTAACGAAAAACAACCAGGAGATATTTCCATGAAGATGCAAGAGATTCGAGCCATTGCAAAAAAATGGGGCGTTAATATTAAAGTGGGTCGTTCAAAGCAGGACATAATCAGGGATATTCAGATTAGGGAAGGTCTTTCGCCTTGTTATCACGCAAAGGATGAATGCGAGAACGATTGCCTATGGAAACCAGATTGTCTGAGCAGAAATTAATGATCGCTTTCTGTCGATAATAATCGTAGTAGCCTGCGAAATCAAACTCAAGGCCAATTGCATCAAACCCCATCTTAAAGGATGTGACGAGAGTGGAGGTAACGAGAGAAAAACTCATCAAGGGCCTAATCTTCTCACTCATTGCCGCCATTTCCATCAGCCTTCTGCCCATCCTGTACAAGCTGGGCTATCGGGCCGGTATGGATGAGTTGGGACTGCTCCAGAACCGCTGGTTCTTCGGCGCCGTAATGCTGTTCGCCTATATTTTGGTTACCGATCGGCATTCCCTCATGGTAAACGGAGCGACCCTGGTTAAGACGGCTATTTTGGGGGCCTTTTTCCATGGCTTATCGGGCATCTTTTTCTTGAAGGCGTTGCGGTATATTCCTGCTTCGACCACGTCGCTTATCATCTATTTCTACCCGGTCGTGGTGACCATCTATGCCAGCCTCTTTTTTCACATGAGAATGAGCAGGGCGGTTATCGTCTCATTGGGATTGACTGTCTTCGGGTGTTCCCTGGTCTTCTGTGATGCCTTTATCCAGGAGTTAAATGGGAAGGGGATATTGTATGCAGCAACGGCCATGATTATCTATAGCGCCTATCTGATCGTGGCACAGCTCTTTCTACGGGGAGAAAAACCCCTGATCATGACCTTCTACATGGCGTTATTTTCCGGGGTGACCTTCAGCTTCTTTCATAACCCATTGAAGATCCTTGAACTGCAGCAAAATCAGCTTCTCATTGGACTATTCCTTGGCCTCATCCCGACAGCCTTCGCCTATGCCTTTAATTTCCGTGCCATCAGGGAAGTCGGTAGCGGCTACGTATCCATTTTCTCCACCTTTGAATTGGTTATGGTGGTTTGCCTCTCATTTTTGGTACTGGGTGAGCCGATCTTTATCATCCAGATCGTCGGGATGTTTCTGATAATTAGCGGTATTGTGCTTGCCAATGCAAAGATCTTCCGGAAAGGTGGCACGATGGGGAACTGGAGATAGAACCATTTGACTACTGCGCAAGCTCAAGTCAATGGACTTGAATACCTACTTAAACCACTGAAAGATTAAAGCTGGTTCATTCCTTTTTTTGATCTACATCGGACCCCATTAGGGTTATCAAGTTAATGGTCTTGACAAACATGGGGATGCCTACTATGAGGATATGATAAGTGAATCAGATGTAAATGAAACCCACAAGGAGGAAGCCCATGTACACCATAATAGCCACGCTCAAGGTTAAAGAGGGAAAAATGGATGAGGCCATCCAGATATTGAAGGAAGATATTCCCAAAATGATGAAGAACGAACCTGGGTGCCTGGTATATATCCCGCATACTGTGAAGGGCGAAGGAAACAGCACAACAATAGTGATATATGAGAAATACGCCGACAGAGATGCTTTCAAATTACATTCGGCAAACCTGATGACATCCATGGGTAGGCTCTTTGCACTCCTCGATCCACAGATGGACATCAAGACCTGCACGGAAATCCTTTGAGGGAATATATTTTAGGTGATTGCCATAATGGAAAGCATTGAGTTTAGACTGCCTGACTATGAGGTAATTATTCACATCAAAGTTAGCGAATTCAGTAAACATTTAGAAAAAGAAATCGAATCATTGACAGCAACATTTGATCTTCTCTTTCATTGGACGATTATGGAAGGTCTGGGAGGGTGTTCTTCAGATATATCCAAAAATAGCCGCCCAAATGCGTTTCCGATCCCATCGACTGCGCGGAATCTGATGACTACTTCCTACTTGAATCAGGAGCTATTCTCAAGCTTTCTTTCGCAACCTTAATCCAGCCGAGTGGATGAACAATATAGGGGATCTTTGTCCCTTTTCGATATTGCCTGGCATGGGCTCTCGTGGCAAATTCAATAGCCTTGAAAATCATTCAACCTCCCGAAATACTAACCAGGACCTTTCGATCTCGCGGCTCATTGTCAAAATCGACCAGCACGATCTGTTGCCATGTTCCCAGAGCGAGACGACTCTGGATCAAAGGAACGGTCAAAGAAGGCCCCAGCAGTGCCGCCCGTACATGGGCATAACCATTCCCATCACCCCACTTGGCGTCATGTCTATATGGGATGCCGGTTGGCGCAAGGCGTTCGATGGCCGCTTTTAAATCGCCAACTGCTCCACTTTCGTATTCGATAGTCGTTACAGCCGCAGTTGAGCCCGGCACAAAAATAAGAACCTGCCCTTCTGTCAAGCCTGACTCAGCAACTTTTTGGGATACCTGGGGTGTTATGTCAATAATGTCGGTATCGCCACTGGTCTTGAAAGACAGGTACGATTTTGAGATTTTGAAGTTCATCTATCCATCCTTACTTTTTCCCCTTCAGGTAGCTCACATAGTATGATGCCGTTTCCTTTGGTTTTTCCAACATTGGGGTATGCCCCGTTTCTTTCATGATGACTGTTTTATAATCTTTCAGATTCTTTTCCAAAACCGATACGCCTCCCACATTCAGAATCTTGTCTCCGTCACCCCAGATAATCAACACCGGCGCCTGAATTTCAGGTAAATAGGGTTTTAGTAAGTTTTCCTTTAAAGATAATGCCTCCTTTGTGAGGTTCCCCATCATATCGTCCCATATCTTTTTATTAAAATCTCTGTGTGCGATCGCATCAGCAGCCAAGACTTTTTTAAACTGGGCAGGAATGAATGGCGGTTTTACAAAGCATAATCTTATCAATCTATCGAAATCTTCTGTATTGCCGGTCAGTAAAGGGTTTGTGCCTTTCTGTAAAAGAATGGCCACCTCACTAGGGTTTGGAGAGCCAACGCCACCAGGAGCCAACAACGCCAGTGTTAAAACCTTCTGGGGATATTTTGCTCCATACATTGCGGCAAGCATCCCTCCCATGGAATTTCCCACCACATGAAACTTTTCGAGTTTCAGCACCTCTGTAAACCGTTCAATGCGCTTCAGTTGGTTTTCAGCAGCATATTTTTGATTTTGTATCTGAGAGCTTTCACCAAAACCCGGAATATCAGGAATCACTACATGGTAGTCACCCGTCAGGTATTTTGTGAATCGTATCCAGTTGTCCTTATTGGCGGCAAAGCCATGGAGCAGCAATATCGTTTGCCCTTTCCCCCCCTCCAGATACACGATCTTGTGATCGTCAACCTGGATCTCCTTTTTGGTCAAGCCCGCAGAATGTCTTCCAGCCTTCACAGCCAGATTGAACAGCGTTTCCGGCAATAGGAAATAAATCGCGACGAGCACTACAACAAAGAGACAAAGGCTGATCGCCAATATCTTTTTCATCTTGCACCTCCGGATGTAATGATTATCTCCCCTTAATAACTCTCCGAATGTCCTTTATGCTTCTCCCAGTTTTCAATATAAATCTTGGCCAATGCCTTCTCCTTGATAATCAATAGATTCTCGGCGTTTTTTCTTCAGCGGCCTTCGTAAAATTGAAGCTATCTGTAATCACAATTTCCCCGTCGATAACCATGATCTTGTTGCGGGCTATGGCGTGTTGATCATCAATGAAAGTAGGGATACGGCTGTTTTTAAGGAAAGTGGCCGATGAATACTTTTGTGTCTTCTTATAGATCTGGTCATTCTATTTGAGTTCCTTCACCGTGGACATAGCCGTGGCTATGAGACCGGCGACGTCGGCTACGTTGCTGGGCATGATAATCGTGTTGGTCATCTTGGCCAGGTTGCCGAACTGTACAATATACTGTTCCGCCAGCCGCATGTTAAGCGCTTCGATTCCGCCGTCATCCTTAATGGCGGCGGCCACCTTACTGATTCCTTCGCCCGTCGCTTTAGATCACAAAGCCGGGAACGGCAAGCTCGGCGAGCATGATGGCAATGCCAGCCAAGAACCAGACGAGCCAAGGCGAAAATGTAAGGTCCATCCATTCCCCCTTGTCGGGATATGAGAATAACTATTGATAAAACATTGCTTTTTGACGGTCGGAGTATACGAAGAATGGTCTTCTGTGTCAAGAGGATTTTACCTCTGTGTCAAGAGCAAATAGACTTGTCCGGTTTTGTAGCAAATGGTTTGTCCGCTTTTTCTGTTCTTGGATGGAAGGCCATTTGAGAACAGGAGGTGAGCGGCGGATGTTCGCTTTCCTCGCCGGTAGGGCTCTCGTCGGAAGCCAAAAACCGTGTGCCGACCTGTACACCCTCGGCGCCGAGGGCAAAAACCGCACAAAGGATTAATCACACGGCACCGGTCGCAGTAGGACAACAGTCGCCTTGGTAATGCTGTGGCTCTTGCGCACGCGGTATCCGTCCATCGAATCGTTTACGTAGAGTTTGCCCGCGCCGACGCCCGTCGGGTGATAGCCGTACGGATGGTTGCTGTCTGTCGGGGCATCGATCATAATGTTGCTGACATTCGGATCACGGCTCGTACTGTGCGCGCTGCAATCGCGATGATAGCTGCCGTCGGCGCAAAGCTGCACATAGCCTTCGGCGCCGGCCATCCACGCATGATAGGTGTTTGAACCGTACACCGAATTGCCCGCGCCTTTCTTGCGACTGTCGGCGGTGTGTGTCGCGTTGGTCGAATCGGCGACCTGCACGATCCACTGATACTGGCGGTTGTCCTGGTCGACGACCTGCAATGTCTGACCGTTGGGTAAGGTGATCGTCTTGTAGGTGATGTTGTCGTCCTTTTTCTCGGTGCTGCGGTAGGGCCAGTCGTGAACGAACATCACGTGGCCTGTACTCTTGTGGTCCTTTTCCTGATTGACCGTGCGGCCATCAGGGCAGAGTTTGTTCTCGAAATTCAGTCCGTCATGCCGGTAGGCGATCACGTCGCCTGGCTTCGCGTACTTGATGTGTTCGACCCGGCTCCAGCAGGCGGTGGCGGTGGACGTTGCTTCCGTGCCGGCAAACGCGGCAGAACTCTCTGCCAGATCGACAAAATCGGCAGCCAGTGGCCGTGTGCAGGAATAGTTCTTCGGAATTTTTTCAAACAGTGATTCGGCAATGCCCTGCAGCACGTAATAACCTACCAGGCCAGAGCAGTCGAGGAACAGGTCGTATTTGCTGATCGGGTTGGTCTCTGTCTGGTTTTTCAGTGCCGTGTAATCCGGATGCAGGTCGAAGGTGCTGCTTTCGTTCGGCGCGCGGTGGGAATTGTGGGTGTAGCCGGTATTGTCCAGCTTCAGCAGGATATCGGTCATCTGGTCGTCAAGCATTTCCCGGACGGTCTTCGGACAGGTTGGACACGTCCCCACCGGAGGATCGGACGTGTAATTGACGTCCTCGCCGTAGTCGTCATTGCACTGCCCGTTGAAGAAATCTTTCAGTGGGCATTCGATGGTCAGTGTATGCGTCCCGTCGTCGGAAATGGCCGCCTCTTGGTATTTGCAGATTTCAATTTCGTTGCCGTTGGCATCTGTGCTCGTTTCGATGATGCCTTGGCTGTTGGTGCAGGCAATCCGGTTTTCCCGATATGAGGTTGATGTGATACTGCCGCCACAGCCGTACAGCATGAGAAGCATGGCAATTGCAGAAAAAGAAATTTTCATAGGCTTACCGCTTGCAAGTGTATGATATGTTAATTGAATTGATAAGAACTTCCTTTTTCGCGATGGGAGTATAGGGAGGCTGTGGGTAACTCCGCCTTGGGCCGCGGGCGGCGCACCTTATGCCGAAATCGAAAACGCCTCCTCAAACATCAGTTCCCAGTACGGCAGGCACATGCCTATTTTTTTGCCTTCAATATCTCCTGTACCCGTCGACCGATCTCGGCGGGATTCTTTTCCACCAGGACGCCGGCCCGCTCCAGGGCCTTGAACTTCTCCTCAGCGGTCCCTTTTCCGCCCGAGATGATCGCGCCGGCGTGGCCCATCCGCCGTCCCGGGGGGGCCGTCCGCCCGGCGATGAACGAGACCACCGGTTTGGTCACCTGCCCCCGGATGAACTCTGCCGCCTCTTCCTCCGCCGTACCGCCGATTTCGCCGATCATCACGATCACTTCCGTCTGCGGATCCGTTTGGAACCGCTCCAGGATATCGA
>JAHIMW010000133.1 GCA_018896355.1 Pseudomonadota bacterium
AGGGTGGATCTGCGGCAGGGAACGGTTGCGTTCGAAAATCTCCAGGAGGAGTGGCAATACCTTGGCGGCAGCGCCCTCATCGCGAAGATACTGACCCGGGAGGTGCCTCCGACGGCGGACCCGCTCGGCCCCGATAACCACTTTGTCGTGGCCGCAGGCCCGCTGGCGGGCACCGGGGCCCCCCAGCTCGGGCGCATCTCCGTCGGCGCGATAAGCCCGCTCACGCTCGGCATCAAGGAGTCCAACTCCGGAGGTCCCGCCGCGCAAATCCTCGACCGGATGGGAATTCGCGCCGTTATCTTTCAGGGCGCGCCGCAGGACCGACGATTATACGGCCTGTCGATCTCGAAGGACAAGGCCGCGCTGATCCCGGCGGAAGAGTACCGCGGCGCGAAAAATTATGATTTGGTCGGTCGGCTGCGAAAACGGTACGGAGAGAAAATCGCCGTTCTGTCGACCGGGATCGCCGGGGAGCGCCAATACAGAGGGGCTTCCGTCTCCTTTACGGACATCTTCGGCGATCCCTCGCGGAACGCCGCCCGGGGCGGCCTCGGGGCCGTCATGGGGTCGAAGGGGCTCAAGTTTGTTCTGATCGACCCCTCCGAGGCCGGACCGGTGCCAATCGCCGAGCCGTCCGAATTCCGCCGGGTTGTAAAATCCTGGGTGGCTGCGCTGAAACATGACGTGGGGTGCAGCCTCTTCTCCCGCTTCGGCACCCCTTTTGCGATCTCCAATTCCGCCGGCCATGGGACCCTGCCGGCAAACAATTATCGTTCGGGCCGACCGGATCATTTCATCAACGTCAGCGGCAACAGCATCCAGAAGATCCTCTTCGAACGGGGCGGGAAGATGCATGGCTGCATGCCCGGCTGCGTGGTCCGCTGTTCGATCGTTTATCCCGACAAGGAGGGGAACCAACTCTGCGCCGCATACGAATATGAGACGATCGCGATGCTCGGAACCAATCTGGGCATTACCGACACCGACGCGATTGCCCGGCTCAAATTTATCTGTGACGATTTGGGAGTGGATGCCGTTGAAACCGGAAGCAGCCTGGGTCTCGCCGCGGAGGCCGGAAAGATGGCCTGGGGAGACGGGGAGTCGGCAGAGAGACTGTTGGCGGAAATTGAAAAGGGGACGCCGCTGGGCCAGGCCCTGGGGAACGGGGTGGTCGCCACCGGCAGGTATTTCAACCTCTCCCGCGTCCCAGCCTTTAAAGGACAGGCGATTCCCGCCCATGATCCACGATCGGTCAAGGGGACCGGCGTGACCTATTTCACGAGTCCGATGGGGGCGGATCATACGGCGGGGCTGACCTACCGCATCCCCCAGAACCGGTCGAAACAGGTTGAGAATTCACTGAGATCCCAGATTCAGGCCGCCGTCTGCGACAGCTTTGGCTACTGCCTGAATTCCGTTCCCGGTCGCGACTCCGTCAATCGATTCATTGCGGATCTGATGAACGCCCGCTATGGGTGCCGCATGACCCCGGCGGATATCCTGGAGACCGGGAAGCAGACGTTGCGCGACCAGCTCGCCTTTAACGAAAAGGCCGAGTTCGGTAAAATGGATTCAACGCTTCCGGCGTTTGTCCGCGAGGAGCCGATTGCCCCCACGGGGCAGCTCTTTGATGTGGATGAGGCCGAGATCAAAAATTTTTGGCAGGGGCTGGACGCGTTCCGGGAAAAGGAGAAGGTCCTGGAGATCCGGATCCCGCCGTTGCCGGAGATGCTGTTCGGCGCCGGGGTCGGCGAAAACATGGGCGAGCGGATTCGCCGGTTGAACGTAAAAAAACTGTTCCTGATCACCGACCCGGTGATGGTCGAGATCGGCCGGGCCGGGGCGGTTTGCCGAATTTTGGAGGCCGGCGGTCTCTCCACGGTCCTCTTTTCGGAGGTGGCGCCCGATCCGGCTATCGAACTCATCGAGCGGGCCGGTCGGATCTATCACGAGCAGGGCTGTGACGGCATCGTGGGGCTCGGCGGCGGAAGCTCAATGGACACGGCCAAGGCCGTCGCGCTCCGTGTCACGCACCCCGGCGAGCTTCGGGAGTATGAAGGGATTGTGGGTGGAGGCGGAAAGATCAAACAGGTCCTCCCGCCGCTCGTCTGCATTCCGACCACCTCCGGGACCGGGAGCGAGGTCAATCCCTGCGCGGTCATCACCGATCGGGAGCGCGACCTGAAATTTATCATCATGAGCAACCACATGATCCCCAAACTGGCGGTGATCGATCCCCTCTACTGCCGGACCATGCCCGCCGGCCTCACGGTCGAATCCGGGATCGACGCGCTGGCGCACTGCCTGGAGGGGTACGTTTCGCTGGCCACCCCTTACCATCCCTATTTTGAGTCCATGGCGCTCTCCGGGGTGAAGTTGATCGGACGCAGCCTTGCCCGGGCCTACCGGGACGGAAACGACACGACCGCCCGCACCGATATGTGCATGGCCGCGGTCTGCGG
>JAHIMW010000134.1 GCA_018896355.1 Pseudomonadota bacterium
AGCCTAACTCGCCTTGGCGAGGACATTGCGTGGTGGGTAGTTTGACTGGGGTGGTCGCCTCCAAAAGAGTAACGGAGGCTTTCAAAGGTACCCTCAGCACGCTTGGTAACCGTGCGTAGAGTGTAATGGCATAAGGGTGCTTGACTGTGAGACCTACAAGTCGATCAGGTGCGAAAGCAGGACATAGTGATCCGGTGGTTCCGTATGGAAGGGCCATCGCTCAACGGATAAAAGGTACGCCGGGGATAACAGGCTTATCACGCCCAAGAGTTCACATCGACGGCGTGGTTTGGCACCTCGATGTCGGCTCATCGCATCCTGGGGCTGGATAAGGTCCCAAGGGTTTGGCTGTTCGCCAATTAAAGCGGTACGTGAGCTGGGTTCAGAACGTCGTGAGACAGTTCGGTCCCTATCTGTTGTGGGCGCAGGATATTTGAGAGGAGCTGTCCCTAGTACGAGAGGACCGGGATGGACGAACCTCTGGTGTACCAGTTGTCGTGCCAACGGCATCGCTGGGTAGCTAAGTTCGGAAGGGATAACCGCTGAAAGCATCTAAGCGGGAAGCCCACCTCGAGATAAGATATCCCTCCTGATGGAGACATCAGGACTGAAGACCCCTCGTAGACCACGAGGTTGATAGGTCAGGTGTGCAAGCACAGTAATGTGTTGAGCTTACTGATACTAATCGGTCGTGAGGCTTGACCATAATATTTATGGCTTAATCATGATGCACTCAGCTTGTGCCTTCACAATATGCAATTGCCGCCATTATCGAGATATTTCGGTGGCTATAGCGGAGAGGACCCACCCGTTCCCATTCCGAACACGGAAGTTAAGCTCTCCAGCGCCGATGGTACTGCATGGGAGACTGTGTGGGAGAGTAGGTGCCGCCGGAACTTAAATTGAAAGCCCCTTCCTTGATGGAAGGGGCTTTTTTTATTTTACATTCAACTTGGGCTTGTGTTATGAACTTTCGCGGTTTTAATAAAATCAATATCAGGAGATGAACGGTCATGTCAGGGCATTCCAAGTGGAGTACGATCAAGCGAAAGAAGGGCGCCATCGATTCGAAACGCGGCAAGATCTTCACGAAATTGATCAAGGAAATCACGCTTGCGGCCAGACTTGGTGGCGGTGATCTCGAGGGAAACTCCCGCCTGCGGCAAGCCATCATGGCGGCCAAGGAAGAGAACATGCCCAAGGACAACATCGACCGGGCGATCAAGAAGGGTACCGGGGACCAGGCCGGCGCCGCGGCCTATGAAGAGGCGACATACGAGGGGTACGGTCCTGCGGGCGTTGCGGTGATTGTCGATGTGATGACCGACAACAAGAACCGGACGGTTGCGGAGATACGGCACATCCTTTCCAAACACGGCGGAAATTTGGGTGAAAATGGCTGCGTCGCCTGGATGTTTGACAAGAAGGGAAGCATCGTCTTTGACAAGAAGGCGGTCGGCGAAGATGAACTGATGGAGGTTGCGCTCGATTCCGGAGCGGAAGATGTACGGGATCAGCAGAGCGAATGGGAGGTGATAACGGATCCGATGACCTTCGAGGCGGTTAAAAAGGCAATCGATCTCAAGGGCTGGAAATATTTGGAGGCGCGTGTCGGCAAGATCCCCCAGAACACGGTCCCGCTGGAAGTGGGGAAGGCGGAGCAGATGCTCAGACTCATGGAAAAACTGGAAGACAACGACGACGTCCAGAACGTCTATGCCAATTTCGATATTCCGGATGACGTCATGGAAAAGCTGAGTCAATAGATGGAAAATGACCGGACGCGGGCAGCAGGCGGAACAGGAGAGGGTGATCGCGGTATTGTAAAGGGGGCGGGAACGTTCAGGGTTCTGGGCATAGACCCGGGAAGCCATGTCACTGGTTATGGCGTTGTTGAGGAGGCCGGATACGGTCTCCACTGCATCAAGTATGGCGAGATCAAGCCCGTAAAGGGCGTCGCTTTCTCATCCTGTCTGCAGACCATCTGCGGCGGAATTCAGGAGGTGATCCGCTGGACGGAGCCGGAGGCGCTCGCCATCGAGAATATTTTCTACGGGAAGAATATTCGGAGTCTGATCAAGCAAGGCCATGTCCGGGGGGTGGCGATCCTGGCCGGGGCGGAGAGTGGTGTTCCGGTTTACGAATACAGCCCGCTGGAGATCAAGAAGGCCGTCGTCGGTTACGGCCGTGCGGAAAAGGGGCAGGTCCAGATGATGGTCCGGGCGATCCTGAAGCTTTCGGAACTGCCGCCGCCCGATGCGGCCGACGCGCTGGCCGTCGCCATCTGTCATATCCATTTTAAAAAGGCGGATCCCATATAAAATGATTGCGCGACTCAGCGGCATACTGATTCAGAAATCGGCCACCCAGTGCGTGGTGGATGTTCACGGGACGGGCTATCGTGTCGTCGTACCGCTGAGCACCTTCTATGAACTGCCTGAGGTCGAGCGATCCGTTGTGCTTCAGATCCATACCCACGTCCGGGAGGATGCGATCAGCCTCTACGGATTCTATACCGAGGAGGAAAGGGGTGTCTTTCAACTGATGATCTCCGTCAGCGGCATCGGGCCCAAGCTGGCCGTCAATGTCCTTTCCGGTATCTCCGCGGAGGAGTGGATTCGGGCGGTCGCGGCGGAGGATCTGAAGCGTCTGACCGGGATCCCCGGAGTGGGCCGGAAGACCGCGGAGCGGATGATCCTTGAACTGAAGGACAAGGCGGTGAAGCTCGGAAGTGAGGCCGTCCCGGTCGGGATTTCGGCGGTCCGGACGAGCGAGCAGGTGAAGGACGATGCCCTCTCCGCGCTCGTAAATCTCGGTTATAAGGGGTCGTCAGCCAGAGATGCCGTCGAAAGGATCATGAAAGACGCGTCGGAGCCCGCTTCACTCGACCGGATATTGAAGAAAGCGCTCCGTATTCTGGCCGGGTAAGGTCCGATTCCCTCCGTCCGGCAAGTAAATTGGCAAGCGAGGATTGAGAACAGACGTGAAAAAATCCGATTCCATGAGCATCTCAGCCAAGAATCCGTTGACCATTCCGCAGGGACTCGACGAGGATGAAGGATACGATGCTTCCCTGCGCCCGAAAAGTCTTTCCGAGTATATCGGTCAGGAGAAGATCAAGAAGAACCTCTCCGTCTTCATCGAGGCCGCAAAGCAGCGGCAGGAGGAGCTGGATCACGTTCTCCTCTACGGTCCTCCCGGTCTCGGGAAGACAACCCTGGCTTATATCCTGGCCCGGGAGATGGGGGTGGACATCAAGGTGACCTCCGGTCCGGTGATCGAAAGGCCGGGGGACTTGGCTGCCATCCTGACCAATCTGCACGAGAAGGATGTCCTGTTCATCGACGAGATCCACCGCCTCTCCCATGTCGTGGAGGAGATTCTTTACCCGGCGATGGAAGATTTTCATATCGACATCCTCATCGGCCAGGGACCGTCGGCGCGGTCAATGAAGCTGGAGATACCGAAATTCACGTTGATCGGGGCGACGACCCGGGCGGGGCTTCTGACTTCGCCGCTGCGCGACCGATTCGGCATGAGCTTCCGTTTCGAATTTTATACGCCGGACGAACTGGCCGTTATCATCCGCCGGTCGGCCCGAATCCTCTCCGTGGACATCGTCGAAGACGGTGCGGCCGAGATGGCCTGCCGTTCCCGGGGGACGCCCCGGATCGCCAACCGCCTGCTCCGCCGGGTCCGCGATTTTGCCCAGGTCCGGGCAGAGGGACGGATCACCCGGGAGGTGGCGGTGGACGCCCTCGCGATGTTCGAGGTGGATGAAAAGGGGTTCGATCACATGGACCGGACCATCCTGCTGACGGTGATCGACAAGTTCGATGGCGGTCCCGTCGGGATCGACAACCTCTCCTCGGCGATCGGCGAAGAGAGGGCGACGATCGAAGACGTTTATGAACCCTACCTGATCCAGGAGGGCTACCTGCAGCGGACGGCGCGGGGACGGATTGCGACCCGGCGGGCCTACGAACATTTCAGCCGGCAATGGGTCGCAGGCAATCAGAAGGAGCTTTTCTGAGTATGGCCGTGAATGTGAGAACCTTTTATACGGAATCCGGTTTGTGAATCGGCGGTCAATTCTACTGCATATCTGCTGTGCCCCGTGCACGATCTATCCGCTCCGGATCCTCCGGGGGGAGGGGAACGAGGTATGCGGTCTCTTCTACAACCCCAACATCCATCCCTATCTGGAGTATCGAAGGCGTCTTGATACGCTGACTTCCTATGCCGGTCAGGAAGGGCTCACGATCATTGGGGAGGAGACCTATCCCCTCGACGCATTTTTTCGGCAGGTTGTCTTCCGGGAGGAAGAGCGGTGCCGGTACTGCTATCAGCTTCGTCTTACTTATGCGGCCCGGATCGCGAAAAGGGGTCGGTTCGATGCCTTTTCGACCACCCTCCTCTACAGCCGCTATCAGAAGCACGATCTCATCCGGGAGATCGCCGCGGGCGTGGCCGAGACGCACGGGATTCCCTTCTTCTATCGGGATTTCCGCGAAGGCTGGTCCGAGGGGGTACGGGTTTCGAAGGAGATCGGGATGTACCGGCAGCCTTACTGCGGCTGCATCTACAGTGAAAGGGAGCGGTACGGCGGCACCCTCGGTAAGGAGGGCGACGGCAAGCCTCTCCGTCCGCGTGATCGCAATCTCGACCGATAACTTCCATCCGGGAGGGAGCCGGCGCCGGGTGTGTCGCTTCCAACACAGTTCGGAGGGCGTCCTCTCTTCAAGCGACCATGCGGCAGCAGACGCTTTAAGTCGAATCAACCTGTTTCTGGAAGGTTAGCTCTTTTTATTTTATTGGGGAAACTGCACGGAAGACGGTACGGATATTGCTATCATATAACCAACCGGTCCGATGAAAGGTCGGTTAAAAAAGGAAGTGGTTTGAAAATGGGTGTATATGTTTTTGCAAAGAACCGTTAAAAATCAAATTGCTTGCAGAAGCGTAGGGTTACATTCCGGGAGAAAGGTCGGCATGGTCATCCGGCCGGCCGATGTCGATGAAGGCATCGTTTTTGTCCGGGGGGATCTGTCGGGGAACAATCGGATCAAGGCGGACGTTCATAACGTTCGAGACACGACGCTGGCGACGACCCTCGGCCTCAATGGCGTAACGGTATCCACAGTTGAGCATCTGATGTCCGCCTTCAGCGGCATGGGTGTGGACAACGCGGTGGTCGAGGTGGACGCCCCGGAGGTGCCGATCATGGATGGCAGCGCCCGCCCCTTTGTTGATCTTCTTAAAGACGTTGGGACGCGGGTCCAGAGTAAGGGGAAGAAGCTCCTGGTGATCAAGGAGAAGATTGCCGTCTCTGAAGGGGATGGTACGGCGATGTTTCTACCCTCTCCGGAATTCCGGATCACCTACAAGATCGCGTTCAACCACCCCGCGATCGGTGTACAGTCCTACCATATGAACCTGTCGGATATTTCCTATGAAGAGGAGATCTGCGAGGCAAGAACTTTCGGTTTTCTTCGGGATGTTGAATATCTTCAGGCGAAGGGGTTGGCCCTTGGGGGATCCCTGAAGAACGCCGTCGTTCTGGATGAGCATCGTATCATCAACAAGGACGGTCTCCGGTTTCCGGACGAGTTCGTGAAACATAAGATCCTCGACGCGATCGGTGACCTATCTCTGTTGGGCATTCCGGTCATCGGCCATTTTGTCGCCTGCAAATCGGGTCACCGTCTTAACAACCTCCTCCTGAAGGAGTTGTTGATGCGTAAAGAGTGCTGGACGCTGGTGAGTCGCTTCAGCAAAGAGGGAATGTTAAATAAACTCCATTCTCTGCGCATACCTTCGTTCCAGGTCCTCGATTCCGTCCCGGCCTCCTCCCCGGTCATGTGAGTGGAGTTTTCTCTCTCCCCCCCCCTTCTTCGTTGCCAAGCAAATAGCTCTTGCTTTTTGATCCCTACTCTCTTACTATACCCATCCAGCACGCAACATAACAAAAAAATTGATTATTTTGTGGTATAAACCGACCGGCTTCCGACAGCGGGTCGATGGATGATAGAGGGCCATAAGGGAT
This sequence comes from Pseudomonadota bacterium, assembly GCA_018896355.1. Taxonomy (GTDB): domain Bacteria; phylum Desulfobacterota; class Syntrophia; order Syntrophales; family UBA5619; genus UBA5619. The sequence goes on from JAHIMW010000134.1 coordinate 6,047, forward strand.
CGCCATGTTGAAAAGGATAGTCTATCGGTCCATTTTTCTGATTATTTTTATTCTTCTTGTTTCCCCTCAAACGGCTTCGGCGGATAACGCGATGATCCGCGACCTTCTGGTGACGAACAACGCAAGCCATCTCCTCGTTTATGCACGCGTGACAAACTGCTTCACTAATGAGATCGAAGCCGCGATCCTGGCGGGCGTGCCGACAACCTTTACCTTTATCCTGGAGCTTTTTCAGGAGCGTTCGGGATGGTGGGACAAGAAATTGATCCGGACGACGCTCCGGCACACGATCAAGTACGACAACGTCAAGAAACTCTTCCATGTCTCCACCAATGGGGAAGAAGAGGCAACCGCCTTTCCGGATTTTGAAAGCGCCAAAAGATCGATGGCCGATCTGAACGGCGTTCCGCTCATTCCGTTGAAGGCGTTGAAGAAAAACGCACATTACTATGTCCTGAGCAAGGTGAAGCTGGACAAGGTTCGTCTGCCGCTTCACCTGGAGTATCTCTTTTTCTTCGTATCCTTCTGGGATTTTGAAACCGACTGGCACCGGGAGGGGTTTTCTTACTGATGGAAAAGGTCCGCAGGCCGGTCAAAGTGGATGTGCAGGAGACGAAAAGGCGCAAGCGCGAGCGGATCATCATCCTCGTGACGGTGTTCCTCATCGCGCTGATGACCTATCTCGAAAGCAGTATCTTCAGAGGCGAGCTGGCCTTCCTCCCCGTTTCCGGCAACGCCTTGATTTTTGGCCTGATCAACGTCAACATCATCCTGATCATCCTGCTCATCTTTCTGATCGTCCGGAATCTCGTAAAACTGATCTATGAACGGCGGCACGGGATTGTCGGTTCTAAACTCCGGACTCGTCTGGTCGCCGCCTTTGTCAGCCTGTCGCTGATCCCGACTGTTCTGTTGTTCCTTGTTTCGATCAACTTCCTCTCATACAGCATTGACAACTGGTTCAGCATCCGCATCGGAGACGCCCTGAACCGCACCCTTGAAGTCGCGCAGATTTATTACCAGCAATCGGCCGATCAGGCGAAGTACTACGCGCGTCAGCTCAGCGCCGATATCTCGAAAAACAGCCTCTATGAAGGAGAAAAAATTCTTTACTTGAAGGCCTTGGTCGAGAGGCGGCACAGGACCAACAAGCTGAATATGCTCGAGGTCCATATCGAAAACCAGAAAGAGAATGTGGTCGTCCGGGATCGCGAATATGGACAAATTGTCCCGAAGCCTCTCTCGCCCAAGGGGAAGGAGGATGTGTTTGCCGGCCGGGAGTTGACCACCACCGAACAGGTTGGAAGCGGCGATCTGATCCGCGGGGTCGCACCTGTTTTTTCCGCCGCCAGTCCGAAGGAGGTCATCGGATTCGTCACGGCCAGCTATTACTTTCCTGCCGGTCTGGTGGACAAGATCAACGTGATTTCAAAAGCCTCTGAGGAGTACCGGCAGTTGACGCTCATGAAGACGCCGATTAAATTAGGTTATATCATTACACTTTTCATTGTAATGCTCCTGATCATCTTTTCCGCAACCTGGTTCGGCCTCTACCTTGCCAAGGGGATCACCGTACCGATTCAGGACCTGGCCGAGGCAACCCGGAGGATCGCCCAGGGAGATCTGAACCACCAGATCGATATCAGCGCGGACGATGAGATCGGCGTCCTCGTAACCTCATTTAACCAGATGACGAAGGACCTCAAACGGAGCAAGCAGGGGCTGGAACAGGCGAACCTGGACCTGGAAGAACGGAGGAACTATACGGAGACCATCCTCCGCAACATCTCCGCCGGCGTAATTTCCATTGACGGAAACGGCGTCATCACCACGATCAACCGGGCCGCGGAGAAGATGCTCGGCATTAGCACGCAGAAGGTTCTGAACCGGCGTTACGAGGAGGTTCTCATCCCCGACCACCGCATTCTGGCCGGGGAGGTTCTGCGGGAGATGAGGGAGCGAGGCGAGGGATTTATCGAAAAGCAGATCGATGTCTCCTTGCGGGATCGGGCGATGACGATTCTCATGACCGTCACCGCAATCCACGATGACGAGGGGAGGGAGATGGGGATGGCGGTGGTCTTCGAGGATCTGACCCAACTGCAGCGGGCGGAGCGGGCGGCCGCCTGGCGTGAGGTGGCAAGGCGGATGGCCCATGAGATTAAGAACCCCTTGACACCGGTTCAACTCTCCGCGCAGCGCCTGCAGAAAAAATACGGTGACCGACTGGGTGAGGACGGCGGCGTCTTTCGTGAGTGCACCAAGACGATCATCGATCAGGTTGAGGTCTTGAAGAACCTCGTGAACGAATTTTCCCGTTATGCGCGATTGCCGGTCACGAACCTGGCGCTCAATGACCTCAACGCGGTCATCCTCGATTCGGTAATCCTCTTCCAGGATGCCCACAAAGAAATTGTTTTTGATTTTCTGCAGGGCGCCGACATTCCGAAATTAATGCTCGATCCGGAGCAGATCCGGCGGGTTATGGTCAACCTGCTTGACAATGCCGTTGCGTCTCTCGGCGGGGCAGACGGCCGAGTCGAGATCCGGACCCTCTCCGACAGGAAAGGAAGGACGGCGAAGGTGGAGGTGGCCGACAACGGTTGTGGCATTCCGCCCGGTTATCAGATAAAGATGTTCGAGCCATATTTCTCCACAAAACGGTCGGGGACGGGTCTGGGGTTGGCGATCGTCAATTCCATCATTGCCGATCATCACGGCCGCGTCGGTGTTTCGGATAACAACCCGAAGGGGACCGTGGTGACCTTCGAGTTGCCCGTTCCCGAGAAATCATAGAGGTGATTGTGGAGCGCGGTGTTTGCGCAACTGGGGACACCTTGCCGCAAGGTGTCCCCGTCGAATAAGAAAGGGAAGGCAAAACCGAAACCATGAACAAGACCATTCTGATTGTGGACGATGAAGAGAGCATCTGTCAGACCCTCGGGGGAATTCTGACCGACGAGGGGTACGAGGTGGTTACAGCTTCCAACGGCGAGGAGGCACTGCGGATTCTGGAAGAGGAACCTCCGAATCTGGTCGTGCTGGACATCTGGCTTCCCGGCATGGACGGAATCGAGGTCCTCAAAACGATCAAGGCCGCATATCCTTATCTCCAGGTCGTCATGATGTCGGGTCACGGCACCATCGAAACCGCGGTGAAGGCAACCAAACTCGGGGCCTTCGATTTCATCGAGAAGCCTCTCTCGTTAGAGAAGGTGATCCTGGTGGTCAACCATGCCATGAACCTCGTTCGTCTGGAAGAGGAAAATCTGTTCCTCCGACAGAAGGTCAGTCACGAATATGAACTGACGGGGAACAGCAGTCAGATCCAGGAACTCAAAGAGATGATCGGCATTGTTTCGCCGACCAACGCCTGGATCCTGATCATGGGAGAAAACGGAACGGGAAAGGAACTCGTGGCCCGATCCGTTCACCGCCAGAGCCGGCGGGCGCAGAAACCCTTCGTCGAGGTGAACTGTGCGGCGATTCCGGAAGATTTGATCGAGAGCGAGCTGTTCGGCCATGAAAAGGGGGCCTTTACCGGGGCGACCGCCATGAAAAGGGGGAAGTTCGACCTGGCCAATGAGGGAACGATCTTTCTTGACGAAGTGGCCGACATGAGCCTCAAGGCGCAGGCAAAAGTGCTTCGGATCCTCCAGGAGAAGACGTTCGAACGCGTCGGGGGGAGCCGGCTGATTCCAACCGATGTCCGGGTGCTGGCGGCGACCAACAAGGATCTCGAAAAGGAGATGGAAAAGGGACGGTTTCGCCAGGATCTCTACTATCGCCTGAACGTCATCCCGCTCCGGATTCCCCCGCTGCGCGACCGGAAGGAGGATATCCCGCTTCTGGTCAATCGGTTTCTCAAGGATTTTGCGCTGAAAGAGGGGGATGCGGAGAAAAGTGTTGCCGATGATGTGATAGCCTCCCTGATGAGGCACAATTGGCCGGGCAATGTGAGGGAATTGAAGAACATCATCGAGCGGCTGGTGATCATGACTCCGACAGGGGTGATCTCGAAGTGTGATATCTCTCCTCTTTTCGAGGAAGCAGGGAAGGAAGTATTGCCTGCTGACCCGGGGATCTCTTCCGATTCCTTCCGCACCGCGAAGCAGGACTTCGAGCGCCAGTATATCATCCGCAAACTTCGGGAGTTTGACGGAAACATCTCCCGGACCGCCGAGGCGATCGGCCTGGAGCGGAGCAACCTTCACAAGAAGATCCGGGGCTACGGTCTGGATGCCAAAAACGGTTCCGGCGAGGGTGCGGGTCGTTTTGAAAAGGTGAGGGGTGAGGGGTGAGGGGTGAGGGTTTTACGCCTCACACCTTTTGGCGCCGGAGATCGGAAACGGAGAAACGGTTGAAGGGAAGGAAGATGAGCCCCAGCAGGATCACGATCCCGATGGAGAGGGCATGATAGATGATCGCGAAAGTCAGCGCATCCGTCTTCGGAATCCCGAAAAGGCCGAGACCGAGAATACAGAAGTAGTGCCAGTTTCCGATAAAGCCGGGCGCCGTGGGGATGGCGATCCCGATGATCAGAATGATCATCAGAACGAAGGCCGCCGCAACCGGCAGGTCGAAGCCGAAGGCCAAAAAGAGCAGATAGATTGCGAGCACGTCGACGAGCCAGATTACGATCGACAGGAGGGTGGCGGAGAACAGGAGCGCCGGGTCGACCACGATCCGGAACCCTTCGATGAAATGGTCAATCAGTCGGTTCACGGCCCCGGCATAGCGCGCCGGAAGCCTTCCAATGAGAGGGGCCAGGATACGGAGCGTCGCCTCGCGCCGGACAATCATCAGGATCATCACCGCAAACAGGCAGAGCGTCACAAGCAGGAACAGCACGCTGGAACGGACAAGCCACGGCGGCAGCGGGGTGAAAAAAAGGGCGAGCACCGCGATGATGAGGACCGTGAGGCTGTCGAGCACCCGTTCCACGAAAATCGTGCCGAGCGCCGAACTCATGGGGATGCGGCTCTTTTTCGCGATGAGATAGGGCCGGGCCAGCTCTCCCAGGCGCGCCGGGATGGCGATGATGGCCAGAAATCCGACGCTGGTTACCGAGAAGAGGGAGAGCTGATCGACCTTTCCGATCGGTCTCAGGATGAGACCCCAGCGGATCGACCTCAGAAGCTGCATTAGAAACATGGCCGCAACGGCGGGGAGGACGTAGCCGCAACGGATCGTCCGGAAGCCGTCGATCACCCCCCGGAACTCAATCCCGCGGATCGAGAGCCAGACCAGCAGGGCGCTGAGCGCCAGGCCCGCAATCACCTTTTTCTTCATCAGCCCTCTTCCGTTCCCGGCAGTGCGGAGCCAAGGCCGGCATCGTCCCGCGCCGGTCTACCTTCTGACCAGGTTGTCCCCGATCTTATCGTGTATGAGCTGGGAAGAGAGTTTGTTTCCGATCAGGCCGACGCGGACGGAGACCGTAGTCACGTTCTTCGCCTTGTAGGTGACAGAGATCTGGACCTTTTCTTCATCGATCAGGGTCGAGATCTTTCCCTTCCCGATCTCCTTTTCCGGCAGGACATCCAGGCCGCGCATGTCCGCCACGGTTTTCTGGCAGGCGTTCCAAACCGCGTCGAAGGAGTGGTAGTAATCGGTTTTCATCTCGCCGTTGATGAAGAAGTAGGTTCCCGAACCGGCGCCCACCGCCGCACCGCCGACCAGCGCCGCCGTACAGCCGGAGATCAGAAAAGCGCCGATGACCAGGAATACGAGCCATTCCTTTGCAGTCTGCATGATTTTTCCTTTCTGTTAAGGATGATTACTCATTTTCGTTAACGTTTTGCCGCCTCGCCGCTCAACCGGTCGAACTCCCGGAGCAGCTCCTCCTGCTTTTTGGTAAGGTTCGAGGGTACGGCGACGACCGTCTCGATGATCTGGTCGCCCCGTCCGTATCCACGCAGATGGGCGATGCCCTTGCCCTTCAGACGGAAGATTTTTCCCGTCGGTGTTCCCCGGGGAATCTTCAGTTTCTCCGTCCCTGTCAGCGTCGGCGCCTCTACGCTCCCACCCAAGGCGGCCTGGACGAAGGTGACGGGAACACGACAGTAGATGTCGTCCCCGTTTCTCTGGAAGGCCTCATGGGGTTTCACCTCGATGAAGACATAGAGATCGCCGTTCGGGCCGCCCTGTTCGCCTTCCTCCCCCTCGCCCCGCAACCGGAGGCGGGATCCCGTCTCCACGCCGGCCGGGATCTTGAGCTGAACCGTTTTCTCGATTCGGACCTTTCCTCCGCCGGAGCATTCCTTGCAGGGGGTTGCAATGACGCCCCCTTGTCCCCGGCACTTTGGGCAGGTTGAGCTGATGCTGAAAAAACCGCTGGACTGCGTGATCTGCCCCCGTCCGTTGCAGCGGTCGCAGATTTGAGGGGAGGTTCCCGGTGCGCAACCCGATCCCTGACATGCGCCGCAGAGGGTGTATTTCGCCAACGCGATTTCGGTGCTCGTCCCCAGAGCCGCATCCATGAAGGAGATCTGGAGGTCGTAACGAAGATCGGCGCCTGCCCGGGCGGCCGATCGTGAGCGGGAGCGTCCCGTGTTGAAGCCGAAGACGTCGCCGAAGATGTCGCCGAAACTCGAAAAGATATCCTCGAAACCGGAGAAGCCACGGTAGCCGGCGCCGCTCAGGCCTTCATGGCCGTAACGGTTGTAGATCTCTCTTTTTTCGGGATCGCTCAGGACCTCGTAGGCCTCTGCCGCCTCCTTGAAATTTTCTTCCGCCTCCCGATTTCCCGGATTCCGGTCCGGGTGACACTGCATGGCGAGTCTGCGATAGCTCTTTTTAATCTCATCTTCCGCGGCGCCTCTTTCCACGCCCAGGATTTCGTAGTAACAACGTTTTGACGCCATTCCTCTTTTCGACTTCCTTCCGCAGCGATTTTCCCTGTCTCCTCCGGCAACGCGTTTCCGCCGTCAAGAGGCAGGATGATTCCCCGAATCTCTACAATGAGGTAATTGCAAAAGTACCAACAAATCCCCTCCCCCCCTGGCGGGGGAGGGTTAGGGTGGGGGGGAGGTTGCCATGAAATCAGCGTATTGCAATTTCACCCACCCCCTAACCCCCTCCCGTCAAGGGAGGGGGAACATATTTTGAAGAGTTTTGCAAGAGCCTCCAATGATATCATTTTCATGGATGGTCACAAAACCTTGCGAACGCCTGCTTCACTGCCCGGTAACATAACAATCCCCTCCGCGCCTGTCAACCGGGCGTTTACCGAACCAGTCGGTTCAACGCCTCGCGGTATTTTTCGGCGGTCTTCGCAACGATCTCCGCGGGAAGCTCCGGCGCAGGGGGTTTTTGATTCCAGCCGATCGAGAGCAGATAATCGCGCAGGAACTGCTTGTCGAAGCTCTTCTGCGGGCGCCCCTCCTCGTAATCGTCCTTCGGCCAGAACCGTGACGAGTCGGGGGTGAGGAGTTCATCGATAAGGATCAGTTTTCCGTCCAAAAGGCCGAACTCCATTTTCGTGTCGGCAATGATGATTCCCGCCCGGTCGGCGATGGCGACCGCCCGTTCATAGATGGCAAGGCTTGCCCGGATGACCTGTTCGGTCAGCTCCGCGCCGATGAGGCTTTCCATCTCCCCGCGGCCGATCGGCAGGTCGTGTTCCCCGTCTGCGGCCTTGGTGGAGGGGGTGAAGAGGGTCTCCGGAAGCCGCGACGATTCCTTCAGCCCCGCCGGCAGTGCAATCCCGGAGACGGGCCTCCCCTGGCTGTAATCCTTCCAACCGGAGCCGCTCAGGTAACCCCGCACGACGCACTCGACCGGCAGCGGCTTCGCCTTCTTCACGAGCATGCTCCGGCCAAGCAGCAGATCCCGGTAGGGGGCGCAGACGGCCGGATATTCATCCGGATTGGTCGAAACGACGTGGTTTGGAATGATATCCGCCATCTTTCCGAACCAGAAGGCGGACATGCGCGTCAACACCTCCCCTTTTCCGGGGACGGGGTTCGGCATGATGAAGTCGAAGGCGGAGATCCGGTCGGTTGCGACGATCAGCAGTTGGGAATCGAAGGCGTAGATGTCGCGAACCTTTCCAGTGCCGGCGACCGTCATTCCTTGAAAATCCGTTTTCATGATCCCGGGGTTGCTCATAGTCTCTCTCCTTCTCATCGCAGGAATGGGTTGAACTGTTTTTCGTGGCCGATCGTCGAGGTCGGCATGCTTCCATAGTTGTGGCCCGGCAGCACCACCGTCTCGTCCGGGAGGGTGCAGATCTTCTGCTGGATGGAGTCGAACATCACCTCCCCGTCACCGCCGGGCAGGTCGCTCCTTCCCACCGCCTCCACGAAGAGTGTGTCGCCGGTGAAGAGATAGCCGTCGAGGAGCAGAACCATGCTTCCCGGCGAATGGCCCGGGGTGTGGATGACCCGGAGACGGATGCCCCCGACATCGATGAGATCGCCGTCCCGGACCGTCCGGTCGGCCGGCGGAGATTGCTTCGCGCCGAACATGCGCAGCATGGACGTCGGTGTGGAGACGAGCATGTCGGCGTCATCCTCGTGGATGATGATTTCGGCGCCGGTTTTCTGTTTCATCTCCGCATTGCCGCCGGTGTGATCCACATGGCCGTGGGTGTTGACGATATAACGGATTTTGGCCCCCTTGTTCGCTGCCGCCTGGATGAGGCCGTCCGTGTCCTCCGCCGGATCGATCACGACCGCCTCGCCGCTTTTCTCATCGCCAACCATGTAAGCGAAAACCGCCATCTGTCCGACCTGCCGCTGCTCGATGAACATGCTCCCTCCTGTTTCCAGGGTATCGGTGAAGCCCCGCCACCCCCCATACTTTTCGCATTTCGTATCCGATGAACAAGGTACCGCTATCATTTTTTCGCTGCGGAAGTCAATCAGATTTGCGCCGGCCCAGTCCCCGCATTGGCTGTACTTCAACAGAATACGGGGTTTTCAGACCATTACGGGTTCATCACTACTAACGAATGTCAAAAAGGGTTCACCCGCGAACAGATGCGTACTTTCGTGAAAAAAGAAGAGATCAAAGCCCGAGCAAGCAACCTCACGTTTACCTTATCGACGATATTGAACATATCGGCTACTCACCGATTATTGAAGTCAACAAGGGAGGCTGATGCTTTTTTGTAGCAGATTACAATCCGTACTGCTTGACCAAAAAGACGTGTGCTGGTTATTGAAGCCACCTTGTCAAGGGTTTTAATCTTAAAATTGAAGTGAAGAGGTAATTGCAAAACTCTTCAAAATATGTTCCCCCTCCCTTGACGGGAGGGGGTTAGGGGGTGGGTGAATCTGCAACA
>JAHIMW010000135.1 GCA_018896355.1 Pseudomonadota bacterium
GAGCCGGGCAAGCCACGGAAGAAAAGGAAGGAACAGCAAGGTATTGGTCACGTTAAACAGAGAATGGGCCAGCGCAATATGGGAGGCCACATTCACATAACTGCCGTCCGGACCCGTCTGAGTGACGCTGCCGCCGATCAGTGAGTCAACCAGCGGCACATACCACCAGAAAAGGGGAACCATGACGCTCACGCCGATGACGTTAAAAAAAGCATGGGCGTGCGCCGCTCGCTTTGCCTCGGTGTTGGCCGGAATGCTGGCCAGCAAAGCGGTAACTGTGGTGCCGATGTTCTCGCCGAGAACCAGCGCAACCGCCGTTTGAAAGGTGATGGCCCCGGTCGAGGCCAGGGCGATCGTCACCCCCAGCATCGCCGAACTGGACTGGATAATCATGGTCAACAGCGTGCCGATGCCGATGCATGCGATCAGAGACCCCAAATGATCTGCGGAAAAATACTGCAGTATGGCCAGGAACCCCTCATCGGATCTTAAGGGCTTGAAGGCACCGCTCATAAACTCCAGACCCAGAAAAATAAATCCCAGCGCGACACACACCTTGCCGACCTGTTTGAAATTGTCACGATTGGCAAACAGCATGGGGAAAATGCCCACCCCCACAAGCAGCAGGCCGTATTTGCCGACTTTGATGGCAATAATCCACCCGGTGATGGTGGTTCCGATGTTGGCTCCTAAAATGATCCCGATGGCCTGGGTCAATTCCATCAGGCCGGCATTGACCAGCCCCACCACCATGACCGTGGTCACCGAACTGGATTGCACCAGCGTGGTCACGAACGCTCCAACCAGCACGGCCATGATGCGATTGGTGGTCAGCGCGTTGATGACTCTTTTGATAAACGGTCCGGCAATCGCCTGCAGCCCTTCGGAAAGAAATTTCATTCCCAAGAAAAAGACGCCCAGTCCGCCGAAAAATTTATAGATAAGTTCAAACCAGTTCATTTATGTCTCCGGTAAAAAGGTCCATTAAGTGCTCGTTCTTTGCGGAAGGGGCGTCAGAGAGGCGACCCCCTCTTTCTACGCATTTCCATGCGGGCGACAAAGAAAACAGCCAGGCTGATGAATGATATTCTAACCGCAATATTAACGTGAGTCAATAGCGATCCCGGCACTTGATTCCGAGCGCAAAGAGGATATTTTGGCGGATAAACAGTAGACTCTCTTACCAAACATGGCTTCAAAATGCACTGTAGCCCCTTTTCTCCTGACAGTCTTCAGCCTACAGCCTGTCTACCTGAGCAGTTACCATTTCGGGAGTCTTCTTAGGATCTTCCCGAACATCCGTAAACCATTTCCCTTTACATCCGCGGCAAATGCTGCTAATGACCTCCCCAAAAAAGCTGGATGGAAGGGAAGTCCTATTGGAACACGAAAACGTCCACCGAATCATGCAGGGGGGCCGGGAGATCATCCTGATCGGTACGGCCCACGTCTCGCGCGAAAGTACCGCTCTGGTGGAGCGGATCATCGATGAAGAAAAACCCGACACGGTCTGCGTCGAACTCTGCAAGCCCCGCTATGAGGCGATCCGCCAGCGGGACAAGTGGCAGGAGACCGACATCGTCAAGGTCATCCGCGAGAAGCGGACCAGCATCCTCCTCTCCCAGCTCATCATGGCCTCCCTGCAGCGGAAGATCGCTCAGAAATTCAACATCACCCCAGGCGAAGAGATGCTCCGGGCGATCGACCGGGCCTCGGCAGTCGGCGCGGAGATTGTGCTTGCGGACCGGGAGATCCGGGTGACACTGCTGCGGACCTGGCGGATGATGGGTTTCTGGAGCAAGGTGAAGTTCCTTCCCGACGTCCTCCTCTCGCTGTTCGCCACCGAGGAGATTACCGAGGAGGAGATCGAGAAACTGAAACAACACGACGTCCTCGAACTCGCCCTCCAGTCCGTGGGAGAGAAGCTTCCGGGTCTGAAGACGACCCTGATCGATGAGCGGGACCTTTATCTCGCCCACACCATCGGCCATGCGCCGGGCGCAAGGATCGTGGCGGTCGTGGGTGCGGGACACGTGCCGGGCATTCAAAAGCATTTTGGGGAGGAGATCGACATCGAATCGCTGAATCGGATTCCCGAAAAGGGCCTCTGGGGAAGATTCGCCGGCTGGTTCTTTTCGCTGGCCATCGTGGGCCTCTTCATCGCCGGCTTTTTCTACTCCGGTTCCCAGGCCAGCCTGAAGATGATCACCTGGTGGGCAGTCATCACCGCCTCTTTTTCCGGACTCGGGGCGCTGATCCTGCTGGCCCACCCGCTCACCATTGCGGCATCCGCGATCGCGGCCCCCATCACGACCCTGCATCCGCTGATCGCCGCGGGCTGGGTCGCCGGCCTGACGGAGGCGACGCTCCGCAAACCGCAGGTGAGGGATTTTCTGGCCCTCCAGGACGACATCGTCTCGGTCCGGGGTTTTTTCCGGAACAAGATCACGCGCCTGCTTCTGCTGGTTGTCTTCGTCAATCTAACCACCTCCATCGGAACCTTCGTCGCGATTCCGGTCATCATGAGGTTCATATGAACGGTATGCCGTCATGATCGAAAAGAAATCGATGCTCTGCCCGAACTGCCGGAGACTGATCAGCAACGACGAACCGGCCTGCCCTTACTGCGGGGTCGCCCGCCCCGGCGCCCCCTGGAAAAGGGCATTCGCGAAGGTGAATTCTCTGCGCCGCTTCGATCCGGTCATGGCCATCATCGCCGTCAATGCCGCCTTCTACCTCTTTTCGCTGCTGCTGAACCCGTCGGCGCTCGGCCTTTCAGCCAATCCGATGACCTTTCTCTCCCCTTCCGGCGAAAGCATCTTCCTGCTCGGCGCGACCGGAACGCTCCCGATAGCATACGGCCGCTGGTGGACGCTCATCACTGCCGGCTTCCTCCACGGGGGCATCTTGCACATCTTCTTCAACATGATGGCGCTGAAACAACTCGCGCCTTTTATCCTCGATGCGTTCGGCCTGCATCGCTTCGCGATTCTCTACGTCTGGACCGGCGTTGCCGGCTTCTTCGTCTCTTATCTCGCCGGCGTCCCGTTCACCATCGGCGCCTCTGCGTCTGTCTGCGGCCTGATCGGCGCCATTCTATACTACGGCAAGAGCCGGGGCGGCTTTTACGGAGAGGCGATCTACCGTCAGGCCATGGGATGGGTCGTCGGGCTGGTCCTCTTTGGCCTCTTCATCCCCGGGATCAACAACTGGGCGCATGGGGGGGGGATTGTCTCCGGCCTGCTGCTTGCGTTCATCACCGGCTACAACGAACGGCGAAAGGAAACATCAATCCATCGGATCCTTGGAACGGGAAGCATCATGATTGCGGCGGCCGCCCTTATCTGGGCGGTCATCCAGGCGATTTATCATATGGTGGTTTTGTAACAGAAAGGAAGAACCATGAAAAGAAGGCTTCTTTGGACGGCGTTCCTCATCCCGGCGCTCTTGCTGATCGCGGGCTGCGACAGCGCCCTGACCGTCGGGACCAAGACGATCGGCATCCGTTCGGGGGAATTCATCTACACGGACGGTTATCTGCGGGCGACCTACACCTTCCCCTTCGATAAGGTTTGGCCTGCCTGCGAGAAAACCCTGACCGAGCTGAAAGCGGCCGATGTTGAACGGATCAGAAAGATCTCCCAGGGCACCTTCACGGCGATGATCCATGACGAAAAGGTCCGAATCTCGCTCGAGTACGTGGAGAAGGAGATCACGGCGGTCTCCATCATGGTCGGGACGTCGGGGAACAACCTCGCTTCGCAGTTGATCCACGACCGACTCGCAACCACGCTGAAGAAACCCTGATAAGGCGCCACCGCCGCAGCATAATTAAGTGCTGAGTGCTGAGGACTGAGGACTGAGAAAAAGCAAAGACGGATCAGCCCTAAACAACCCCAAATCTAATTTGTTTTACTCAGCACGCAGTTCTCAGCACTCCTACTTCGCGGTCAGACAGAGGAGCAGGCCCTTGAGGTAGCGACCCTCCGGATGGGCGAGGTTCACGGGGTGGTCCGCTCCCGCCCCGAGTGGGCGGAGGAGCTGCGCTGTTTTTCCCGCATCCCGCACGGCGCCCTGCACGATCTTCTCGAACAATTCCAGGCTGACCGGGTTGGAGCAGGAGAAGGTGGCCAACATCCCCCCCTCGCACAGACGCCTCGCCGCCTGTAGGTTGATCTCCTTATAGCCCTTGGCGGACCGCTCCAGATCCTTCCGGGACTTTGCGAACGCCGGGGGATCCAGGATGATCAGATCGAACTTCTCCTCCGTTTCCCGCAGATACGCGAAACAATTTTCCGTGAGGATCGGGTGCTGCTCGGGAGAACAGCCGTTCCGGGCGAGGTTTCGGCAGGCGATCTCGTTGGCCGCCGCGGAGGCATCGACGGAGACGACCCGTTTCGCCCCCCCGCGGGCGGCATAAACGGAAAAGGCGCCGGTGTAGGAGAAGGCGTTCAGAACGGCGGCGCCGCGGCTGAGAGCGCCAATGATCTCGCGGTTCCCGCGCTGATCGAGGAAGAATCCCGTCTTCTGGCCCGCGATCAGATCGACCTCGAAGCGGAGGCCGTTTTCGGCGATCTCCGTCGCCGCCGGAACGTCGCCCGCCGCCGGGCCGCTCCGATTGGACATCCCCTCGAGCTGGCGGGAACGCCCTTCGCTCCGTTCGTAGATCCCATCCGATCCGGCCGCAGCGGAGAGATGGCCGATGAGGGTTTCCCGCCATCTCTCCATCCCCGCCGTCCCGATGCTGAATACCAGAAAGCGGCCGTAACGGTCGACAACGAGGCCGGGCATCCCGTCCCCCTCTGCATTGATCAGGCGGTAGGCGTCCGTTTCCGGCGGGACGACCCACTTGCGCAGGGCCACGGCCCGATCGATCCGCCGGCGCCAGAAATCGGCGTCGATCCGGGCGGCCGAATCACCGGTCAGAAGGCGGAAGGCGATGTCGCCGGTGTTGAAAAAACCGAGGCCGAGGCCCCTGCCGATGCTGTCCGTAGCAAGGACGATGTCGCCGGGCGCAGGATCTCCCTCCAACTTGGCCACGGCCCCGGAGAAGACCCAGGGGTGGCCGTGGCGGAGCGGGGTCTCCCGCCCCTTCTTGAGTATGATTCGCGGATAGCCCATCATCCCGACCCTTTTCACCATCCCCCGGTTACCGCCATATGGCCTTAACGAAACTGGCGCTGAGCATCCGCTCAACGCCAGTTTCGTTAAGACTTCATCCGTTTAAACGATAAGATTTATTTCTTGTGGCACTTGGCGCAATCGGCTTTTTCGGTCCATGAAAAGGCCTTCTTGCCGTCGTGGCAGGCCCCGCAAAACTTCGGTTCTTTGTGGTCCGCCTCGGTGATCTTCGCCTCTTTCTTCTTCGTGAACAGGTTTGGCTCTTTGTGGCAGTCGTTGCACTTCAATTTCTGTTTGATGTGCGTTTTATGAGCGAAGGTAACCCCTCCGTCTTTCCCGCCTTCATACTTGACATCCTTCTGAGCGAAGGCCGTGCCCAAGGCAACAAAACATACCATGAATACGCTGACGATCAAAATCCTCCAGAATTTACTCACCACGCTCTTAATCCTCCTTTCGTCAATGATCCCCTGATCCGTTTTTCTCTTGGGCCGATTCACTACCGGCACGTACAGACTTCTATTTCAAAACAATTTTATTTTCAAGGGAAATTTTCGTCAAACGGTTACCTTGTATTCATTCCCGATGAACTCGATATTTCGCAGCGCATTTTCGTATTTTGTCTTTCCATAGCCGTAATAATCGAAGGCGATTTTGGATATACTGAGTTGGATGAGGCTCCACAGAAACCAGTAGATGTCGGGAAAAGGCCTGGAGAGATCGATATGGTACAGTGTTTTATCGAAATCGATGTCTTCGCAATATTCCCGGATGATCCGTCTTTCGGCTTCGCGCGGGACCAATATCTCCTGAAACATATCGGCAAGATCGTAATATTTGGTCGACATTCCCGCATACTCCCAGTCGATGATATACATAGGGGCGCTGTACAGATGTTCAAAACCTTCCTTGATCAGGATAAAATTATCGGCCAGCAGATCGTTGTGACAGGCGGTATAGTCGGTTTCAGGGATATCGATGACTTTCGACAGCCTGGCGAGACGTTTCACGGTTTCGTCAATGGCGAATTCATCGTAGCGGACATCGAGATCTTTAAGGATCGCCGCCATTTTCCCGACTTCAAACATGGGGTTGAAGATCTTTTTCAGCCGGACGCCGCTGTTGTGAATTTTTCGTATGGGGCTCACAATTTTCGGGTAAAGGGCTTCGTCCAGGAAATGGTTGTTGGTCAGAACGATGCTGTTGTCGATAAATTCGACGATCGTGACGCCGATTTCGGGCATGTATTTGACCAGCCTGGAAGAGACGCCTACCTTTTCCATCTCCTTCAGCGCATGGGCCTCATGGTCGCGGTTGATGAAAAGATCGGTCTTGTCGCCGTAGATCCGGACGGTGTAATCGCCCTTTTCCGACCGGATCCGGTACAGTTTATTGGTGATCCCGCCGCTGAGCTGTGTAATGCGGACATCGATGCCTTTCCATTCCGGCAAAAGTTCGTAACAGGTTTCCGTGTTGAAATCCCGCTCCAAAAGGCGCATTGCCGTGTACATGTCGTCTCCCTCTTTTTCTATCCAGCCTCCATGACTGCGGGCTGCCGGCACAATGACAACAGTTCATACGGTCAGTTGCCGACCCTGCAGCGGGCGGAACGCTCGTGGAGCTGATTCCGCCGATTCTATCAGCTCATACTCATTGCCGTTTACATGGTCGGTGAAACTATAATGGGGGATAAGCATTGAGTCAACCCCTTTTGGGGCATACAAAACCGCTCCCCCTTCGATAACATTTTTCAATGAAGCAACTGGCATCTGTCTTCTGAGTAACTTCAAAGAAGCTTCTCAATGATAAAGCGCCCACCCAGGGCGTGAGTCGCTATTTCCTTGATATTCCGCACTTATGGTGGTAGGAGGAAAGAGTAAAGAAATATTATCCGCATCAACTGAGCGGCAAGCGGGCAAAGCGGTCCGCATCAATGCCGGATAGTCCCGGATGACCTGCGAAGCGCGAATTTTCGCGCCAATAAAACTCATGGGCGCCAATGAAGCCGGTAAGGTTTTCAGAATAATACATATTGGTTTGAAATCATAGGAGAACGACAATGAGCGTATTGGATGCGATTGGAAATACCCCTCTGGTGGAGATCATCAATCTTTGGGATTCCGGGAAGACCGGCGTGCGGATCATGGCGAAGCTGGAGGGTTCCAATCCAGGTGGTTCGGTCAAAGACCGCCCGGCTTACTACATGCTCAAGGAGGCTGTCGCTTCCGGAAAGCTGGTACCGGGGAAAACGATTCTGGAACCCACTTCGGGAAATACGGGCATCGGGATGGCGATGGTCGCGGCGGCGATGGGTTATAAAATAAAGCTCACGATGCCGACGTGTGTGAGCGCGGAGCGACAGGCCGTTTTGCAGGCCCTCGGGGCGGAATTGGAGCTGACCCCGGGCAGCGATCGCACCGACGGCGCCATCAGACGCGCGCACCATATCATGGAATATCAGGGAGATCAGTACTTCATGCCCAATCAGTTCGACAATCCCCAGAACTCCCTGGCCCATTATCATACGACCGGGCCGGAGATCCTGCAGCAGACAAACGGCGAGGTCGATCTCTTTGTCGCCGGGATGGGTACGACAGGCACGCTTATGGGCTGTTCCCGATTTCTCAAGGAGAAAAAACCATCGATCAAAATTGTCGGTATTGAACCCACGCTGAACCACCGTATCCAGGGCTTGAAGAATATGAAAGAGTCGATCGTCCCGAAGATCTATGACCCACGTCAGATTGACCGCATCGTAAGCTGCAACGATGAAAACGCCTTCGACATCACCCGCGACCTTTCCCTTCGCGAAGGGCTGTTTTGCGGAATAAGCTCGGGCGCAGCCATGTGGGGCGCCCTCCAGGCAGTTAGAGACATGCCGCGCGGCGCCACCGTCGTGGTCATCTTTCCCGATCGGGGCGACCGCTACCTTTCAACGGAGGTGTTCCGTTCGGTCTGCGCCATGTGCCCGCCCTGACCACTCAGTATAGATGCTTTTCAATAGCATTCATCATGCCGTCCGTGGACTTGCCGGGTGTGTTGATCATGACCACGAAGCGATAGGGCTCGCCGTGGGCGCTGGTTAAGAAACCGGCCCGGGTCCGAACACCGTTCAGATGGCCGGTTTTGTAAAACTGGCGGCCCTCCCGGCGCATCAACGCGTGATAGGGTTCATAACGTTGCAGTATTTTCAGCATGGCTCGCGCTGTAATACGGTTTTGCCGGGAGATGCCGGAAGCTTCCACAATCCGTCCACTTTCGATCTTCAACTCCCCGTGGTAGTAATCATTCAATGCCTGCAGTCCCTTATCGACTGTGGCGGGCGGTCCCAGAACCTCAGCCCCCATAACCAGCAAAATCTGATTTGCCATGAAATTGTTGGAGTACTCCAGAAGATCGGCCGCCACCTTGCGCAGCTCATGCCGGGAACGGTAGGGCCAGACCAATCTGTCTCTTTGGGGATCAACACGGCCGCGGCCAATGGCGCCTTCGACTTCCATTCCGGCCTGCCGGAAAAAATATTGAAACAGCTCGCCGGTATATTGCAGGGCTTCGGTGCTATTCGCCGCCAAGGTAATTCGTCCACTGGTCAGTCCTGATGCGGCGATTTTGGGAATCACTGAAGGCAGCAGGGGGGTCTGGGGTTCGTCACTGACCAAGCGTCCGTTTTTGCGGTTGAACGCCACGGTGTTGAAATTGGCGCACAGGGCTCCGTTGGGGGCGTCATAGGGTTCCGTCGATGTGCCGCGACCCGGAATTCGAACCGGTTGTTCAAAATAGAAATCGTCCAAGATCAAGTTATGGATGGCGCGCAGGCGGGCGGCCAGATGGTCGGCCATCACTTTCAATTCCTCGGAAACCAGTAAAGGATCGCCGTAGCCTTTTATTTTGAGGTTGTTTCGCGAATCGATATAAAAATCGGTCCTGAACCGGTAGTCGGGTCCCAATTTTTCAAGGGCGGCCAAAGTCGTGAGCAGTTTGAGAATGGAAGCTGGAACCAAAGCGAGGTCTACATTGACCCCTGCAATGATATCTCCATCCGGAGCAGCCACCGCCACAGCATCCCCGGCGCCTGCCATGGCGGCCAGTTTCCGCCCCAATGTTGTCGACGGGCTTAGGTTGCCGGCCCACGATACGCCCCTATCCAGATCTGAAAAACTCAGAAACCCAGTGAAAATAATACATATTATACAAGGTAAACGCATTTGGCGATCCAATCTTCGATGATCACATGGCACGGCGCGCCGGAACATCTTTTTTATGACATGGAAGCAAATATTTATCAAGATGATCGAGCCTTGTCCGATGATAAAGATGAAAGGAATCATATTCTTTTTCTTGACA
>JAHIMW010000136.1 GCA_018896355.1 Pseudomonadota bacterium
ACTGCCTGTGGGTTATGTTTCAGTATCAAGTCGGTCCGGGCGATGATCTCCTTTTCTTCCCGTTGATACCATGAGAGCGCCTTTCTTCCAAACAGAAGCTTTTTGAGATCGCTTTCAAGATTTCCCGGTTTCATCGTTATCAGCCAGCCCTCTCCTCTCGGATCGGCGATGATGAGTTCCGGCTCATTTTTCAGACGGGGATTTACCGTCTGAATGGAACCGGAAAGTGGAGAAATAACGGGCAAGATATAATCGTCCTGGATGATATGGGCGCAACACTCTCCCTGCCC
This sequence comes from Pseudomonadota bacterium, assembly GCA_018896355.1. Classification (GTDB taxonomy): domain Bacteria; phylum Desulfobacterota; class Syntrophia; order Syntrophales; family UBA5619; genus UBA5619. The sequence continues at coordinate 291 of JAHIMW010000136.1, forward strand.
GTAAAAGCTCCCTGCCCGGGGCAGGATGACGACCTTTACATTCATAATAAGCTGGGTTAAAAGATCATCGATTCCCACCTTAACTTGCTCGGGATTTTCCACCTGTACCCAGCAATGATCAGGGTGATAGAAGATAGATCCATTAATCCGGATGGAGGAATCACTTTTCGGCGATTCCTCCATTTCGTTGTCCTCCGAAGGGGACACCTTGCCGCAAGGTGTCCCCAAATCATCTTCACCCATTTCCTCATTTGTGATGGCCTGGTCAAAAGGGCAGGTTTCACACTGATAGCTTCTATCGCACAGTTTGTACGATATGAATCCGCTTGTCATCCAGATACACTCTCGCTCTTCTTCAGGAATCAGCGGATAACTTTTAATTTTTTTCTTCAACGGAGCCATTTTACGTTCCGCCTTGACCTTTTATGAAATCAGAAAATATTCTCTTGCGATCTCATCCCATCGTTCCCGATCCAGATTTCTTGCTATTCCATCCACCAGCACACCACCATCTTGGGATACCACACCCAGGTTGTAATTCATCCGTGAAAGCAGGCTTTCCCTGACCCCCTCCATCCATTGTCGGGCAAGCGCGCCCGAGAGTAAATTCTTTAGATTGGATGAGATCTTCGGCGCCTTCACTTTCATCAGCCAGGACTGACCAGCAGATATTCAACACCCTTTGTCGCAAAGATATCTGAATAGATGAACCCTTCCATGATTTTGTCTCCTTTCTACTTCTATTGATGCATTTCTTCCGCCCATGCGGGTGGTTTTCTAAATACCGGCATCCGGTTTACAATCCATCTGAATACCCAGATCTCTGTCAATATGATTGCCAGTGTGATTACGATCTCCATCCATGAAGGGAAATATCTTTCGCTGAATGGTATCCACCATTTAAACGCAATGATGGAAATATTGAGCCGGTTGACGATAATGCCGATCATCGCAAGGATCGCGGCTGTTCTCATGAGAATGATGTTCCTGTATCTCGCACCCTGGAAAAACATGAAGCAGGGAATGGCGACGAATCCCACGATCTCAGTGAGATACCACCAGCCCATGGGGGTGTTCAGGAGCGACCAGTGCCAGCCGTGGATGAATATGAGCGCGTGCGCGAAAAAATAGACGAACATCGCCACCGCGCATCCCTTGCTTAAGCCTATGACTATGTCGTCATATGCCGCATGATCCTTGTGGTCTATCTGATCTTTGAAGACCCGGTGGCTGATAGAGCCTTCAAAGATCACCATGGAAAGCCCGGCAAAGATGCTGGAAACGAAGAAGAGTACGGGGATGAACTCCGTATACCATAAAGGATGGATCTTTCCCTTGGCCATCATGAACAATGCCCCGAGACCCGATTGATGAAGTGTGGACAGAGCAATCCCGACAATCACCGCTCCTATGGTAAGAGAAGCAAGGAATTTCCTGAGCTTTCTGAGTCCCAGCCACTCCGCGATTGCCGGCGAGAATTCAACAAACTCGGCTATCATGTACAGCAAAAAGTGCCAGGCGATAAGAAAGAGTACGGAATTCACTCCGAATTTATTCCCATACAGCGGGTTTGCTATGTTCCACCAGCGGCCGAGATCGAGGAAAATAGCCCCGGCATAAAAGACATAGGCGAGAAGGCCGTTCAAGACCGTTGCCCTGATGATCGGATGATATTTCTCCGCTCGAAGTACATAGACCACGAAGGTAAGAACATACGCCCCGCCGGCAAAGGCAACGCCTACCATCACATCAAATCCGATCCAGATCCCCCAGGGAAATTCCTGAGAAAGATTTGTAACGGCGCCCAAGCCATATACAAGCCGGTATAAAATAAGGATGGCGCCGAGAATGATTATTGGTGCGGAAATCACATTAAAAGGGGTTAAAAGCTTCCCCTTCGGCTTCAATTCACTGCGGATGAAGGCCACAATGTCCCTAAACCCTCTCTTTTCTTCTGCCGCCGCCACTGCTGACGATTCCGCCGTGTTCATATTGCGCCTCCTTCTCTTCTTTTTACTTCATCTTTCCGGTTCGTTATGGCGTTCACTCCGACTAAGAATGCAGGCCAGAGAAGAAGAACAATGGGAACGGAATAGAGAAAACCCTTGCTGAATTCCGGATAAGCTATTTTCCCCAGGTCGGTCCGGAAGCCGATCTGCTCAAACGGAACCGCTGAAATATAAAGATATCCGGTGCCGCCGACTTCATGCTCTCCGTAAATGTGGGAGATATATTGTCCGGAATTTTGGTATATTCGCCGTTTTGCCTCTTCAATAAGTTCCCTCCTGGTGCCGAAGGTAAGGGCCTCCGCGGGACAGGCTTCAACGCAGGCAGGCTTTTGACCTTTCTCAAGTTTTTCCCAGCAGAGGCTGCACTTCTGGATCTTTGGAACGGCGCTGTCGTATTCGAACTTTGGAATGTCGAAGGGGCAGGAAACCATGCAAAACCGGCAACCCATGCAATTGGTCTCCCAGGTAACCGCGCCGTTCTCCCTTTTTACCATCGCCTTGACCAGACATGCCGCGACACAGCCCGGCTGATTGCAGTGCATGCATTGCTTCTTAACGAAAATTTCGCCCTTTTCCGTCTTAAAGCGATTAACCAGGGTCCATTGTTTCTCCGACGTATCCCGTACTTTTTCAAATGCCGATGCGTTGCCTATTTCCGGAATCGTCAAATTGTTCGCCTCGGCGCACGCCGTTTCGCAGCTTTGACATCCGGCGCACCGCGTGGTGTCCACAAGAACCCCCATAAATTCCTTACTTGCGACAACCTCTTTTGCCTCAAGTCTTCCTGGCAACAAGGAACTGCCCGGCGCTGCCACCGCGATTCCCGTTCCCAGACCCTTCAGAAAAGTCCTCCGATCCATTCCCATAAGTATTGAGCTCCTTTCCCATTCAATTGAATTGCCGCCACTTCCACTACAAACCCCAGAAGGAGATAACCCATATCTTCTCTGGGGACACCAGGTACATTGCGGTCATGCTACGCTGGTTAACCGCTGCTCACTCCTTTTTCTCTTTATCAATCGGATCACCACCATCGGCCATGGTGAATCCCAGTTGGGGATTCAGGACGACAGTTCGCGCTTTGAGGGCTGCACCCATCCTGTTCAGACAAAAATAGGTGACGGATCCCACCGTTCCGATAATCCAAAACAGCGGCATCACTAACCCTAACATAATGATAACAATTATAATTGTGAGTCCCATAACCATTCCCTCCTCTCTCTGGATCGAAAGCCCCAGCGCCATCAACACCACCAAACTTACCCCCACCGCGCCTTGCAACCGTTGATTAATTATGCCTGTCATGACTGCTCACCTCCCACTTTGATATCACCCTTTGCTTCTTACAACTCCAATAACCATGCCAAAGCAGAAAAATCGGGATCATTTTCAACTGTACTGAAATATATTTAATATAAGTAGTTGTTTACATGCAAGTGAAAGATTATGGATGTTTCCCGGCAAATGAACTGCCGTGCAAGAAGTGTTATACATACTTACACTTCCTCCGTAGAAATGTATAGCATTCATTTATATATATAAAAATCAGATAGTTAAGATTGTATGATGTGTTAACAATATGAACAGATGTTTTTTGATGAAAACGCGCCCTTTGGGTTGGCCGAGGAGATGAAAACGGTGTTTGACTGTTTGTCGGATTATATTGCTCCGGAGCCTTTGCAACTAATGATAATAATATTAATGTACTGTGGCAATTTTCATATATACGTGCCATCTTTGTTGTTGAGAAAAGCGGGTGAGTCTGTTAGCCTTCAACCCATGAAGCACATGGTGATGGGAACAGCCGGTCACGTGGACCATGGCAAGACGGCGCTGATCAAAAGGCTCACCGGTGTGGACACCGATCGCCTCAAGGAGGAGAAGGAGCGGGGGATCACCATCGAGCTCGGCTTTGCCTCCCTCGCCCTTCCCGGCGGGAAGATCCTCGGCGTCGTCGATGTGCCCGGCCATGAGCGATTTGTAAAGAACATGGTGGCGGGCGCCGCCGGCATCGACCTTGTCGCGATGGTCATTGCGGCCGACGAAGGGGTCATGCCGCAGACGCGGGAGCATCTCCACATCTGCACCCTTCTCGGGATCCGAAAAGGGGTCGTTGTCCTGACCAAGATCGATCTTGTGGACGGGGAGTGGCTGGAACTGGTCCGGGAGGACGCCCGTGCGTTCCTCAAAGGGACCTTTCTTGAAGCCTCGCCGATTGTTCCGGTTTCCGCCCTCACGGGGGCCGGTTTCGCCGAGTTGCTGTCGGCCATCGAGAGGACGGCCGGCGAGGTGGAGGAGGGGGCCGATATCGGGCTTTTCCGCCTGCCCGTCGACCGGGTATTCACGATGAAGGGGTTCGGCACCGTCGTTACGGGAACGCTGACCTCCGGCAAGGTGGCGACGGGCGAGGAGGTCGAGATCTCTCCGCTCGGTCTCCGGACCAGGGTTCGGGGGATCCAGGTGCATAACAGGACGGTGGAGACCGCTGAGGCCGGGCAGCGAACGGCCATCAATCTTCAGGGGACCGACCGGGCGGTGATCGAGCGGGGGTATCTGCTGACCGGCCCCGGCGCCCTGACGGCCTCGCAGCGCCTCGATTGCACCTACCGTCATCTGACCGTCGCCGGTCGGAAGCTGAAGAACCGGACCCTTGTCCGCCTCCATACGGGAACCAGCGAGATCATGGCGCGGGTGATTCTCCTTGACCGGGACGAATTGGAATCAGGGGGCGACGGCTTTGCGCAGCTTGTGCTGGAGGCGCCCCTGGCCGTCGTGGCCGGGGATCGGTTTGTTGTCCGGAGCTACTCCCCCGTGACGACGATCGGCGGCGGGGTGATCATCGATCCGCTGCCGACAAAACACAAACGGTCGTCGGCCGTGGTGTTGCGGGAATTCCAACTCCTCGCCGAGGGCGGGGACGCCGAGAAGGCGGCCGTCATTCTGGAGAGGGCCGGAATCGGGGGGATCACCGAAAACCTCCTCATCGTGCGGACCGGCATCCGCGGCAGGGAACTGCGAAGTCTGCTGGAAGGGATGTTCTCCGCGAAGAAGGCCGTCCTGGTGGACCGGGATGAGATGCGGGTTCTGTCTGCTCCCGTGTACGGGGAGTTTCAGACGGCGATCGCCCGGGAGTTGCAGGGGTACCATGAGAGGCATCCGCTGAAGGGGGGACTTTCGCGGGAGGAGCTGCGGACGACGCTGGGGATGAGCGATGGCGTCGGGCAGAAGATCTTCACGATGGCTCTCCGGGATCTGGAAAAGAAGGGCGAACTCATTGCCGAAAAGGAGATGATTCGTCTCGCGGGGCACCGCGTCCGGTTGCAGGCGGAGATGGGGTCCCTTCGGGAGAGCCTCTCCGCCGTCTATCGCGAAGGCGCTCTGGCGCCGCCGACGGTCCGGGAGATTCTGGAGAGGTTTCCGGACCGGAAAAAGGAGGTCACCAGCCTGCTCCCGGTGATGACCCGCGAAGGAGAACTGATCAGAATCAGTGAGGATCTCAACTTCCACCGGGATGCGCTGGAGAAACTTCGCGAAGCGTATCGGCAGCTCCTCGTCCGGGAAGGAGAGGCGACGCCGGCGAGTTTCAAGGGACTCACCGGGCTTTCGCGGAAATTCATCATTCCGCTGATGGAGTATTTCGATATGACCAAACTCACCATGCGGGCGGGTGATCACCGGATTCTGCGGGAGAGGCCGGAAAAATGACGGAAGTCTATTTTTTTAAGGAAGGGCGGGTGCGGGTGTGACGGAAAAAAAGATCTATGTCAAAGATATCAAAACGGGCGACAAGGTGAGCGAGATTTTTCTCGCGGCGGAGAAGAATCTCGCTTACTCCCAGAAGGGATCCCCTTACCTGAATCTTCGTCTAAGGGACCGGACGGGGGATGTGGACGGGAAGGTCTGGGAAAACGCGCTGGCCTGGGACAGGGCATTCAAAAAGGGCGATCTGATCCACATCCAGGCGCGGGCGCTCAGCTTCAAGAATGCGATCCAGTTGTCGATCATCGAGCTTCGGAAGGTGGAGGATGCGGAGGTTGAACTGGCGGATTACTTCCCGGTCGCGAAGGGAGATCGTGCGGCGATGTTCGCCGAAATTCTCGCCTATTGCGAACAGGTGAAGACCCCCTGTCTGGCTGCGCTTCTGCAATTATTTTTCAACGACGAAAAGATCGCCGGGCTCTTCCGGAGGGCGCCGGCGGCCAAGGGCTTCCATCATGTCTACATAGGCGGTCTTCTGGAACACACCCTCTCCGTCGTCCGGCTCCTCGACCGGGCGGCCGGCCATTATGCGGGGGTCAACCGGGATCTGTTGATCGCCGGCGGGATCCTCCACGATATCGGGAAGATCTATGAATTCTCCTTTGAGCGGATCGTGGAGTACAGCGATCCGGGGCGCCTGGTCGGCCACATTGTCATCGGTGTGGAGATGGTCGATGCCAAGATCGCGGCGATACCCGATTTCCCGGAGCAGACAGCCATGGAGCTCCGCCACCTGATCCTCAGCCACCACGGCGTCCTCGAATACGGCTCGCCCAAGCGTCCCAAGACGCTGGAGGCCCTGATCGTACACTATATGGACGACCTCGACGCCAAGGTGAACGCCTTCCAGGAGTACATCCGCGAGGCCCGCGACGAGGAGTCGGACTGGACACCCTATCACCGGCTCTTCGACCGCTACATCTACAAGGGTAGAAAACAGAGCGACAAAGAGACCGGGAAACCCTCTGTGCAGAGAACCTGAATTACAGTCTGCATGATCATTCATCCTTTCTGTTTCCGTTATACGTTATCGGACATCCAGTCGCCAAATGAATTCCTCAGTGCATTGGCGGCCCACTATGCGAGTGTGTCTCACAAGGTTCACCTCGTTCCCGTCAAACTCCAAATCCCAAACGATTCTTCTTTCTATCCACCGGAGCGCCTCCGTATCCCACGATAATCGGGGGACATCCATGATAAGTTTTGTCAAGGGGAAAACGGAGATTTCCCCTGACCTCCCGGATTGAAAGACTCCCGGCGGTTTCTTAAGTCAATTTGCCGTCACTCGACCTTTTTCTTCTCTCTTTTTGGTCCG
>JAHIMW010000137.1 GCA_018896355.1 Pseudomonadota bacterium
ACCAACAACCGCATGGAGCTCATGGCCTGCATCGCGGCACTGGATTGCCTGGAGCCACCGGCAGACGCCATTCTGCACAGCGATTCGCGGTACGTGGTCAACGGGATCAGCAAGGGCTGGGCCCGCAAATGGCGCGCCAACGGCTGGATGCGCACGAAAAGCGAGGCGGCCGAAAATGCCGACCTGTGGGCGAAGCTGCTCGATCTGTGCGACCGGCGCCGGGTCCGGTTCGTCTGGGTGCATGGCCATGCCGGAAACCGGGAGAACGAGCGGTGCGACAGGCTGGCGACCGGCGCCGTGCAAGGCCCGGACCTGAAAGAGGATCACGCCTATGTATGGGGGAACACCCGGGTTCCGGGCTACCCTCCGGATGAGACGGCCTGAGTCGCGCCGCCTTTCCCCTTGACCACCGCAAAATTTTCCCCTATAGGCTCATTAAACTGCTCAAATTCCGGCCCATCGTCTTAAGCCGCCTCGATCGCGCCTTCCGGATCTTCAGCCGACGGACCGGGTCCGCTCGCCTTTCACCGTAGCGGAGCATGACATTGTCTTCGTGACAGGAGTCCGCCATGAAAACCGATCTTTTCTTCTACACGGGCACAGGCAACTCCCTCTGGACGGCCCGAATGCTGGCAACAGAACTGGGCGACGCCGAGACCGTCCCGATCTCGCGCACCTCCGGGGCTCCGATCGTGAGCGGAGCCGAGGCGATCGGGATCATCTTCCCCGTCCACATCTGGGGGTTGCCGCGCAGGGTCATCGCCTTTGTGGACGCGCTGGAAAATAACCCGTCCCGGTACCATTTTGCCGTGGCCGTCAACGCGGGACAGGTCGCCGCCACACTGATTCAACTGAAGAAACGGATGGAGGCCGGGGGATTATCCCTTTCCACCGGATTCGAGCTGGCGATGCCGTCCAACTACATCCCGTGGGGCGGTCCCGGACCGCAAGAGGCGCAAAACCGGCGGTTCGAGGCGGCGCGGAACAAGATCGGCCGGATTGCCGCGGCGGCTGCGGCGAGGGAGAAGCGACCGGTCGAGAAGGGCCCCTTGTGGCAGAACATCATTTTTACCGGGTTCAACCGGATCGCCTTTTCCCGCGTTCCGACGATGGACAAAAGCTTCTGGGTCGACGAAAAATGCGACGGCTGCGGTATCTGCAAGGCGGTCTGCCCGTCCGGAAACATCGACCTTCCGGGAGAGAAACCCGCCTGGCTGCACCACTGCGAACAGTGCCTCGCCTGCATCCAGTGGTGTCCGCAGGAGGCGATCCAGTTCGGCAAAAAGACGCCCCGCTACAAGCGCTACCACCATCCGGAGGTAACCTTGAAGGAGATCCTCGCCGTGACGCCGACGCGATAATCGATCAAAGCCTGCCCCGGGAGAGGGCGGACTTCATTATCATAATAATTTTATTATTTTCACTATCATTTTTTTATTTGCATTTTTTCTGCAAATAGAATACTTAAATATCAATCTTCAGTATTATTAAGTTCGATTTCTTGAAAGGTGATGTCATGCTTATCGAGTTCAGTGTCGCCAATGTTCTGTCATTCAAAGACCGTGTAACGTTCAGCATGGCCGCTTCGAATGACGACGCTTTGCAGGAAAGCAACGTTTTTGCGTGGGGGAAAAAGCGTCTGGTTAAGAGCGCCGTTGTTTACGGCGCCAACGCCAGCGGGAAAAGCAATCTACTCAGCGCCATGCGCTTTATGCGTCATATGGTTCTAACGTCTTCGAAGGACACCCAGGTTAACGAAGAGATCGATGTCGATGCCTTCAAGTTGAGTACTGAATGCGAGGGTAAGCCTTCCTTCTTTGAAGCCGTGTTTATTCAGAATGGCAATACATACCGCTATGGATTTGAAGTAGATCGTAAGAGGGTTCATTCGGAATGGCTCTTCACCGTTCCGTCCACAAAGGAAGCTGAACTCTTTGTACGTGAAGGCAATCAGATCAAAGTGAACCGTATTCGCTTTAAAGAGGGGTGTGATTTAGAGACAAAGACACGGGAGAATGCCCTTTTTCTTTCTGTCTGCGCCCAGTTCAATGGAGAAATTTCTAAAGGGTTGTTGCTTTGGTTTAAGAATTTCAGGTTTATTCACGGTCTGAGCGACTACCCATATCTTGGCGTGACTGTAGAAAAGTTAAAAACGCCGGAACAAAAGCGACAGCTCATGGAAATAGCCCGCATTGCGGATCTCTGCATTGACGATATAGAGGGAAGGGAAGAAAAGTTGACCATCGAGAAGCTGCCGAAAGACATGCCCGAAGAAATGAAACGCGATATTTTAAAGCGAGATATAACAGAAGTGGAATTGAAAACAACGCACCGGAAATATGGACAAGATAACAATGAAGTAGGCAAAGTCGTTTTTGATTTGGAAGAAAATGAATCCGGTGGCACCCAGAAGTTTCTGAGTATGGCCGGGCCGCTCTTGGATACAATAGAAACCGGCAAAGTGCTCACTATTGATGAAATGGATGCCCGACTGCATCCACTGCTCACACGCTTCGTCGTGTCGCTCTTCAACTCACCTATGAACAACAAGAATGCGCAATTGATCTTCGCTTCACATGATACAACCCTCTTGAACGACAAGCTTTTTCGGCGGGATCAAATCTGGTTCACCGAAAAGGATCCCTATGGCGTAACCGGTTTGTACTCCCTCGTCGAACTGCGGGGCGTACGAAAGGAAGCATCCTTCGGCAAGGACTACATCCTCGGAAAATACGGTGCGATTCCCTTCATCGGCGATCCGAAGTGGCTTTTTTGTGAGGAAAGCGATGGTTAAGGTCTGGCAACGGAAACGGGATTACAGCAGGCGAGTTGATACCCGTAACCTCCGCGACCGCATTCTCATCCTTTGCGAAGGCAAGAAGACCGAACCCAATTACTTCCGAAAATTCCCCCTAAATGTCGAGCTTGTTGAGATAGATGTACGGGGAACAGGCGCTAACACATTGAGCCTTGTGGAAGACGCCATCCGCCGGGGACAGGATGCCGTGAAAAGCGATATACCGTACAATCAGATTTGGTGTGTGTTTGACCGCGATTCATTTCCGTCCGGCAATTTCAATCGGGCTTTCAAGGCGGCCGACGAAAATCGCATCCGTATCGCCTATTCAAATCAATGCTTCGAACTCTGGTACCTCCTGCATTACAATTTCAACGACGCGGCAATCGATCGGCGTGAGTATGCCCGCAGACTGACAAAATTCATAGGACGGAAATATCGCAAGAACGATGGAAATATGTACGATCTTCTTAAAGAAAGACAACACACCGCAATACGGAACGCAAAGATGTTACTTAGCCGCTACGATGCATGTAACCCTGAGAAAGACGATCCCTCTACCACCGTGCATGAATTGGTTGAAGCCCTCAATGAGTTCCTTTCCGAGGATTCAATCTGAATTCGCTTTGGATGAAATGACTTATGTCCCGTAAAGTGAAGACCACAGAAGAAATGGAGATATCCTTCATCGAACCGCCGGAGGCAGGCGAGGGTGGCATCCCCGAACAGAAGGAGCACTTTCAACTGCCAACGCGATTCGGCGCCGTGCCGGTGGATGAGGCACCGCTGGGTTGGGAGGTGGAGACACGGCGGCGCGAGGTTAAGGTCACCAAGTTTCAGCATGCCTACCCCACGATCCGTCTGCCCTTTCAGGAAGTCCAGCGGGTGGAATTCGCGCACAATGACCGGTTCCTGGCGGAGAACGAGAAAAGCCGGAAACTGAAAGAACTCTTCCCCACAGGCGCCAACCGCCTGTTCTTCGGCGACAACCTTCACATCATGCGGCAGTTGCCGGGCGAGAGCATTGACCTGATTTACATTGACCCGCCCTTCTTTTCCGGCCGCAACTACAACGTCATCTTCGGCGACAAGAACGAGGTGCGCTCCTTCTCCGATATCTGGGAAGGCGGCATGCCCGGCTATCTGGTCTGGCTCAACGCCCGCCTCTGGGAGACGAAGCGTTTGCTCAAGTCTACTGGCTCTATTTTTGTTCATCTCGACTGGCACGCGAGCCATTACGTGAAAGTCGAGATGGATAAGATTTTCGGCTACAGCTCTTTTCGAAACGAAATCATCTGGTATTACTACAACAAGATGCATGATCGCCGAAAAGGCCAGTTGCCCAATGCGTGTGATGTGATACTTTGGTATAGCAAGACAAGGGACTACAAGTATTTTGAACTCAAAGAGCAGCGGGACGAGCCAGTAAAACAACTTGTACGCAAGAAAGTTGACGGAAAGATGGTAAATGCAAGAGACGAAGATGGAAATGTCCTCTACCGCGAAGCCGTAGACAGAACGGTGGACAACATCTGGAGAATGCCTACGCTTCAACCTGCCGATACTGTTGAGAGGGTAGGATATCCAACACAAAAGCCACTGGAGTTAACCCAGCGCATTATCGAAATGGTAACCGAACCAGGCGATGTCGTTGCTGATTTTTTCTGTGGCGGTGGCGGTTTATTGGTCTGCGCTCAAGGTGTGCGCACCATCAGAACACAAACAGGTAATACGACAAAAAAGGACATCGTTGGAGATGGGGAAAAGGCAAGACGTTGGATTGGCTGTGACCAGTCTCGCATCGCTATCGCTATTACGGCTGACCGTATTGCCAAAGCCATAGAAGAAAAAATCGGGGCACTGTTCCCCGTGCCGGATTTCACGGTGGAGCATTGGGGCATCTATGAAGCGACCAGGCTGGAGCAATACACCGCGGAGCAGTTCCGCGAGTTTGTCGTCAAGGCCTTCGGCGGCCGGCCGGAGAGCATTTCCTCGGCTATTCACGGCGTGCGCTACGGCGTGCCGCTCTATGTCGGCGAGCCGTCGCGTAAGTCACGCCTCGGCCGGGAAGACGTCGCCCAGTTTGCCAAGGCCGTCTATGAAGAACGCCGAGCCAATCACGGCGTCATGCTGGGCTGGAATTTCGGCCCCGACGCACGGAAGGCCGCGGAAATCCTGGCTGCCCGTGAAAACAGGCGCATAGATTTTGTAAGACTGAACCTGATACGCCTTGAAGATGACGCCTTCCGCGATCATGTGGTCATCAAAAGCCGCGACTATGCCCCCCTCCTCAGCTTCATCCAGCCGCCGGAGGTGCGCATTGACCTGCGCCGCGTTGCCGCCCTGACCTACGAGTTCGACGTTTCGGAGTCCGTCAGCCTGAACAAGGACGGCATGATCGCCAATGTCCAGTGGGATTTCAGCCACAAGCCGGGGCGCTTTACCTCCACCCAAGGCTATTCCTTCCTGAGAGATAAGAAGACGGGGCGGCCGCTTTTGAATGCTGAATATACCTTTCCGAAAGCCGGTCCCTATACGATTGCCTGTTCGGTGCAGGACGACCAGGGCGGGGAACGCACCGTCGTGCAAACCATAGAGGCCACGTAATGTATTACTCCTTTGCACCCTATGAGCAGGACTTCCGCGCCTGGTGGGCCTCCAAAGCCTTTCCCGAAGTGAATCCGCTTACCCGCGACTTCCTGACGCACATAACCCGCCCCGATGCGCCCCGCCGTCTGTGGCGGCATCAGGAAGAGGCCTTCATGCGCACGGTCTATGCTTATGAACTGCTCCAGTGGAAAGACCTCCTGCTCAATATCGTCACGGGCGGCGGCAAGACGGCCATTATCGGCGCGGTGGTGGCGTGGCTGAAAGTCTGCCACGATATTCACAAGTTCCTGCTGCTTTGCCCCAACACCATCGTGCGCGACCGGCTGGAAGACGATTTTACGGATGCCATGGTATTCCGCGACTTCGGCTTTTTCCCGCCCGGCACGGAGCATTATACCAACGCCCTGGGGCTGCACGTCATGCAGCCCGGCGAAGGACCGCAGGGCATCCGCGATTACGGCGTCATTCTCGGCAACATCCATCAGTTGTACCAGGCCAATATCAGCGGCAAGCGTAATCTGGCTGTACTGATGAACGCGGACGAGAGGATTGCCGTTTTCAACGACGAGGCGCACAACACACCGGCGGCGGAGTACGACAGCACCCTTTTCACCCTCAGACAGATCTCCAAATTCCGGCTGGACACGACCGCAACCCCCGACCGCGCCGACGGACAAGTGCCGGACACGAAGATGATCTTCGATTACAGCATCACGGACGCACAGGCGGAAGTGCCGCCGATCATCAAGAATATCGTGGTTTATCAGCCCCAGCTTTCCTCCGTCGAGCTTACCTATACCAACCCGGAAACGGGCGAGAAACGCACCGTTGATGAGATGGATGAGGAGTTTGAGCGCATCGAAAAGGGCTTGTCGTCAACCCAGTGGGTCACCGACCCCGACCCCATGCACAAGCAAATCCGCATCGCCCTGGATCGGCTGGCCGAACAGAAGCGCCGCGCCGATGCGTTGGCGAAAGGGGCCTATAAGCCCATCCTCTTTGTCGTCGCCATTACCATCAAAGACGCCCAGCAGGCCAGGGACATGTTGGAAGAGCAGTTCAAGCTCCGCACCCTTCTGGTTACCGAACAATCGGACGAGAAAGACCGGGAGGCCGCCCGCAAGTTGGGAAAGCCCGGCAGTCCTTACGAAGCCGTCGTAAGCGTCCTGATGCTCCGCGAAGGTTGGGACGTCCCGGCCGTTTCGGTCATACTTCTGCTACGCAAATTTTCCAGCCGGGTCTATGGCCAGCAGGTCGTGGGGCGCGGTCTCCGGTTGAACGTGCGTGATACGGATCTTCAGGAAATCTGCGCCATTGTGGATCATGAAAAGCTCAAACATGACTGGCTGTGGGATATCGTCGGCGCGAAAGTTCGCAAAGACGTGGAACAGGCGACCCTGTTCGGGGATGAAGACCTGCCGCCCAAACGCAAGCCGCAATTTGTTGTCAATCCCGATCTGCTTATCCCTATCCCCGAGCCGATGGAAGAAGAGAAGGCTGATTTCGATGACGACTTGGCCAATATCAGGATTGAAACAACGGATTATCCTCATTGGCAAAAGGTGCTGGACGAGTTTGATTATGGCGTGGAGACGGAAATATCGCGGGTCGAGATCAGCGGCGTGGTAGGGCAGACCCTGGATGGTTCCGGTTTCCGTGAGATTCGTGAAGCGCCCGCGCTCTATGGCGTAAAGAAGCCTTTGAGTGAAATTGACGACCCCATCCAGCTTGCCGAGCTTTTGAAGACCAGCGTCAGGGATGTTGCTGCCAACCTCCTGGCGGAGGAAGGCATCGGTTCCCATGAACTCGGATATCTTTACGGTGTGCTGATGGACCATGTCCGCGAGAAAATGCTGGGCGGAAAAACCGTCGGCACGGCGGGCGTTGCGGAATTGAGACATGCCATCAACTGTCGCCACCGATTGGCCGCCAACTTCAAGAATCGGCCCGGATTAATTGCCAGCATTGTAAACTATAAGCAGGAGGCAGGCCATGCCGACCAGTGAACGAGGAGACTTTGAAAACCCGGCCAAGAGCGCCTATTCCGTCGAACGGTACGACTCCTCCTGGGAATTGCAATACATGAAGCGCCTGGAGAGGGATAAAACCGTTGCCAAATGGACTAAAAGTCACGGCATTGCCATCCAGTATGTCACTGAGGCCGGGAATGTGCGCGGCTATCATCCGGATTTTCTTATTGAAAAAGTGGACGGCGTCGTTGAACTGCATGAAGTGAAAGGTGGACAGTATCTCACCAACCCCGATACGCTGCGCAAGCACGAAGCCGCCCGGAACTGGTGCCGGAAGCGTGGAATGACTTTTCTTGTCATTACTAAATGAATTCCTACTTTCTGAGTTAAAAAGACGGAGAAGCATGATCGGTATTCTGAAATCGGGCAGCACGGCAAAGCACGTCTGTCGTGTTTCAACAGTGGCCATCGATCGAGGACCATTTCGTTGACATCACCGAAATGGTTGCCATCGGTGGCTGTCCGTAGAAATGATAAGATTGTTGGATTCATCAGCGGTGAACATCTATGCGAAAAGATGAGATAATACCGAGAGATTACGGCAATCTGCTCGATCGTGTTGCCGCCATCTTTACCCAGGCCAGGGTAAAGGCGATTCGGGACATCAATTTGATGCAGGTCGTGGCCTATTATGAGATCGGGCGCGAGATCGTTGAATATGAGCAGGCCGGAAAACGACGCGCCGGTTATGGTGAAGAGCTTATTGTAAAACTGGCAGAAGATATGACCGGCAGATTCGGCAGGGGCTTTTCAGAAAGAAATCTCAGGAACATGAGGGCTCTTTATCTTGCGTTTCCAATTCGGCAGACACTGTCTGCCGAATCTGAAAGTCAGGTTGCCGACCCTGCCAATTTTACGCCATCACTGTCCTGGTCCCATTACTGTGAGTTGCTGAAAGTGGACGAACCCCTCGCCCGATCCTTCTACGAAAAAGAGTGTTCTCAGAACAACTGGTCGGTAAGGGAACTGAAACGGCAGATCAACGCGATGCTTTTTGAACGCCTGGCATTGAGCAAGGATTCCCGGGCCGTCATGCGGATGGCAAGGGAGGGACAGATCGTCGAGCAGCCGGAAGATGCCATCAAGGATCCCTATATCCTGGAATTCTTGAATCTCAAAGAGGAGACAGCCTATACGGAAAATCAACTGGAACAGGCTCTGATCGACAAGCTTCAGTCATTTCTGCTGGAATTGGGGAAGGGATTTTCTTTCGTGGCCCGCCAGAAGAGGATAACCATCGCCAATCGCCATTATTATATCGATCTGGTTTTCTATAACCGCCTGCTTCGGTGTTTTGTGCTCATAGACTTGAAAAGAGGAGAATTCGACCATGCCGACGCCGGACAGATGAATTTTTATCTGAATTATTACCGGGAGAATGAAAAACAGACGGATGAAAATGATCCTATCGGCCTGATCCTTTGCGCTGGGAAAGATGATCTTTTTGCCAGATACGTCCTGGGCGGCTTGACCAATAAGGTTTTTGCTTCCAAGTACAAGCTGGCCTTGCCCTCGGAGAAGGAATTGCGGCAGAAATTGGGAGACATCAGAAGTTGAGATATCGAGCGGTCCCACGCAACTGCCGCCCGATATGAAACTGTTCGATATCCCGTTTTCTGTACAGCGACTTCAGGTTTTGTTGGAAGGCCTCATCGGTTTCTCCCGCGCCAACGGCCAATATCAGGGATTTTGAGAACATTTCGCGGGTGAAGGTTGAGATGTTTAATGATCGCTTAGGTGGATGAACATGAAGAACCTTCTGGCCCCAATCAGCGCGATCTGCGTATGTTCCCTTTTCATCGGCTGCAGCCAGGAGGGTCTCATCTTCTA
>JAHIMW010000138.1 GCA_018896355.1 Pseudomonadota bacterium
AAGGAGCTCACCGCCAAACGTCAGGAGCTCGATCCCAAACGTCAGGAGTCCGGCTTTCCCATAAGGACAGACAGCAGCAGAATATCTCAAGGAACTGGAGAGAATCGGGATTCTGAAACCTCACAAAATAGGCAAGGAAACGCTTTTTCTGAACGTGGATCTATATGGACTGCTGTCAAAATAACATGTCGATGACATCGACACGAAACAATAACGTGTCGAGATTTGTTTGTTTTGTGGACACGTTTCCCCGGAACGGAAGTAAAGTCAATTTAAAGGGGGCGGTATGAACCCGATCGATTTAACCACGAAACACGCGCAGAAGGCGGATGAACTTTCTCTGCTGGATCGTGTCGTCCTGATTTTAGAGCAGGCTCGCGCCAATGTGGTCAGGGCGGTCAACAGCAGTATCGTGACGGCCTATTGGCTGATCGGACGAGAAATTGTGCTGGAACTCCAGAGCGGTGATGAACGGGCGGCTATTGAAGGCGGATGGGACAAACGGTCGCTGGAGCGGGAACGACGGCTGATTGAAGCACATCTGGCCGAGACTGACGGTGAACTGCTTTCCAATGAAACTTAATGCGAGGTTTGAACGATGGACAAGATCGTGATCGTCGGGGGGCGGAAGCTTCAGGGGGAGGTTCGGATCAGCGGCGCGAAGAACGCCGCGCTGCCGGTCCTGGTCTCGTCGCTTCTCGTCGATGGATGGAACACCTTTCACAACATTCCGGACCTTCTGGACATAAAGACGATCCGAAAGCTTCTCAACGGTCTCGGCGTGAAGATCGAAGGGAAGGAGACGGTCCGGATCAACGCCGGCGGCCTGACCGGTTGCGAGGCATCCTACGATCTGGTCCGGACCATGCGGGCCTCGATCCTGGTCCTCGGTCCCCTTGTGGCGCGGATGGGGGAGGCGCGGGTTTCGCTTCCGGGAGGCTGCGCCATCGGGGCGAGACCGGTCAACCTCCACATCCAGGCGCTCCGGGATCTCGGGGCGGAGGTGACGCTGAGGGACGGGTATGTCGAGGCGAAGGCATCCCGCCTGAAGGGCGCAACCATCTATTTCGACATCACCACCGTAACCGGAACGGAGAACATCATGATGGCCGCGACGCTCGCGAAGGGGCAGACGATCCTGAAAAACGCGGCGCGCGAGCCGGAGATCGTCAACCTGGCCGAGGTGCTGATCGGCATGGGGGCAAGGATCTGCGGGGCGGGAACCGATGTGATCGTGATCGACGGGGTGGAATCGCTCCATCCCGTGGAGGCGGCGGTGATACCGGACCGGATCGAAGCCGGAACCTTTCTCCTTGCCGCCGGTATGACCGGCGGGGATATCCGGGTTCTCGGTTGCGATCCCCTCCATATCGAGGCGCTGATCGCCAAACTGAGGGATGCCGGTGTGAGGATTGAGCTTGATGGGGAAGCCGTCCGGGCGGCGGGTGGCGTGACAGCGAGGAGCGTAGATGTCAAGACCTTGCCCTATCCGGGATTTCCGACGGATCTGCAAGCGCAGATCATGGCGATGATGGCGATTGCAAACGGCTTGAGCGTCATCACCGAGACGGTGTTCGAAAACCGTTTCATGCATGTGAGCGAGATGATGCGGATGGGGGCGGATATCGTCATCCAGGGGAAGAGCGCGATCGTCCGGGGGGTCCCGAAGCTCCACGGGGCGCCGGTGATGGCGACCGATCTCCGGGCTTCGGCCTCCCTCATCCTGGCCGGTCTTGCGGCAGAGGGGACGACGACCCTTTCCCGCGTCTACCACATCGACCGGGGTTACCAGCAGATCGAGAAGAAGCTGTCGGCGCTGGGGGCCGATATCCGCAGGGTCTCCGGATAGGGAGAAGAAGGAGAAATCATGAAAATCATCCGAACGGACAGTGCGGAATTTGAAGTCCATTTCCGGAGGATCCGGGAGCGGGGCCGGGTCTTCGATCCCGAACTCTGGGCTGCCGTCGGCCGGATCGTGGAAGAGGTCGGCCGGCGGGGCGACGAAGCCCTTTTTGATTATACCGCCCGGTGGGACGGACATGCCGTGAGCGCGGCGACGGTCGAAGCCTCGGCTGCCGAGCGGACGGCCGCGGTTGCGCAGGTCGCTCCGAAGGATCTGGAGATTCTCCGCCTAAGTGCCGGGAGGATCGCGCGTTTCCATGAGCGGCAACGCCTGGAAGGATGGCTGATTGCGGAAGAGGAAGGGGTGGAACTGGGTCAGCGCATCCTTCCGCTGGAGCGTGTCGGCATCTACGCCCCCGGGGGGTTGGCCTGTTATCCCTCCACTGTCCTGATGACGGCGATCCCCGCCCGGATCGCCGGCGTCGGCGAGATCTTCCTGGTGTCGCCTTCCCGCGACGGCCGGCTCCATCCGCTGATCGCCGCTGCCGCCGAATTGGGCGGTGTGACCCGAATCTTCAAGATCGGCGGCGCCCAGGCCATCGCTGCCCTGGCGTTCGGCACGGCGTCCATCCCCCGTGTGGACAAGATTGTCGGCCCGGGAAACGTCTATGTGGCGGCGGCCAAAAAAATGGTCTTCGGGCAGGTCGGCATCGACATGATCGCCGGCCCCAGCGAGGTGCTGATCATCGCCGATGGGACGGGGGATGCGGCCCATGCGGCGGCGGATCTGCTGGCCCAGGCCGAGCATGACGAAATGGCGGGCGCCGTCCTGCTGACGCCGGATGAGGCATTCGCCAGGGCCGTGGCCGAGGAGGTCGACCGCCAGCTTGCGGACCTCCCACGGAAGGAGATCGCCTCCCGCTCGCTGGCGTCCTTCGGGGCTTTGGTGGTCACGCGCGATCTCGCCGAGGCGGTCGCACTGGCCAACCGCTTCGCGCCGGAGCACCTCGAACTGATGGTGCAGAATCCCCGGGAACTCCTCGCGGAGATCCGGAATGCCGGGGCGATCTTTATGGGGATGCATACGCCGGAGGCGCTGGGCGACTACATGGCGGGACCCAACCATGTGCTGCCGACCGGGGGAACGGTCCGTTTCGCCTCGCCCCTCGGCGTTTACGATTTTGTCAAGCGGACCAGCGTCCTCTCTTTTTCGCGGGACGCACTCAAACGGTACGGGAATGCAACCGCCCGTTTCGCCGAAATGGAAGGGCTCGACGGACACGGCCATTC
>JAHIMW010000139.1 GCA_018896355.1 Pseudomonadota bacterium
GCGGCGATCTCATCCCTCGTGGAACGGACCCGGCCTCCCTTCAGCGGGGGGTTGTCCTTCATGATGCCGAACCGGAAATTGTTGGGCACGTCGGCCGCAGTGATGACGGCCATCACGCCGGGGAGGCGCTCCGCCCTGGTTGTGTCCAGTTTCAGTATTTTCGCGTGGGCATATTTACTGTAGAGAATCCCGCCGTAGAGCATGCCCGGAATTTTCAGGTCCTGGATGTACAAGGCGCCGCCGGTGACTTTCAAGGGGGCGTCCCTTTTGGTGATTTTTTTCCCCACCGTTGTAAGATCGCTCATGTTCGCCCCCCGCCGGCAACGGTTTTTATCGCATCGATAATCTGCACATAGCCGGTACAGCGACACAGATTGCCGGCAATGTTGTCCTTGATGTCGTCTTCCGTTGGCTTCTCGTTCTCATCGATGAGCGCTTTCGCCGACATGATCATTCCCGCGGTACAGAATCCGCACTGGACAGCGCCTTCATTGACAAAAGCCCTCTGGAGAGGGTGCAGTTCGCCGCTTGCCGCCCTGAGACCTTCGATGGTCGTCACGGTCCGGCCTTCCGCCTCCAGAATCGGATAGAGGCAGGAGTTTACTGACTTGCCGTCGATAATGACCGTACAGGCGCCGCACTCCCCGTACCCGCAGCCCTCTTTCGTACCCGTCAGTTCCAGAACCTCCCTCAGCACATAAAGCAGCGTCCATGCGGGATCAACTTCTACCTTTCGCTCTTCGTTGTTGAGCTTGAACTTGATTTCTCGCTTCATCTTTATTATCCTCTCACCACAATCGGTCTGGATGAACCATGTCATCGGGTCTGAGCACGCGGTCCACGGAAATGAGGATGGCTCTTTTCGTGAGCACTTTGACCATTTCCCGCCGGTACCATGCCTCTCCCCGGATGCTGTCCCGCGGCTGAGCCTCTGTGGCTGCAATTTCAGCGATTTCCTCGAAAAGCGCTTCCGATATGACCTTCCCCTGGAGCGCCGCCTCCGCTTTCCGGGCGCGTACCGGTCTCGGCGCCACCACACCCATCGCAATCCGCACCTCTTCACAGCGCAGTTCCTCGTCTTCCAGCCGCTGGAGGATATTCGAGATGCTGTCGATGGTGCAGAAGGCATCTTTGCAGCCGATCTCACTGCCGCCGATTCGGATGGTCACCCGTACGGCAATCCCGACCATGGGGAGGTCCATGGCCTGTCTTCTCGTATGCTTGATGTAGGCGGAACCGGTATTCGGCCCGAAAGGGGGCAGATGAAAGCCGGTTACCAGATCACCCGGTGCGAGATCCACCCGGCCCGCTCCCAGAAAGAAATCATCGATGGGAACCTGGCGTTCACCTTTTGGCCCCGCTATCTTTACATCTGCATCGAGGACCAGGAGCGGACAGGCCGTATCCGCTGAAGGGGCGGCATTACAGATGTTGCCGCTGACGGTGGCCACGTTGCGTATCTGCCGGGAGCCGACTTTGCCCGCGGCATCGGTAAGCGCCGAGTAGCGTTTTTGGATGAACTCGTTCGCCACGATGTCGCTGTGGGTGACCCCGCCCCCGATCTGCAAACCATCCCCAATGTCAATGGACGAGAAGTTATTGATGTTCCGGAGCGAGATCAGATGCGCCGGTGCGATCTTTTTCCGCCTGATGAACACCATGACATCGGTGCCTCCGGCGATAAATTTGGCATTCTCCAGGCTCCCCATCAGACCGATCGCTTCTTTGATGGTGTGTGGCTTATGATATTCAAAACGCGTCACGATGTACCCCCCTTTTGTCAGTCTCTGTTATCAAAGACCCTTTTTGTTTTTCTCTCCGACCTCGGCAGGGCCGCATAATCAACGACCTCGACATCGCAGCTCACCATGATCTGCTGCTTTATGTCCTGTTCGATGGCCTTTCTTATCGGACCATCATCGTGGCACGGCGAGACGTCCATGGCCCTCTCCACCTTGATCAGCATACTGTCTTTCCCATTCTCGTGCCGGTCGAGGATGACCTGGTATTCACTCCCCACACCATCGATATGCGACAGAATTTGATCGATATGGCTGGGATAGATGTTAACGGCCCGGAAGATGAACATGTCGTCCGATCTTCCCAGGATCCTGTCATGCATGGGCATTATACTCCCGCAGGGACAGGGCGCCGTGATGATCCTTGTCAAGTCCCGCGTCCGGTAGCGGATCAGCGGCGCTCCCTCTTTCCGGAGCGTTGTCACCACCATCTCTCCCACCTCTCCCGGGGGCACCGGTTTCAGGGTCTCAGGATCAAGGATCTCCAGTATGTAGTAATCCGCCCAGTAGTGGATGCCTTGGTGGTGCCGGCAGTCAAGACCCGTCCCCGGACCATAGAGCTCGGTGAGCCCGGGGATATCGAAGAGCTGGTCCGCGGCAACCCCGGAAAGCTCAGAAATCCGTACCCTCATGGCGTCGCTCGACCGTTCGGATCCAAATATCATCTTCTTCAGCGCTATCTTCCCGCGCAAGCCGCGCTTGTCTATCTCTTCGGCCATCAGGAGTCCCATCGAGGCGGTGCAACACATGACCGTCGTCTGGAAGTCTTCGAGAAACTGGCACTGCATATCGAGGTTGCCCGGGCCGGACGGGATGGCCATGGCGCCAAACCTTTCACAGCCATTCTGGAACCCCCAGCCCGCCGTCCAGACGCCATACCCTACGGCGATCTGAATTCTGTCTTCGGCCGTGCAGTCTGCGTAGGCATAACACCGGGCAAACATCTCCGCCCAGTCGTCGATGTCCTTGGCGGTGTAGCAGAGGATTTTTCTCTTGCCCGTCGTGCCGCTGGAGGCGTGTATCCGCACGATATCCTTAAAGGGTACGCTCAAAAGCGGAAAGGGATACCCTTCCTGGAGGTCCTTGCTCGATACAAAGGGGAGCTTTTGGATGTCGTCCAGTGTTTTGATGTCGGCTGGTTTTACACCGGCTTCGTCAAACTTGGCCCGGTAATGCCGCGAACCATGATAGGCATGTGTGACGGACCACTTCAGGCCTTCCAGTTGCAAGGCCTGCAACTCCTGAGCGGTCTTCACTACCGGCATAAAAGTTTTTTCCATCTGCTCCTCCTTTTCCAAAGCAGCTTTCCGCGTGCCGACAGTCGGTAATGACTTTTTACC
>JAHIMW010000228.1 GCA_018896355.1 Pseudomonadota bacterium
AAGCTTTTCGGGTTCTGGGCAACCGTTGGAGGAACGTTGCTCGGGGGAATGGTTATGCTCAGCCTGGGCATAAACCGAGCGCTTTGGGTGTTTGGTTTTCTTCAGGCACTCTCCACGGCCGGCTTTGCCATCCTGGCAAGGATCGGTTACAGTTTGCCGCTTCTGTCGGGGGTCATCGCCTTTGAGAATCTCACCGCTGGCATGGGCACCGCCGCCTATGTCGCATTTATGGCCAGCATTACGAACAAGAAATTTACCGCCACGCAGTATGCCCTGCTGAGCAGCCTCATGGGCGTTCCCCGGGTTGTTGCATCGGCGCCGACAGGTTTTTTGGCCAAACATCTCGGCTGGGAGAGTTTCTTTATTGCATGCGTCCTGATCGCCATACCGGGGATATTGCTTCTGTTGAAATTTGCCCCCTGGTCTTCGCGGATAAAAACAGAAAGAGCGGATTGAAAGACATCTTAGGCTATGCCGCGACAACCAACCCCTCAAAAACTTTCAACCAAATCTTGTCATTCACATACAAGGATTCGGGATGCCATTGCAGGCCCAGCATGAATCTTGAGTCTTTGTTCTCTATCGCTTCTATAATGCCGTCAGGGGCTGTGCCGCTTACCCGAAGGCCGGGGGCGACTTCCTTGACGCCCTGATGATGGGAACTGTTCGTTTCAGCCTCGGTTTTCCGCAGCAGGTCGGCCAAGAGAGTGTTTGGTTTTATGTTCACTTTATGGGCCCGGGTGTTCCGGCCCTGTTCATGGTTTAACGATGCACCCGGAAATTGGGTGGGAATATCCTGGTAAAGCGTCCCGCCGAAAGCCACATTGATTGTTTGCATCCCCCCACAGATCCCCAGGACAGGCAAATCATGACTGAAAGCCCAGCGGATCAGTTCCAGTTCGAATCCGCTGCGCCGCGGGTTAAGCTTTCCCAGGCCGGGTAAAGGCGCTTCTCCATAGTGGTGCGGTTCAATATCAAAATCCCCGCCGGTAATTACGAAGCCGTTCAATTTCCCCGCAATATCCCCGACCTTCAGGCCGGCCAAAGGCGCCAGAAGAACGGGCATTCCCCCCGCGTCAAGGACCGCGGCCGCGTATTCCTCCCTCAGCCAGAATTTGCACGGATCGGCGGAGTCATAATCACAGGTGATTCCTATCAGGGGACGCATCGGTCTAATTTCCTTTCGCAAGCACACAGCCTTTTCCGATACCGGTATGGCTGCCGTTCTCTACGGTAATCGCGCCGTTTACAATGACGCAATCAATCCCCTCCGGGTAGCCGGCAGGGTTTTGATATGTCGCGGTGGCGGTTATTTTCCGGGGATCAAAAATGACTATGTCGGCCTTGAAGCCCTCGCGAATGAGTCCCCGATCCTTCAACCCCAGTTTTTGCGCCGGGGCGCCGGTCATTTTATAAACGGCTTCCTCCAAGCTTAAGACACCTTCTTTATTTACGTAGTGACCCAGAACCCGCGGAAAAGTGCCGAAGGCGCGGGGATGGGGTTTGCCTTTGCTCAAAGGGCCGTAATGCGCCCGGCACGCGCTGTCCGAACCGATCATGACATAAGGTTTTGCCAGGATTTCAAGGAGGTTCTTTTCGCTCATGATGAAATAAATGGCTTCCACCTGCATGCTCTCCTGCAGCAACAGATCAAAGACAAATTCCAGGGGAGATTTGGCTTGCCCGGCGGCTGCCTCGGCAACGGTAAATCCCGCCCATCGCTGGTTTTCCTCGCTCACTGCCTCGGAGATCAGGATTTTTTCCCAGTATTCCTCTTCGGGGTGATTCGCCAAAATTTCCTTTTGCAGTCGCCGCCGCGTGGATTGGTCCTGCAAGCGCCGCAACTGGGCCTCCTTTCCTCCCTCAAAAGCCCAATCCGGCAACAAGGCATGAAGTCCGGCACTGGATGCCAAATAGGGATAACGGTCGGCGGTAATTTGCACCCCTTGAGCCTGAGCTTTTTCTATCTTTTCGAAGACCTGAGGCAGTTTATGCCAATTTGCGCCGCCCGCGGTTTTCAGATGGGATATTTGCAGCGGGATGCGGGCTTCACGCGCGACCAGGATGATTTCATCCAAAGCTTCCAGCAACCGGTTGCCCTCGCTCCGAATATGGCAGCTCAAAAATCCCCCGTGTCCGGCCGCCGCCTTGCAGAGGGCGATCAATTCCGGCGCTCCGGCGTAACAGGCAGGCGGATAAATGAGGCCGCTTGATATGCCGAAGGCGCCCTCCTGCATGGCCTCTTCCGTCAATGCCGCCATTTGAGTCAATTCCCGGGAAGACGGGGGGCGGTTTTCCATCCCCATCACGGTCGCCCGAATGGTATTATGGCCTACCAAGGGGGCGTAATTGACGGATATTTTGGCTTCTTCCAGGCGCCGGCGGTATTCGGGCAGAGTCTTCCAGTCCAAGTCAAGGTCGAAATTTTCCTTATAATGGCCCTGTCTCTCTTTGAGCGCCTGATTTCCAATGGGGGCCGCCGCATAACCGCAGTTGCCTCCCACTTCAGTAGTCACCCCTTGACGAATTTTACTCTCGGACTGAGGATTTATGAGAAGGTTATAATCGGAATGCGAGTGGATATCGATAAATCCAGGGCAGACGACCTTCCCGGCGGCCTGAATTACCGCGGACGAAGGGACATTACCCAGTTGCCCCACGATCTCTATGCGGTCGTCCCGCAAGCCAAGATCGGCCTGAAAGCCCGAAGCACCGCTTCCATCAACTACTGTGGCGTCTTTAATGATTAAATCCATTGTCTCACTTTGTTTTTATGACTGAATTTTGTACCTTTTAGACGGTTTTTCAAGCCATCTGTGTAAAATAGAATAATTTATTGTTCTTCATAACGGAATGCATAGCACATAGACGTCATTGCAAAGCTCTTCAAAATATGTCCCCCCTCCCTTGACGGGAGGGGGTTAGGGGGTGGGTGAAGCGGAACATGCAGATTTTACGGCAAGCTCCCCCCCACCCTGACCCTCCCCCGCCAGGGGGGGAGGGGATTTATTGGTACTTTTGCAATTACCTCCATAGATTAAAAAAAACGATCTTTCAACC
>JAHIMW010000140.1 GCA_018896355.1 Pseudomonadota bacterium
CAGTCTTGTGGATGCCCATATGAAATTACTCCAGTCCTCATTGAGGTAAAACCACCAACTGGAGAGCCGGATGCGGGAAATCCGCCAGTCCGGTTCGGAGGGAGGGGCGATGCAAACCAATGTATCGTCCCTACCCCTATCGATTTGTCGAGTTTCGGCAGAAATTCAAAGGTCTCAAGTGCTGAGGACTGAGAAGAAAAACACTCAGCACGCAGTCCTTTTGTCAGCTCATGCTTTTGAACTTCTCTTTCCCGGCGCCGCAGACCGGGCAGATCTCCGGCTGAATGCCGTCCGCGACGTAGCCGCAGACCAGACAAACATGGTAGGTCGTCTCCCGCTCCTCGAGGAGATGGTTCATTGCCTCTTTGTAGAGCTTCGCATGGGTCTCTTCGACATCCCGGCTCTGGCTGAAATGGAGGACCGCGGCTTGGTTTCCCTCCGCTTCGGCCTCCTTGACGAACCGGCCGTAGGCAACCTCTGCCACCCTCTGCTCCGACTGAAAGCTCTCCGCGAGGTTCTCCTCCGTCGTTTTGATCTCCTTCAGAACCCGCAGTGCCCTCGCCCCGTGGATCTCTTCGGACCATGCAATCGCCCGGAAGAGCTTCGCCATCTGCGGATATCCCTCTGCCTCCGCCTTTTCCGCGTACACCTTCAGGCGCAGTGCAGCCTTGGCTTCACCTGTATAGGCCTGCTGCAACGCATCCCTCGTTCCCCCCATGACGCATCCCCCTTAAACGCCCGCGAAGCGAAAAGACTCTCCGAGACCTTACTTGGAAATCTTCATCCCGGAAGCGCGCATTGGAAAAATAGAAAAATA
The DNA here is from genome assembly GCA_018896355.1 of Pseudomonadota bacterium. Lineage (GTDB taxonomy): Bacteria > Desulfobacterota > Syntrophia > Syntrophales > UBA5619 > UBA5619. The sequence goes on from JAHIMW010000140.1 coordinate 818, forward strand.
GGGACAGCTCCCCTATTTTGCCGCCGGAAAATAGGGGAGCTGTCCCTATTTTCATTTTCCAGCGCGCGGAGGGATCATGATTTCCAAAATTCTCCCCCACGATTAAACCGTTGCTCCCTTTATTCCGGTGCAAACTCATCCTTGGCGGCGCCGCAGATCGGGCAGACCCAGTCTTCGGGAAGCTTTTCAAAAGGAACCCCCGCCGCTATCCCCGCATCGGGATCACCTGCCTCCGGGTCATAAACATAACCGCATATGCTACATACGTATTTTCCCATGATCTTCCCCCTTCCCAATTGAGTGGTCCACGTTGACAATAATTTCCCCGCCTTGCCCTTCCGCTCTCCCCGCCGACGCCCGTCCCGCCTCTACAGGCGGCAGTGAACCTTGGCGGCTTCGTAAAAAGTCCGGATGCTGCGTTCAAGCTTCATCCCTCGCCATTGCTGCGTACATAACAGTACGCCTCATTCCTCAGGATTCGCGCGCCTTGCCTGCGGCCTTTTTACGAAGCCGCCCCATTTTCACGACTTTTAAAACTTTTTACGGGGTCGTGAACCTTCTCCGCCGTCGTTTTTCCGAGTTCATAACAGCGGGAAAGGAGCCCGGCATCCGGCACGTTCTTCACCCGGATCCCCTCCCCCGCCTTATCCACCCTCATCTCCGCGAGAACCTCCTCGATCTGCTTCACCGCCTCGCCGCTCCAACCGTAGGAGCCGAATGCGGCGCCAAGGAGGTTCTTCGGCTTCAGTCCCTTCAGATAGGTCAAGACGTCCGCGACGTTCGGGAGCAACTGGTTGTTGAGCGTCGACGAGCCGACCGCGAGAACCGAGGCGCCAAGCAGTTCATACGCCACGTCGCTGCGGTGCACCGCACCCATCTCCATCAGCTTCACCTGAAGGCCGCCCGCCGCGAGCCCCTCGCTGATTGCGCGGGCCATCTTTTCGGTGCTGCGCCACATCGTCGCATAAACGACAACCGCCTTGGCCTCCGGCTTCTGCGCGGCCCATTTCGCATAACTCCCGATGATCCCCCCGGTCTCCTTCCGCCAAATCGGCCCGTGGTCCGGGGCGATGATCCGAAAGGAGAGTCCCGCCGCCGTCACCTTCTCGATGAGCTTCCGGACCAGCGGCGAGTAGGGAAGAAGGATGTTCGCGTAGTAGGTGGCCGCCTCGTAGGACAGGACTGCCGGATCACACTCGTCGGCGAACCGCTCCAGGGACGCGTAGTGCATTCCGAAGGCGTCCTGGGAGAAGAGGAGTTCCTCTTCGTTGAGGTAGGAAAACATGCTGTCCGGCCAGTGGAGCATCCGGGTCTCCATGAACGTGAGGGTGCGATTGCCGAGGCTGAGCGACTCCCCGTCCTTCACGGCCGTGATCTCCCGATCGATCGGGAAAAGCTCTTTCAGCGTCTTCGCACCGACGGCCGAGGCGAACACCTTTTCCGGGTTCACCGCCGCGATCACCTCCGGGAGCGCACCCGAGTGGTCCATCTCCGAGTGGTTGGAGACGATGTAATCGATCTTCCCCGGATCGATCACGGAGGCGATGCGGGCCATCATCTCTTCCCGGAAAGGCGCCTTGACCGTATCGATCAGCGCAACCTTGTCCGCGACGACCAGGTAGGCGTTATACGTGCTCCCGCGCCGCGTTTGATAACCATGAAAATCCCGGATATTCCAGTCGATGGCGCCGACCCACCAGACATCCTCCGTCACAGGAACGGCCTTTAACGTGTTCTTCATCGATTCACCTCCTAACCCCACCCCCACCCTAACCCTCCCCCTGAGGGGGAGGGGATTTCAAGGCGACGGATGTCTCGCCGATCGCAAAGGCGCGGAGGTTGTCCTCCACCCGCGCGGCCGGCATCCCGTCCCGGATCACTTTCTCAAAAAGCCCCCGGTCGATCGGGAGAACGCCGAGACCCGCGACCGCGCCGATCATGACGATGTTCCCGAGGATGGGATTGCCGAGACGAATCGCCTCCTCGGTCGCAGAGAGAAATCGCACCTCCGCCGCCAGCGCCGTGACCGTCTCGCGGATCTTTTCCGCAGAGGGGTATTCCTCTTCGCCGGTGATCACGCTTACGGGATAGATGGGTCGAAGGTTCACAAGAACTTTCACGGACCGATTCCCGTAACCGGCGAGGACGCGGATCGCCTCGATCGGCTCGATACCGACGATCAGATCGGCCGCGCCCTTCGGGATCTGCGGGCTCCAGGCGGAGGCCGATGAGACCCGGATATGGCTCATGACCGAACCGCCCCGCTGGGACATACCGAAGGTCTCCCCGATCGTTACCTTGAACCCCTTCCGGACCAGCATGTTCGACAGCACCCGGGAGGCCATGACATTCCCCTGCCCCCCGACACCGGTGATCACGATATTGTACGGATCTTTCGCCAAGGTCTCTCTCATGGCTTTGCCGCCTCCTCACTTCGGATAGCCCCGGCCGGGCAGATCCCGGCGCAAAACCCGCAGCCGGCACAGATCACCTCGTCGATCTCCGCCTTTTTTCGCTCCCGGTTCCAGAGGAGCCCCGGACAGCGGAAAATCCGCGTACAGAGGCGATTGCAGCCGCAGTCCTCTCCCCGGCAGAGCGTGTCGTCCACCTGCATCCGAAAACGCTTCTGCCCCTTCTTCTCCGGGGAGAGCGCGCAGGACTGCTTCAGGATGAGGACCTTCACCCCCGGTTCTTCCAGAAGGCGATTCAGCGTCTCCCTCGTCCGGACAAGATCGAAGGGATCCCCGGTGACGACCGGCGCGCCCATCGCCCCGCAGAGGGCGCCGATATCGACGATCGGCGCGGCCTCCCCCATGGCATTGACGTCGAGCCCCGGGTGCGACTGAAATCCCGTCATCGCCGTTCCGCTGTTATCCAGCACAATGAAGGTCATGTCAGCACGCTGGTGGACCGCGTTGATCAGCGCGGGGATCGCCGCATGGTAGAAGGTTGAATCGCCGCAGACCGCAAGGACCGGCTGCGTCATGCCGAAAGGTCCCAGTTTCCCGAACCCGGAGGCGATTCCGGCCCCCGACCC
>JAHIMW010000141.1 GCA_018896355.1 Pseudomonadota bacterium
CGGCGCATGGCACGGCGCCACCTGGAACGAATACTACGAGCGGGCGCGTGCCGTAGGCCTTGGTCTCTGGTCGCTGGGAGTCAGGAAGGGAAATATGGTTTCCATACTTTCTGAAAACAGGCTGGAATGGCTTTATACCGATATGGGCTCGCTGGGAATCGGCATCTGCGTAATCCCGGTGTACCCCACCCTGGCCTCTGAGGATATAGAGTATATCGTCAACAATTCCGAATCAAAGATCATTGTGCCGGAAAACAAGAACCAGCTCAAAAAGGTACTGGAGATCGTGGACAGGTGCCCAAGCCTTGAAAAGATAATCGTAATGGAAGAAAAGGACGCCGCGGATCATCCCAAAGTCATGAGTTTCAAGGATCTCATGGAACTCGGAAGGAGAAAATACACCGAAGACCCCTCCCTCTTTGAAAAGCTGTCACAGGAAGTGACGGTTGATGAACTTGCCACCATCGTGTACACATCCGGCACAACCGGATTGCCCAAGGGCGCCATGATAACCCACGGGAATATTTTCTGGGTGGTCCAGTCCCTTGACGCGATCCGTCCCCATTTTGCATCCGACAAGGACTGCACGGTTCCCTTCCTCCCCCTTTCACACGTGTTTGAACGGATCGCAGGCCATTTCTACGGCATGTACTGCGGTATCACGTCATCCTACGCGGAGAGCATCGACACGCTGCTGGCGGATTTCGAAGAGAAACGGCCTACCATGATCCTGGCCGTGCCGAGGGTGTGCGAAAAGGTGTACCAAAAAATCATGGCGCAGGTCAAGGAGCAGTCCCCGTTCAAACAGAAGATCTTTGCCTGGGGCCAGAAAGTGGGCAACCGCATCAGCGAACTCCGCGAGAAGCACAAGCGCATCCCGCTTCTCCTGAAGCTGAAATACAAGATCGCCTATACGGCCATATTCAAGAAGCTCCAGGACAAGCTTGGCGGGCGGGTCACGTGGATGACGGCATCCGGCGCCCCCACAGGCGAAGAGATCATTCGCTTCTTCAACGCGGCAGGAATCACGGTCATACAGGGATACGGCATGACTGAAACCACGGCGCCCGCCACGATGCAGTCACTGGCTGATTACAGGATAGGGACCACCGGCAAGCCGATACCCGGCCTGGACATCAAGATAGCCAACGACGGAGAGATTTTAATAAAGGGCGGCAATGTGATCAAGGGATACTGGAAACTGCCGGACGAAACCAGGGAATCCTTCACGCCCGACGGGTATTTCATGTCCGGCGACATCGGCATGTTCGATGATGAGGGCAACCTGCTCATCACGGACAGGAAGAAGGATCTCATCATAACCTCGGGCGGTAAGAACGTCGCGCCGCAGAAGATCGAGAACATGTTCAAGTCCGATCCGCTGTTCACGCAGTTCATAGTAATCGGTGAAAAGAAGAAGTATCTCACAGGCTTATGTAATATCAATTCTGAGGAGGCCGCGCGGCTGGCGAAGCTGGAGGGCATACCGATTAAGAACTCGACAGAGCTGCTGGAAAACCCGAAGTTTCTCGATATTGTGCAGAAGCATGTAGATGAGCGGAACAGCCACCTTGGGGCGTACGAAAAAATCAATTACATCAGGATCGTCGAATCCGAGTTCTCGCAGGAAGGTGGCGAACTCACGCCGTCCCTGAAGGTCAAGCGCAAGGTGGTGCACCAGAAGTACAAGAACCTCATCGACCAGATGTATGAGAAAGAGGCCGTTGACGAGCTGTATGAAAAATAATTCGCATCTACCCTGAAATTTTCGCCGGTTCGAAATGGCGGCGGGCGGCGATGAAATCGGGCAGGTGCCGCGCCATATGCCAGAGGCTGTGGCGGTGCTCCCAGAGGCGGCCCCGGAATCTCCGGCGCCAGGCGGGATCGCTGTAGAATCGCTTCACATGCTCGTTGTAGAGCCGGTCGAGCCGCTCCCGGGAGGCGATGCCGCTGGGAACGAAGACGAAGTTCAGGCAGTTCATCTGCCGCCACTCCTCCTCAAAGCTCCCCTCTTCCCGGATCGTCTCCCAGATCGGGGCGCCGGGGAGGCCTTTTCATTGGAGTGGCTTGAGCCTTCACATTTGAGATTCTTTAGGCAGATGAGGGGTTATGATTTGAAGCAGACATTGATTTTCTTCCATCTTCGGGGTATAAACATCAGGCCATAATCCCCCATAACGGACGGCTTTAAAGAAATATTCCGGCATAGGGGAAAATAAAGGTCTACGATCCTCTGGAAAACAGCAATGATTGATGGTATAGAGGGCCATCGGAAACAGGGGCGCACGCGGGCGCCAAAAAGAGAAACGAAAACACAACCATCAAGGAGGTTCCCATGAAAAGATCCCAATGGACGGTCCTTTGCGCGCTGGCGCTGCTTCTTCTCTGGGCGATGCCGGTCGGCGCGTTCGAGATCGGCGCCAGAGGTTATTACTGGTTTCCGGGATTCAAGGCGGACATGAAATCGGATACCGCCGCCACGCCCGGCACCGACATCAACCTGAAAGACAACCTGGATGTCGGCACCAAGGCCTTCCCCTCGGTCGAGGTGTTCGGGGGGCTGGGGAGAAGCCACCTGAGTCTCACCTATACGCCGATCGCATATTCCGGCTCCACAACGCTCGCCATACCCATCACTTTTGACGGCAAGCCTTTCCCCATCGGCGCCAATGTCGATTCGGACCTGAAACTGCGGATGCTCGATCTGGAGTACCGGTTTACCGCGCTCAATATGGAGAACATTCTGGCCGGCTTCTCGCTGGATGCGATCGGCCAG
>JAHIMW010000001.1 GCA_018896355.1 Pseudomonadota bacterium
AACACACTGGCCGCATAGCTACAATAAAGCTCAGGCGCTTGTCAAGGCAAAACAGAAGCTTTTTTTCAGATTTTGTGCGGCCAAATCCTATTGACAAACGGAATCGTTTATTCATATATAAACCATGCGCATACGATCACTCTGCCTAAGTGTAATGCTGGCACTGCTCCCTGCAGCCGTACAGGCCCTTGAACTGACAGAGAGGGACAACGGCAGAAGCGTCTCTGTTCCCCTGGCTGAGACCGTTACGGTTACACTGGCCGGCAACCCTACCACCGGCTATGTCTGGGAACCGGCCGCAAGGGGACGGGAGATTCTGGCAATGGACCCCGATCCGTCATTTGCGCCGGATTCGTCTTTGATCGGCGCGGGCGGGAAATTCACGTTTCGTTTCACTTCGCGAAAGCCTGGGAAAACGTCCGTGAAGTTTATCTACCACCGCCCATGGGAAAAGGACGTCCCTCCGCTGAAAACCTTCGAGCTGACCGTATCGGTTCCCGCTGCAGAACCCGGCATGACCAGCGCACGCTATCGCTCTTCGAGCGGAGAAGTCTTGGCCGCATCCTTTGACCTGAATGCGCAGCGGGTGACGGTTACATTCCCCGATGGCCGCAAGGTGACATTGCCGCTCGCTATGTCCGCATCGGGTGCGCGCTTCAGCGACGGAACCGAGACTTTCTGGGAGCATCAGGGGACCGGCAGGTTCTTCAAAGGAGAAACGCTGCTGTTTGAAGGGACGCTTGTGACGTCCGACGAGGTCAGCCCGCAACCCTGATTCCAGCGATTCCCTTTCGGGACTATATCTTGATCTCCTGGACAGACAGAGGCTGGATCTGCTCGCGAATCACTTTCCCGGGCAAACCAGAAAACCGGTCCATGAACTTCTTTACCCGGCGCCATGGGCGCCTTGATGTCCTTAGTACAGTTCTACTTTTCAAGATAATTATCTCCAGATAATTATCTTGACACACAAGCACCATTTTCATATAGTCTCGCCGGTAAAAAAAGCAGGTTCTTCTCTAAAGGGCGAATATCTTTAATACTCTGATTCCCGGCCGTAACTGTAATGCCGCATCCCCTTATGTTTCAAGGGGGCGAGGGAGACAACGTCTAAAATGACTGCTGACAATAATCATCCGGTACTCATAATCGGCGGCGGGAGATCCGGGAAGCTATAAGGTTTCCCTCACGAAGGAGGGAAAGGTGCAGGAGCTTGAAGCGGCAGCTATTGTCGTGCGCCCGGCCCAAAGTCGAATAGAGAAAAATAAGATCAGTGATTGAAAGCCCCAAGCTGACAAGAAAGGGAAGTCCATGTCTATGAAATCAGGAAGTCGTCTGGAAAAGATATTGGAAGCTGGTCATTTTGCTTTTACGAGTGAGCTCGGCCCTCCCCAGGGAGCCAATGTGGAGGCGATCCGGAAAAAAGCAAGTTATTTAAATGGGATCACGGATGCGGTGAACATTACGGACAATCAAACCGCTGTCGTGCGAATGTCAAGTTGGGGCGCCGCCTTGATCGCCATTCAAGAGGGTTTAGAGCCCAACTACCAGATGGTCTGTCGAGACCGCAATCGCATCGCCATGCAGAGCGATATCCTGGGAGCTTATGCTCATGGTGTCCGGAATATGCTCTGTCTGTCGGGTGACCACCAGCAGTTTGGCAACCATCCTTCGACCAAGGGCGTCTTCGACATCGATTCCATTCAACTGATCAGCATGGTAAAAGGAATGCGCGATGATAAAAAGTTTCTTAACGGCGATGAGATCGATGGAGCGCCCCAGATTTTCATCGGTGCGGCCGCGAATCCATTTGCCGAACCCTTTGAATGGCGAGTTCACCGTTTGGCAAAAAAAGTCAGTGCGGGTGCAGATTTCATCCAAACCCAATGCATTTATGACATGAAAATGTTCCGGGAATGGATGAAACAGGCCGGCGATATGGGACTGACCGAAAAAGTGCACATTCTGGCGGGAGTGACCCCTCTTAAATCAGCCGGTATGGCCCGATACATGGCGAAGAATGTCTCCGGCATCATCATTCCTGATGATATAATAGACCGGATGGTTAAAGCGCCGAAGGGCGCCGGCGCCGCCGCCGAAGAAGGAATTAAAATCTGTCTTGAGCATATTGAGGAGTTGAAAGAAATTAAAGGAGTACATGGAATTCATCTGATGCCCATTGAATGGGAGCACAGAGTCCCGGAAATCGCCGAACGGGCGAAGCTCCTCCCCAGACCTCAGGTTTAAAGGAAAAGGATAATGCGGAGAAAAGGGAGATTTTGAAGTAATAAGGAGCGGTTCATGTACGATTTTATTCAGGGACAGCTGGTGTCGATTGCTTTTGTCATCTTTATCTTAGGGCTGATATTCCAGATCTTTAAGTTTTTCAAACTGACGAAGAAAAAGGAATGGAGCTATCCCCCTGGGGAAGTAAAACGTGAAAAGAAAACCGCAGGGCAATGGGTCGCTTTTTGCCTTGCCTCTCTTAATGGGACCTTATGGAAAACGGATCCCCTGCTAACGGTTGTGACATTGGTGTTCCATGTCTTTCTGATCCTGGTGCCAATTTTTCTACTTGGGCATAATATTTTATTAGATCAATCCTGGGGACTGAGCCTCTGGAGTCTGCCTGAATCCATCACGGATATATTGACCCTGGTCTTTTTGATCTGTGTGGCTTTTTTCCTTGGTCGCCGCCTCTTTCTATCTCGGGTCCGGGCCATCACGACCGTCTATGACTATCTCATCTTGTTGATTGTAGCCGCCCCTTTCCTGACAGGCTACTTTGCATATCATCAGTGGTTTAATTATGATACGGTGATGACACTCCACATTCTGGCGGGAGAAGTCATGCTCATCACCATCCCTTTCACGAAACTCGGGCACATGCTCTTTTTCTTCCTCTATCGCTTCCTGATCGGGAATGAATACAGTTTCGCACGGGGCGAGAGAGTCTGGTAAACGAAAGGATCTTCCGACATGGAAAATAGTAAGCTTGGTCAGGAAATGAAGCCTGTTGATGTGAAAAAGATTAAAGAGATGCTGAATCTAAAAAAAGGCAAAATGAAACGATATTTGTCTCATTGCGCTCATTGTAGTCTCTGTGCCGAAAGTTGTTTTTTATATATGGCCCATCATAAAGATCCTCAATACATGCCCGCTTATAAAGCCATCCATTCCTTAGGGACATTATATAAAAAAAAGGGCAAAGTGGACCGAAAGCTATTGACCAAGATGAAGGGCATCGTGTGGAGAAACTGCGTGCTTTGCGGCCGCTGTTATTGCCCAATCGGTATTCATATCCCCAGTATGATCACCTTTGCCCGAAGCATCCTCCGGTCTCAGGAGGTATATCCACAACCTGATGAGGTCTCAGCGGAAAGTTGGCTATAACGTGGAAAGAGGGGGCTCTGAAGGAGAACAAGTATGAAGACGATAGGCTGGGTTTTGATGATCGCCGCAACTGCTTTCCTGATTTTAGCAAGCTCTCCCCTCCAGGCGCAGCCGGATAAGATTGTATTGGATCAGGGGAGGAAAACACGACCGGTGGTGATCTTTCCTCACTATCATCATATTGAAGCCGGGGTGTCGTGCAAGGATTGCCATCACGTTTATGAAAATGGGAAAAACGTTCTGGAGGACGATAAACTCGAGGAAGGAAATCAGGGTCTTCGTTGTTCTGCTTGCCATGGTTCGAAGTCCCGGCGCAACCTGGTGCAGGCTTTTCACAACCAGTGCATCGGTTGCCATACGACGTATCTAAAGAAAAACGAAAAGACAGGCTCCCGGTATTGTGGGGGATGTCATGTAAGGAAGTAAGGGGTCTTTCCCGTCGGTGTCGTCATTGTCAAGAGGTCTCTTAAGCTTGTGAATATTTGGAAACCGGAGGAAAAAAATGATTGTTTGTGAAAGAAAACCTTTTGAAGAGATCAAAGAAATGATGAAGGGCATCAGGAAGGTTTTGAATGTGGGTTGTGGAGGCTGTACATCCATCTGCATGGCCGGTGGTCAAAGGGAAGTCGGTATCCTGAATGAAGAACTCCAAAACGCTTTCAAACAGGATGGCGCCTCATTCCATGTGGATGGGTTTACCATCGAACGACAGTGCAATGCCGATTTTTTTCAGGAGTTGGATGTGATTGCAAGTAGCTACGAAGCCTTGCTGTCCATGGCTTGTGGAGCCGGAGTCCAGTTTCTTGCCGACCGATATCCTCAAAAACCGGTATTCCCCGCCCTGAATACCGTTTTCGTCGGCGTGGACCGGGATATCGGATGGTTTGAGGAAAGTTGCCGGACCTGCAGAGAGTGCGTCTTGGGAGAGACGGCAGGAATATGCCCTGTCACGAGATGTGCTAAAAGCCTTTTCAACGGACCCTGCGGAGGGACTGCTCAAGAGGGAAAATGCGAAGTAAGCAAAGACACCCCTTGTGCTTGGTTTGAGATCTACAAACGTTTGAAGGATCAAAATAGGTTAGAAAACATCCTCAAGGTAAAACCTGCAAGGGAATGGAGAAATCAAACACAGGGGACTCTCGTTCAGGAAGCTTATAAGAAAAGATATGCAAAATAATTTTAAGAAGTCCCTTACTACGTGAAAAATTTTCTCTCTGAATGGCCAGGAACGTGGCGGGGATCACCATCCCGGACGCTCTTATCGACCGCATGGCGAAAGCCGCCAAAGGTTCCGAAGAGGGCATCAAGATATGCGTAGAGCAGATTCAGGAAGTGAAAGAGATCGAGGGCGTTCACGGGGTCCACATCATGGCTATCGAATGGGAGCAAATGATAAGCAAGATCACCGAAATGGCCGGTCTGTTGCCGCGTCCGAAAGTTGAATAGAATAGCGGCGTAAAAAGTTTTTCACCCCCCTGTGTGGAGTTGAAGATGTTACAGTCCATTGTTGAATTGGCAAATGATGGAATACTGGTCTTCAATGACCGCCTGGAGGTGGAATATGCAAACCGCACCATCTCGCAGATCACCGGCTATGAGCACACCCGGATACTGGAGATGACGATAACCGATCTCCTCGGCAACGAAAGCCGGGCTCTTCTTGAAGGCATATTTTCACACCCCGAGAAGTATGGTGAAAAAACATGTACGGAGATTCGGTTTCCAACCGCCTCCGGCGAGATCAGGAACGCAGAAATCTGTATAGCCTTTGCAACGCCTCCCGTTGGCCCCGACATGGCCTATGCCTATGTTCGTGACATTACCGACGAGAAAAGAATCGGAAATGAACTCCGGGAAGCCAATGAATTTTTCAAGAATTTGATTTCCAGTTCGGTGGATGGAATCATCGCCGCCGACATGAAGGGGAATATTTTCATATTTAATCAGGGTGCGGAGAACCTCACCGGGTATACAGCAGAAGAGTTCATCGGTAAAGTCCACATCACCCAGTTGTATCCCGAAAGCGTAGCTCGAGATATCATGAGGCAGCTCCGCAGCCCGGACAACGGAGGTATTGGAAAGTTTAATCCCTCTCAACTCAATCTGGTCAGTAAAAACGGAGAAGAGATTCCCTTTCAACTTTCGGCGTCGCTTATTTATGACAGCATGGGTAAAGAAATTGCCAGCGTGGGTATATTTGCCGATTTAAGGCCTCGTCTGGATATGGAACGCAAGTTTCAGGAAACGCAGCTGCAACTGATAAGCTCGGAAAAGCTTGCCTCCCTCGGTAAACTTGCCGCAGGCATTGCCCATGAAATCAATAATCCACTCGGCGGGATACTTATTTATTCCAGTCTGATGATGGAAGATCTTGCAGAGGATGACCCGAAACGGCAGGACTTGGCCCGCATCGTACAGGAGGCGGGGCGCTGCAAGGAAATAGTGAAGAGCTTGCTGGAGTTTGCCCGCCAGAGCGAACCGAACATGGAGCCGGTAGATATTAACCGCGCAATCACCGAGGGGTTGTTCTTCCTGGAAAACCAAGCATTTTTCCACAATATTCAGATCATCAAAAAACTTGGGTCTTCACTTCCCTTTGCGCTTGGCAACGCCGGACAGCTTAAACAGGTCTTCATGAACATTATCGTCAATGCCGCAGAAGCCATGCACGGTAGCGGAACTTTAACTATTTACACCTCTTTCAACCGGGAACACAACAATATAACTATCGAATTCACGGATACCGGAGAAGGTATTCCGGAAGAAAACCTGACCCGGATTTTTGACCCGTTTTTTACCACAAAAGATATCGGCAAGGGAACGGGGTTGGGATTAAGTACCGCCTACGGCATCATAGAAGGTCACGGAAGCAAGATAGAGGTGAGAAGCAAGGTGGGTGTCGGCACGACTTTTACTATCCTGCTTGCACCTTGTCCGGAAACACAACCGATCCTGGAAAACCGCCCATCAGAAGTGATCGGGAGTGCACAGGGGCATCACAGTTTTAAGGGAGAGCCCAGCGGCATGAGCGCCGTTCTGCCTTGACAAGGTTCTTTCCAAAGAGGTAATAATGAGATCCCCGTCTTGTATTTTACGGAACTGATGGGCCTGGCCATGGGGCATAAGGAGGTAAAAAAATGGCTTGCCCGCCATTTAGAGACCTTTGAATTTCTGCCCTTCCTGTCATTGCGAGGAGCGGAGCGACAAAGCAATCTCATGGTTTATTGAATAGTTATGGGATTGCTTCGTCGGCCTTTGGCCTCCTCGCAATGACAAATGGCGCGTTTTTCAAAGGTCTCATTTAATCGATCCCATCAAACTGCTGTCAAACAAAGAATTAATGTAATATGGAGGATAGCCATGGCAAAAAAGATTCTGATAGTTGACGACGATCCGGATATGGTCGAGGCGACATCGCTGATTTTAAAGTCCATGCATTATGACGTGGTTGCCGCTTACGGCGGAGTGGAGGGACTTGAGAAGGCAAGATCCGAGAAACCGGACCTCATCGTCCTTGACGTCATGATGCCGGATAAGGACGGATATGTCGTCTGCAAAGAGCTTAAAGCAGATCCCGTTCTTTGCGATATTCCCGTTCTTCTGCTGACGGCGGTGGTTTCATTCATATCCACCACCCGTTTCAGCCACCAGATGGGAATGGAGACCGAAGCGGATGATTACATGGACAAGCCGGTCGAGCCCATAGAACTTGCTAAGAGGATAGAGGTGCTTCTTTCCAGGCAGTAAGGCGTTCTCTACATTGCCTTCTGAAGGAGGAATAATGGCTGATCAGGTAAAAATCCTGGTTATCGATGATGAGCAGATCATGCGGGACGGCTGTGCGCGCATTCTCTCAAAAAATAGCTGTTCTGTCCTAACTGCCGAGAACGGGAGCGTCGGTCTCGCCAAGATCCAGGAATCACCAAAAGAGATCGATATTATCCTGCTGGACCTGATGATGCCCGGGATGAGCGGCATGGAAGTCCTGGAAAAAATTCAAGCGCTGGATGACACCCTTCTCATCATCATCATTACGGGTTATGCCACCGTGGCGTCGGCCGTTGAGGCAATGAAAAAAGGCGCCTACGATTTCATCGCCAAACCTTTCACCCCGGATCAACTGCGCATCGTTGTAAAAAGAGCCCTCGAACGGAGGATGCTGCAAAAGGAAGCCGAGTTCCTTCGCAGTGAACGGGAGCGTTCTCTGCGGGACGTGGCAACGGAAAAGTCGCGCGTGAAAACCATCATCAATTGCATGGGCGATGGTATCCTCGTTTGCGACCGGGACAGTTGCATCGTCCTGGCAAATCCGGCGGCCGGCCGCATGCTTGAGATTCCCGAATCCCGCCTTCTCGGCAACTACGTGTCGCAATCCAATCTTCACTCCGAGTTGTCAAGAACCATAGAAGACAGTCTCAAGACGGAAGAGAGCGCTTACACATCCATATCTCAGGAACTCATTATCGGAGACTCCCGGGAGATATTTCTCCGCGCCCATACGGCCCCGGTCCGCAACGATCTGGGCGAGGTCATGGGAGCCGTCACGGTATTGCAGGATATCAGTTATCTCAAGGAACTCGATAAGATGAAATCGGAGTTCATCGCCATGGTGGCCCACGAATTGCGTGCGCCTATCGCCACGGTCGAACAGCAATTGACGGTCATCATCGGCGGCATGGCGGGGGAGCTGAACGAAAAACAGCAGCAGATGATTGCCCGCGCCAAGGAGAGGACCAGTAGTGTCCTGACGCTGATCAAGGACCTGCTTGATTTCTCCAAGATCGAGGCAGGGAAAATGGTACAGTACAAGGAGCCCTTGTCTCTCGCCGAGGTGATCCCCCGCGTGGTGGAAGCGATGAAAGCCGATGCCGCGGCGAAAAATATTCATATAGAATTTTTACCTCCCCTGAGCAGTTCCATAATTCAGGCCGACCAGAACAGCATGGAAGGCATCTTCAACAACCTCATTTCCAATGCCATTAAATATACCCCCGACGGAGGAAGAGTGACGATCAGTCTCGCTGACGATGACGGCTTTGTGAAGGTTTCCGTCACCGATACGGGCATCGGCATCAATGGTGAAGACATCCCTCGGATATTCGACAAGTTTTACCGGGTCAAATCATCGGATACCAGACAGATCGTCGGGACCGGTCTGGGGCTCTCCATTGTGAAAAGCATCGTTGACGCGCACATGGGAACGATTTCCGTGGAAAGCACGGAGGGGAAGGGGACGACTTTCAGCGTTTTGTTGCCTAAAGCTGCGGATCTGGCAGGCTGCGCGATATAAATATTTGAGGTTCCTCGCTGTTTCATGTGGATAGCCTGAATTCGAGCTTACCTCCAATGAGGTAGATCATGGTGATCAAGTTTTTTGTGATACGATATCCCCTGGCCTTAGCTTTGGCAGCTTGGATGAGACTGTTGATCCCCTCAAGGATGCCATTGTTGATTGTAAGTACATGGAACTTATCGAATGTCAGTTGGGCTTCCGGAAAATGCTTCTCCACGCCGTTGATGAAGGCCGGGGACATATCACCGGTTTTTCCCGCTATCGGCTTAGCTTCGCTCCAGCAATCCGGTTCAGGCTGACACCTGATTCCGATGCCTGAATGGCAAGACTTCTGTGAACTTCAGGAGGAACACGCACCATGAATTTACCGCTGTATCTTTTACATGCAATCGGCTCGGGTATCTCTTCGCCAGTTTGGCTCATATCCTTGATGACACCCTGGACAATTTCTCGGATACCCTTCAGCGCCGCCTCAGGTGTCTTGTCTAACCAGCTCAAGCTTGGAAATTCAGTACATAAACCTGCGTATTCCTGATCATCTTCAGACCAAGTTACGCGATAGGTATAACGATCATTCTTCAGTGGCATGTTCAACCTCCAGCTTCTCAATAGCCAGCAGCACCTGCTTTACCTGGTATGCTTTGGCTTTTCCTTTATGATTTTGAATATTGATTCGCGGATCTCCTTGCCATGGTGTCTTGTACACATGGTGACTTCCGTCCTTGTGTCGCGCTATACCAAAATAATGACTACAGACCTTACTCAAATCAGCAAATCGAACATTCGCGGGATTGTTTTTCATCTGCACAAGAATATCTTCGATTCCGGCCATGTTTTGTATAGTATCAATATTGATATTTATGTCAAGCCGTTTTTTAAAGTGGTGGAGGATAGAACTTGCGTTTCATCCGTGATTATCATATAATCCGATAATCATATTTTACAGGAGGAAGCGATGATACAGACCATCACCGTCACAGATGCGGTACGGAACTTCTCGGAACTGCTCAACAGCATCCGTTACCGGGGGGAACAGTACACAATCATGAAGGGGGGAAAACCGGCGGCAACCATCGGGCCGGCGGCGGGTTTCGTGAAGGAACGAAAGCTCTCCGACCTCAAGGAGATCGTGCGCAATCTTCCCCATCTCGGAGAGGATGGAGATGCCTTCGCAAGAGATATTTCGCAGGCCATCGCGGTGCAGCCGCCCGTCAGCGAGGACAATCCATGGGCATAATCTTCGATACCTCGACGATCATCGCCAGCGAACGCGGTCATGAATCTCTTGACGCCCTCATCGCCGGGCGGGAGGAAGAGCCTTTCGGCATCAGTGTCATCACGGCGGCAGAACTTCTACACGGCATCGAACGGGCCGACACGGAAGAGAGGAAGCTTAGACGGCAGGCCTTTGTGGAGAAGGTGATCGAATCCTTTCCGGTTTTCCCGTTCGATCTGACGGTCGGCCGGATCTATGCACGCATCTGGGCCGCCGTCGCCCGAAAGGGGTGGACCGTGGGCGCCCACGACCTCATCATTGCCGCCACCGCCATTTCCCTGGATTACACCGTCGCCACGGTCAACAGCCGGGATTTCGAGAAGATCCCTGGGGTAAAAATGGAAAAACTGCAATCGCCATGAAAAGCGGAAAAAGCGCAGCGGTGATGGGGATTGTGTCGGCCGTATCTTGCTTATGCCCTTCAGGGTAGATGCAGGGTGGGTCAGCGAAGCGTAACGCACCCAAAAAAGGGAACGGGGGATGTAGAGGAGGAGTGATGAAAACCATTCTTGTGATCGAGGATAACGAGCAGAACCTCTACCTCGTGACGTTTATCCTGGAAAAGAGCGGCTACGAGGTCGTTCCGGCAAGAGACGGCCGGGAGGGGATCGATTTGGCGTGCGAAGTCAAGCCCGCGCTCATCCTGCTGGATATCCAGTTGCCCGTGATGGATGGATACGCCGTTGCACGGGAACTGAAAAAGAACCCGGCATTGGCTGATATTCCCATTGTGGCCGTCACCTCCTGCGCAATGACGGGGGACCGTGAACAGGCCCTGGCGGCCGGTTGCACGGGCCATATCGAGAAACCCATCAACCCGGAAACATTTATGAGGGAAGTGGAGAAGTATTTGTGACGAGGTAACGGAGTAACGGTGTGACGCCGATACACCGACACGTCAAGAGGGAGAATGCATCATGAAAAAAGCGCTGATCGTGGACGACAGGATAAAAGAGGGACAGAGCTAATCGACTAATTAGCACTTTACATTTCATTAACAGATCATTTATGATAAGTTCATGAAATATAATACATTGAACGTTGCCGTTCAGGGCCCTGTATTCACCCGGAATGACCTTGCGTTGTCGGGACATAAGGTCCTCGATTACCAGTTCAGCCTCTGGGTGAAAAAGGGGTATCTGCTGCGCCTGAAAAAAGGCATCTATGCCTTCAGCCGGGATAGAGACAAACTCAGGGGCGAGGGTATCGCCTTCCTTCTCTATCAACCAAGCTATCTCAGCCTGGAAAGCGCCTTGGCCTGGTATGGCTTCATCCCGGAGATTGTGTACGCCTATACCAGCGTCACCGCCAGGATCACGCGGACCTTCGAGAACGCCTGGGGCCGCTTCATCTACCGGCACGTAAAGAGCGACCTCTTCTGGGGTTACGTGGAGATGAAGACGGAGCACGGCCCATACTTGCTGGCGGAGCCGGAAAAGGCGCTGCTCGATTACTTTTATTTCAACCTGGCCCGGATCAACACGGAGGATGATTTCGATAGTATCCGCCTGAATGAAGAGGAGATGGAAAAGACCCTCGACAAAAACAAATTCCTTAGATATTCACAGGCGTTCGGGGTGAAGAAGATGGAAAGGTGGGTCAGGCGATGCTTACGGTAGAGCAGATTTCCGGATACTTCCCTCCCCCATTGCGGCAGAGAAACCCGCGGGGAATGCTGGTGGAGTATCTCCAGTATGAATTGCTGGATTCGCTGTTTAAAAATGCGGCGGCGGCGGAGTTGAGTTTCATCGGCGGCACGGCGATTCGCATCCTCCATGACAGCCCTCGTTTCTCTGAGGATCTGGATTTCGATAATTTCGGCCTCTCTTTCTCCCAGTTCGAAGGACTGTTGAAGAAGGCCTGCCGGGACATGGAGTATAAAGGGTTTCTGATTGAATACCGGCTCGTCGAAAAGGACGCCTGGCATTGCTATATCCGGTTTCCGAAGATCCTGCACGAAGCGGGGCTGAGCCCGGACATGGAGCGGAAGATTCTCATCCGCATCGACAGCGAGGCGAAGGAGAAGCTGTACGATCCGAAGAAGGTTTTCCTGAACAGATTCACCGTTTACCGCCAGATTCCGGCGGCGCCGGCCGCGATACTCCTGGCTCAGAAGATGATGACCATTCTGCAGCGGAAACGGGAAAAGGGGCGGGATATCTTCGATGTTTCTTTTCTGTCCGGCTTTGCCGCCCCTGATTTTGCTTATCTCGAAAGGACTCTCGGACTTGATCGGACGGAAATTCTTCGACGCTTTGATGAGCGACTCGGGGAACTGGACCTGAATGCTCTGGCCCGGGATGTGGAACCTTTCCTTTTTGCTCCCGAACAGCGGGAGCGAGTCGCCAGTTTCAGAGATTTCTGGGAAATGGGCTGAAGACCGAAGCCTCCTAAAGGCCTCCGGCCTTCAGACTAAACACCTGATCCTGATAGGAGAATACATTGTGAAAAAAGGTAACTACTCAGGTAGCCCCACCATGGAGCCACCATTGACTGGCGGTAACTGCTCAGGCAGATAGGCTGTAGGCTGAAGACTGTTAGTAAGTTAGAAAGAATTCGGAGTCTTTATAGCATGAGAAAAACCGATGAAGCGATGGCGATGCTGAAAAAACAGAAGACCCCATGGTATCTTGTTATTGTTTTCCTTGTGGTGTCTGCCGGTCTTGTAACTGCAGGATACTTCTTCTATCAGCTCCAAAAGGGCCATATCGTCGTAAATGTGCGGGCCGATATCGCCTCTGTCGCCGATTTCAAGGTGCAACGGATCGTCAGGTGGCGCCAGGAAATTATGACGAACGCCCGGGTCTTCCAACAGAACATGCCTCGCATCAGCGGTTTCCGGGAATTAATGAGGGATCCTTTGGCGATCGAACCCCGGCAGGGGCTTCTTAAGCGGATGAAAACGTTGCAGGAGGTCTATTTTTTTATTGAACAGACGGGAAAAAGGGAGTAAATGAAATAACTATAATATTCGGACATCTCGTTCCCATATTCCCAGCTCGATCAGGAGCATGTGACGGTTGTGACGACCCCTTCGCGCTTAAAAGATTTTCAGATCCTGGACAGGAGACCCTGCACAGCCTTGTGCAGGATTAAAGGGGATATTGTTCTCTTCGGCGGATTTGCCGGGTACCATCAATATATCATTGAAGAAAATCTGCCATGGCCTCAAATATTGGTCCACGGCGGCATGAATTCTTACGAGGACCGTCTTTTAAATCCCTTCGACTTTGTCTTTCTCTGCAGCCTGTTCAAAGGCGGATGTCTTGATCTCGGAGACATGACGGTAAAAAACAGGATCATCCTGCTCGGTACGACGAGAGAGCTGGATCGATCCATGAATCTGATTGACTTGTCTTTTCTGGGTCCCGGGAAGGAATTTCTGGAATCTGCGGGCGTCGATTCCGGGTGGTATGAACAGTACCCCAGAGAAAAAGAATTTTTTACCCTCAAAGATAAACAGGGTGAGCCCTTTCATCTGGATCGGCTGGTATTCTGTCGTGAATTCGGCCATCCCCTGCCGAACCAGTGGTCCGTGGAAAGAGTAAAGAACATGTCTTTTGTCATCAGGGACCTTGAAACGGGAGAGAGCTGTGAACTGGACATTTCGCCGGATGAAAATGAAACCATAAAACCCGTATGGGAGCCTCCACCCTACTACGGCGGATTTCCGGCGGCGCTCGCCTTTTCCCTCCAGGTCCTCGGATATGGATCGCCGTTTCAGTCAAAAGGACCGACAACCTGCATGGTTTTCCGTCTCAACGGCCTTGCCGTGCTGGTTGACTGCTGTCCCTTCTGGGATTTGCTGGCCGTAAAGACCGGCATCAGCATCGCTGAAATTGACTCCCTGATCCTGACGCACTGCCATGAAGATCATATGGGAGGTCTTTTAAAGCTCATCCGCCGGGGAAGAAAAATCAGGATCTACACGGTGAAAGACATATTCCAGATGATGCTGAACATTTTATCCTAGCAGCTCGATGTATCGACGGAAGTGGTCAAGCAGTATTTTGACTTTCATCCTGTTGTGACAGAAAAATGGATGACCATCTCCGGAATCGAGTTCTTGTTTCTTTACACGGCCCATCCCATCCCCTGCATTTCCGTCAAGGCGAGAAAGAGACTCCGGCGCGAGCTGCCTGCGGAGATTCAGATCACTTCGGATACCGTGGGGATCTCCTGTGCCCAAAAGATGCTGGAGCAAGGCGTCATCTCGCAGGATAGATACAAACAGATCACAAGCGTTTTCGAAGGAGACATTACGATTGCGGATGGTGGCGAAGCCGGCCTGCATCCGGCGCTTCAGGACTTCATGGGACATGATATCAGGGCTACATTCTTAGGCCACCGGCAAAACGAAACGACCGATGCGCCCCTGCATTTCTCTTTTGTCGAACCTTACCATCTCTTTCCCTACGATAATCTCAGCGTGGGGTCCATCATCAGCAGGGCCATAGACAGTTTTGTGAAACCATTCCCGAATATCGATGTCGGACGATGGGCTCAGATCTTGCGCGAAGCGGCGGTTTATCGTCCTATCGCCTCGGGGCAGCTCATCCTGCAGGAAAGGATGGAAGAAGCGGAATTCCTTTTTGTCATCTGCTTCGGCCTTTTCTCGGTCATTGCGAACAATCAGGAAGTTGCCGTCCTTCATTCAGGAAACTTCTTCGGGGAAAATGTGTTTGTTTCCGGGGATAAAAAAAGGACCGCCCACGTCAAGGCGTTAACCTATGGGATCGTTATCGGACTCAACGCCGACGTGATTCATGAATTTCTGAATGACAATCCCGATGTCAAAAGGCGATTTTATCATCTTGCGGAAGCGCGGGAGCTGCTGAGCCGGACGATGATATTCGGAAAACTTGATGTCACGGAAAAAACAAATCTCGCCCTTTCTTTGAACAATATTCATTTGAATGCAGGAGATTACCTGATCAGAAAAGGGGAAACGGAAGACTGCGGATATGTGCTGGCCCACGGCGCCCTGGAAATTCCCGGGACAGAAATAGTATTCACGCCGCCCTCTATCGTCGGCGAGTTCACCGCAGCAGGCTTTACCGAACGCCGGACCGCCGATATCAAAGCCACGGAAGATTTTACCTCTGTCTATAGAATCACAAGCAACGATCTTAAAAGGCTGATGGAGTCAAACCCCGACATTGAAATGCAGTTGAGGGAAATGGCCCGCGCCAGAGGGCTCAAGGTATAATCTGTCCCTGCCATGCACCTTATGAGATCTTTATTGAATTTCTGCCCCTTCCTGTCGTTGCGAGGAGCGGAGCGACGAAGCAATCCGACGCAGTCGTTGCGAGGGCTTCCGCCCGAAGCAATCTCATCAATGCAATAACTTCTGGGATTGCTTCGTCGGCCTTTGGCCTCCAATGACAAATGGCGAGTTCGACGCTGCCCATCGTCGTATAGGAGTCGACGCCCAGCGGGACGTGGTGGCCGTGTTTTTCCATGCTGCCGACGGGGATCATGATCGAGTCGTTGCCGGCCTTGATGGAGGCCGCGACGTCAGTCCAGGGAAGCTCCAACAGATCGTACTTCTGTAAATTTGTCATCTTGTTTCTCATTTTTTACTTGCTGATGGGTTGGATATTTTTTGGTAAACCTGTTCCACTTTGGTCATCACTGAAAAACACCTTGTCAAAAGACACCGCTGTGAAGGAAGACGGCGGCGTTCCGGAAGAGGGCGAGCCCCATCCCCTCTTCGGGAAGCTCCTCCCGCGTCCAGCGGGGGTGGTTCGTCCGGTGGAGGTACGCTTCGGGGTGGGGCATCAGGCCGAAGATCCGGCCCGTCTCGTTGCAGATTCCGGCGATGGCGTCCACGGCGCCGTTGGGGTTCGCGGGATAGTCCGTCGCCGCTTCCCGGCAGAGGGCGTCGCTGTACTGCAGCGCGATCAGTTTCTGCTGTTGGAGACGTTCCAACGTGGCCGTGTCCTGCGGGACGAACTTCCCTTCGCCGTGGCGGACGGGCAGATAGAGGCCCCGAAGCCCCCGCGTGAAAATGCAGGGGGAGTCGGAATCGACGCGGAGATAAACCCATCGGTCCTCGAACCGCCCCGAGTCGTTGAAGATCAGCGTAACGGTCTGCCGGTCATACACGCCGTCCAGTCCGGGGAGCATCCCCAGTTTGACGAGAAGCTGGAAGCCGTTGCAGACGCCGAGGATCAGCTTTCCCGCCGCGATAAACCGGGCGAACTGATCGTACAGCCGCTCCCGGCCGCCGGCGGCGGCCGAATGGAGGATACGGTTCGCGCCCGCCTTGGCCGAGCCGAGGTCATCGCCGTCCAGGAATCCGCCGGGCAGGTTCAGGAAGTCATAGTCGTCGAGCCGCCGGGTTCCGCAGAGGAGCTCGCTGATATGGACGATATCGACCTTGTCGAAGCCGGCGAGGCGGCAGGCGTGGGCCATCTCCATTTCGCAGTTCGTCCCGTTTCCGGTGATCACGATCGCACTGATTTTCTTCGGCATTTCTTCATACCTTTTTCCCGCCTTTCAGCCTGTTGAAAAAGGCGCTGTTGCAGGCTGTTCAAAAATGTCCGGATGCAAGGCCCCCGAAATCCTGAGCCGTGAGGCGTACTTTCTGGTACGTTGAACGGCGAAGGATGAGGGAAACGCAGCAGACGGGCGTTTTTCAACAGCCTGTTAGAACGCGAGGGTTTTCTGCCAAGCCGCCTTCAGCGCGGCGAGCCCCTCATCGATGATCCGCTTCCCGCCGAGGCCGTCGATCCGGAGAACCTCTTCCGCTATGACCTGCCCGATCCGGGCGAAGACGGCGCCCTCAAGGGCGGCTTCGAAGGCCTCCCGTGCGTCCGGGCGGACGGTCACGACGAAGCGGCTCTGGGACTCCGAGAACAGGAGCTCGTCGTCTCTTCCGATCCCTTCCGCCGGAACGTTCCTGAGATCCACCGCGAGACCAAACCCCCCGGCGAAGGCCGTTTCCGCAAGCGACACCCCGAGCCCCCCGTCGGAGCAGTCGTGACAGGAGGCGACGAGGCCCGCCTGGATCGCCAGGCCAAGCGCCTGATAAAGCCTCTTCGCCGTTTCCGCGTGCACCTGCGGAACGCCGTTTCCGATCGCGCCGTGAAGGGCGTACCACTCCGAGCCGCCGAGTTCCCGATAGGTCTTCCCCAGCACGTAAACGAGGTCCCCAGGCTTTTTCACGTCCATCGTGACGGCCTTCCGGACGTCCTCCATCTTCGCCAGCGTGGAGAAGAGCAGCGTGGGGGGGATCGAGATCCGGGTCTCCCCGATCTGGTAGTCGTTCTTCATGCTGTCCTTCCCCGAGATGCAGGGGACGCCGTAGGCGGTCGTGATCGCATAGAGCGCCTCGTTCGCCCGGACGAGCTGGGCGAGCTTGTATTCCCCGTCGGGGGTCTTTTCCGAGCGGACCGGATCGCACCAGCAGAAGTTGTCGAGTCCTGCCATGCGGTCGAGGGAAGCCCCGACGGCGACCGCGTTCCGGACCGCCTCGTCGATCGCGCAGGCGGCCATGTGGTAGGCGTCGATGTCGCTGTAGCGGGGGCAGATCCCGTTCGCGACGACGATGCCCTCGAAGGAGTCGAGAAGCGGACGGATCACGGCGGCGTCGCTCGGGCCGTCATTGACGACGCCGGTCATCGGCTTGACGACGCTCCCCCCCTGCACCTCGTGGTCGTACTGGCGAACGACCGACTCCTTGCTGCAGATGTTGAGCCGGGCGAGCATCTGCTTCAGTGCGCCTCCCAGATCCGCAGGTTCCGGGAAGTCGGGTTCCGCGTGGCGCGGGGGCGTCCAGGCGGCCCTCAGGTTCATCTGCGGGAGGCCGTCATGGAGGAACGCCATCTCCAGATATACGACCGTCTCCTCTCCGTAGCGGATGTGGAACCGGCCCGAATCCGTGTAGCGGCCGAGCACTGTCGCCTCCACGTCCATCTTCCGGGCAAGGGTGAGGAATTCTTCAATGGTTTCCGGCGCCACGGCGAGGGTCATCCTCTCCTGGGACTCGGAGATGAGAATCTCCCAGGGGTTAAGCCCCGGGTACTTCAGCGGGGCCGCCTTCAGGTCGAGCTCGCACCCGCCGGAGAGCGTCGCCGTCTCGCCCACGGAGGAGGAGAGGCCGCCCGCCCCGTTGTCGGTGATCGCCCGGTAGAGGCCGAGGTCCCGGGCGACGAGAAGGAAATCGGTCATCTTTTTTTGCGTGATCGGGTCGCCGATCTGGACCGCCGTGACGGGGGAGCCCTCGTGGAGCTCCTCGGAGGAGAAGGTCGCCCCGTGGATCCCGTCCTTTCCGATCCGCCCGCCGGTCATCACGATCAGGTCGCCCGGAAGGATCTCTTTCGTATGGGTCGGCGCGCCTTTGATCCGGGCGGGCATGATTCCTCCCGTTCCGCAATAGACAAGGGGCTTCCCGAGATAGCGTTCATCGAAGACGAGGCAGCCGTTCACGGTCGGGATGCCGCTTTTGTTGCCGCCATGCTCCACCCCCTCTCTCACCCCTTCGTAGATCCGCCGCGGGTGGAGGATCCGCTTCGGCAGCGGCTTTGCATAGTCGGGCGGCGCGAAACAGAAGACGTCCGTGTTGAAGATCAGTTTCGCCCCACGGCCGCAGCCGAACGGGTCGCGGTTCACGCCGACGATGCCGGTCAGCGCACCGCCGTAAGGGTCGAGCGCCGAGGGGGAGTTATGGGTTTCCACCTTGAAAACGAGGTTCCAATCGTCGTTGAAGCGGATGATCCCCGCGTTGTCGGAAAAGACGGAGAGGCACCAGTCGTCCGTCCCCATCTTTTTTCGGATCTCGCGGGTCGATTGCTTGATGCAGGTGTCGAAAAGGGAGTCGATCTCCCGAACAGATCCCTCGCCTTCGTCATAGGCGATCCGGGCGTTGAAGATCTTGTGCTTGCAGTGTTCGGACCATGTCTGGGCGAGGCACTCGATCTCCGCGTCGGTCATCTGCGGCCCCAGACCGGCCTCCCTTCTCCGGGCGAGAATGGTTTCGTCCTTCAGGTAGTCCCGGAGAATCCGCATCTCCTGCAGACTGAGGGCGAGGACCCGCTCCTGGCTGATCCGGACCAGTTCCGCGTCGGGAACGTCGAGGTCGATCACCTCCGTCCGCGGACGGTCTTCTCCGATGACGCGCGGGATGTAAGGCTTCATCCCGGCGTCCGGGTCCCAGGTTTTCCCGTCGATGATATCATAACGCTGGATCAGGTCGTTGGCGAGGAGTTCGGAGGCGATCCGTTCCGCATCCGTCCTGGTCAGCGTGTCCAGTGCGCACCGGTCCCGGATGGAGCCGATCGCGTACTGCCTGGATGTATAGACCCGGACCGGCTTCCCGGTGAGGAGCGTGATGGCCTCGCCGGCGGTCTTTCCGACGTTGTCCGTGACGCCGGGGCGAAATCCCACCTCGATGAGCCAATCGAATCCCTGGGAGAGCCCGCGGTTGATGGCGGTTTCCTGGATGATCGGGTCGGAGAGGGGGCCACGGGCCGCATTTTCCAGCTCTTCGGGGGCGAGAGGTCCGTCGATGGTATAGACCTCGATGGTTGCGACCGAATCCACGGGAATCCGGAGGTCCTCCGTGATCCGCTTTCTGGTCTTTTCGCCAAGGGCGTCCCTGATTCCCTTTTTGAACCCGATTTCGATCCGATTGGCCATCTCATTACCCCGGTTTTCCACTGCTGAGTATTTATCTGAAGCGATAGGCGTTCATAACAGATACCGGCGGAAAAAACAACCGGAGGAAGCGAAAGAAGAAATCGGCCTTTGATTTCATTCCTTCGACCGACCTCGACTTCAGCTGCCTTATCAAACAATTTTTTTCAGAATTGCGGTGAAGATTTCCATTTGAAAGGTTGGATGCCCGTCAAAACTGGCGGATGCTCTCTTTCGGGAAGCTGTCAGCATCGACGCTCGCACGCGAACCGTACCCGACTTTTACCGTTCTCACAAAAAAAGACGAGAACCACCTATGCCGTCTTGTCTGTCAACTGGAGTCCATCATTTAAGATCTGGTCTATGAGGGTGGCATTCACCACGAAGACCCTGTGATCATTATTTCGTTAACATCCAGTAGAATAGACTCAATACGAGCATCGCAGTATCTCGTCGATTAAAAAAATTGTGTTGCTCATCATGTCAAGGGGAATGTCACAGATCAACGCCCCTCAAATAAGGTCCTACAGCTTGCAAACATTCTCGGCAGCAGGGCCCTTAGCTCCTTGGACAACATCGAAGCTGACAAGATCACCCTCAGCCAGCGATTTAAAACCTTCTCCTTGGATAGCGGAATGATGTACGAATAGGTCCTTGCCACCCTCCTGCTCGATAAAACCAAATCCCTTTGAATCATTAAACCATTTTACTTTTCCTTCCGACATCTTTAGTCCTCCTTTATTGATTCGTCTTATTTCTTGATAAGAACTTCAAGCCCTGCAACACATGCGTTGCGGAGATCGTAGCTGGCCTCTTTTTGCCCAGGCATTTTGTCTCATCCACCCTTTTCAATGAATTCAGACCCCTTCCAGCTATCGATTTCCTCTTTCATCGATCATCCCTATCATAATGTGATTGTTTTTGTAACTTCTCCTTCCCTTTATTTTTTTTACCATCCAAAAACAAAAAGCCCCGTCACATCATAATGGACAGGGCTTGGAGGTCATTTTTCACTTCCCTATATGGGAAGGACAATTATTCAAATTTTCTTCGTCAATCACTATGTTGGTTATAGATTACGCTTATTCTCGGTAAAGTCAAGGTTTATTATTGCTTATGTCAAGAAGAAATTCCCCTTGCCATACCGGTGTACTTGTGTTAGCCTCACGGAAGCCGGAAGCTTATACAATACATGCAGTTAATTTGCAATCGAAAAGAGAAAAGGAGGAAGATTATGGATAAGAAGGTAACCGTCGTCGGCGCAGGGAATGTGGGCGCGACCGCGGCGCAGCGTCTCTGCGAAAAAGCGTTGTGCGATGTGGTGCTCGTGGACATCATCGAAGGCGTGCCGCAGGGCAAGGCGCTCGATCTGACGGAGGCGGCGCCTGTCGAGAAGCACGACGCCCATCTGATCGGCACCAACAGCTATGAAGACACCAGGGATTCCGATATCGTCATCATCACTGCCGGCATCCCGCGGAAGCCGGGGATGAGCCGGGATGACCTGCTGGCGACCAACAGGAAGATCATGACCAGCGTAACCGAGCAGGTGGCGAAGCACTCCCCCAACGCAACCCTGATCATCGTCAGCAATCCCCTCGATGCGATGTGCCACGTCGCCCATGACGTCAGCGGCTTCCCCAAAAACCGCGTGATCGGCATGGCCGGCGTGCTCGATTCGGCCCGTTTTCGTTCCTTCATCTCCATGGAACTCAACGTCTCCGTCGATAACATCCACGCCTTCGTCCTCGGCGGACACGGGGATACGATGGTGCCGCTGCCCCGTTACTCGACCGTGGCCGGCATTCCGATCACGGAGCTGATCCCGAAGGAGCGCCTGGATGCGATCGTGACCCGGACCCGGAACGGCGGGGCGGAGATCGTCGGCCTGCTGAAGACGGGGAGCGCCTTCTACGCGCCGGCCTCCGCGGCCGTGGAGATGGCGGAGTCCATCCTGAAGGACCGCAAGAAGATCCTGGCCTGCGCCGCCTATCTGGAAGGCGAGTACGGGATCAACGGCCTGTTCATCGGCGTACCCGTGAAGCTGGGCAAGAGCGGGATCGAGGAGATCATCCAGATCAAGCTGACCGCCGAAGAAGACGCCGCGCTGAAGAAGTCGGCGGCGGCGGTGCAGGAGCTCGTCGATACGATGAAGAAGATGGCGTAACGGCTTGAAAGAAAAACGGGCAGAAAAGGGCCTTCCCGAAAGGGAGGGCCCTTTTTAAGCTCTTCGGGTCCATCCCCGATGCTTGCCTCGCTCACGTCATTCCCGCCCCTGCTTTCGCGAGGGTAAACTCCAGCGGGAATCCAGGAAAGGAAACTGGATTCCCGCGTATCAAGTACGGGGCAGGCTCCGTCAAGCACGGAATGACAACCAGTACCCTGCTGCTTGGGAAGGCCCTTTTTAAGGGATGGCACCGTCGCCATTCTCCCCGGGGCTGTCGGAAGATGGCGGTGGAGGAGCAGGACCAGGGACTCCGGATCCGCCTGTATTGCCGGCTGCGGGGAGGGACGGGGCGACTTTCCATCCCTGGTGCGTCCCGAAACGGGTGATCAGGACGGCCCCCAGGCCGATGACGATCGCGATCGCCTTGACCATCCAGCCGATATACGGAATCCAGCCGATGAGCCAGAGGATCAGCAGACCCCAGAAGGTTTCCAGGACGATCCCCGGGTTGGGCCGCTTGAACAGGCGAAGAACCTTTCCGCCGATGATACGGCCGACGGCGATGAAACCGAGCAGCACCGAACAGACGACGACGATCACCTCCAGCGGGATCAGCGCGATGCCGACGACCGAGATCGTCAGCAGCAGCGCCAGCGGGGCGATCAGGACAAGGCCCAGGATGCCGCAGAAGATCACCTTGAGGGTGTTTTCATGGATCGCCTCCGAGACGATCCGGACCGGCTTCGGCAGCAGGGCGGCAATCAGGAGCGCCAGAACCAGGATGACAAGAAAGATCGACAGCGAGATGACGGCGAAAATCCAGGACCAGCCCTCCCACTCGCTGTTCAGTGCGGTCGTCAGGGTTTCGAAGAGGTTGGAGGAGTTGATCTCCGTCAGGTCGCCGCCGACCTCCGCATCCGTTGCGATAACGATGACCCCGCCCAGAGAGACGACATTCCCTTTAACGACCGCCGTCTTCGTCAGGACCACCGATCCGCCGATGGCCACGACGTTTTTCTCCACAGCGCCGCTCACCGTGATCTGGCCGCCGATCGCGACCACATTGCGGATTTTCTGTCCCTTCTCGATCGTCACATCACTGCCGATCTTGAAGATGCTGGTGCCCGCGGAAGCAATGGCCGCCGCCGGTCCGAGCAGCAGGCCAAAAATGAGAAGCAGGCCCAGGACCTTTTGAATCGGTTTCCGGTTTCCGTTTGAAGAAATCACGGACGCCTCCGTGCGGCGTCCCGCCCCGTTTGTCCGTTTCTTTAATACCGTCTTCATGTTGTTTCTCTCCGCTGACGGAAATATTCAATCACACCGGGCAGGATCGAAAGGATGGCG
Organism: Pseudomonadota bacterium; assembly: GCA_018896355.1. Taxonomy (GTDB): domain Bacteria; phylum Desulfobacterota; class Syntrophia; order Syntrophales; family UBA5619; genus UBA5619. Next base: position 23,113 of record JAHIMW010000001.1, read on the forward strand.
ATCGCGATGATGACCAGCCACTCCACCTCCAACGGTCCCTTGAGGTAGGGGTTGGCGGCGAAGGCGCCGAGGCCGAAGAGGAGCGAATCGCCCGGGAGGATCGGCGTGACCGCGAGCCCCGTTTCGCAGAAAATGATCAGGAAGACGACCACATAGGTCCAGACGCCGAAATATTGAAGAACATCCCCCAGATGCCGGTCGAGATGCAGGAAGAGATCGATGAAATTGATCAGCAGATCCGCCATAGGTTTTATTTCCATTCTCCGGTTTGAATCCCATTTCTTCCGCAGGATGTTCACAGACCTCCCGAAGAGGGCGGTAGTATAGGGGAGGGATTGCCGTCTGTCAATGGCAACGTCACCCAAAAGCGATCCCCCTTCGGTAACATTTTTCAATGAGGCAACTGGTCCTATTCTGCCTCTCCTAAAAAGACAAAAGCGCCCCAGTAGTAGGGGGTGTCATGGCCGTATCGAGTCTTCACCGTTTCCCGTTGTTTGAGAGCCGCATTGCGAAGGGCCGCGGCCCGGTTCATTTTGCCTGATTGCAGGTTCTTGTAGAAAGAGACCATCAGTTCCTTCGTCTCCCGGTCAGGAACCTCCCAGAGACTCATAACCAAGCTCTTCGCGCCTGCCTGGGTGAAGGCCCTTCTCAGGCCATAGACCCCTTCACCATTCTTGACATCCCCCACCCCCGTCTCACAGGCCGACAAGACCACCAGATCGGTCCCTCGGAGATTCAGGCCGAGAATCTTTTCCGCCGTCAGGATGCCCTCCGTGACGCCCTCCCTGGCCAGGGAACGGTTTGCACCCGCCAGGGCAAGGCCGGCACGGAGGAAGGGGTTCTCGATGCGCACCGGCTTCTTACCTGAAGGCGCTTCCCTGGCGGTGATGGTAATGCCCCGACTTTTGTCATCCATCAGGGAAGACCAGTCCTGGTCCGAGAGGAAGAAGCCATGGGTGGCCAGGTGCAGGATTCGGGGGCTTTCCCTTTGCAGTATGACCGACTCCCTTGCATTTTCTCCCGTGTAGGTATCGCAGGTGGAACGACCTAGCAGATCGGCAACGGCCTCTACTTCCTCCTTTGTACCCGGTAGTCGTGAGAAGGCGAAACCCTGCATCTGCCGAGAGCGCGTCAGGGGCCTTTCTTTGTCTTCAGAGGTTTGTCTGGTGGCCAAGTCGAAATCCGGGTCGCCCATCAAGAGGGACTTCTGTCCTTTTTCCTTGATCATGCCATAACCGGCAATATCCCTCCCGGCGGAGACGTAGTGAAAAGTGTGCGTCTCAATGAGATAGCGGCCTTCGTCATCCCGCAGAACTTCAAAGGGAATGAGGTTGAGGCTGCCGTCAGGGGAAAGTAAGATTTGTCTTGATTTACCTATAGCTAATGTCAACGGGGCAAGGATCAGCCGGAAGAGATCGTTGCTCTGTTTCGCCAGGACATCGGGGAGGGTTTTACTGTTCCCCAGAGACTTTTTAAAGGTTGCCGCCTGCTGGTCGATGCTGTCGGCATCGCCGAGATCAACCAGAGAGACGTCAGAACCTTTTCCGGGGGAGAGGACAAAAGCGAGATAGCGAGCAGCGCCCCACTTGCCGGTTTTGAAATCATAGTCCTTGATCCGAGCCATCTCGATGAGGATTGCAGCTTTGGGTAGAGCGGAGGCAACTGTGGCCGTTGTGGCTATTCTCATCTTTCTTTGCTGGGCGAAGGCCTGGCTCAGGCGGCTGAGTTGCCCCTCGATGATTTCCTTTTGATTTGTGAGATCAACTATGCGCTTCTGATACACTTCAGGGCCTTCCTTCCCAGGTACCCCTAAGATGAGCCGTGCCAGTTCCTGCCGAATTCCGATCAGCTTCGCGAAGATTTCTTGTGCCTGGGGGTTTTCACCAACAGCATGGACATCCTGTATCCGCTTCTGGGCTTCAAGCAGGATACCCTTCCGGGCGAGCCAAATATCAAGGGCATGTCTTATGGCTTTGGGATTATCCGGAAAGCGCTGCCTGATCAGGCTGATGTAAGCGAAAAAGTTGTTCTCCCGGGTTGCCAGGAATTGCGTTTGTTGGGCTTCCGGGGCAAAGCCGAGGATCTGCTCGATCTGCCTACGGTCGCTCTCTTGGGCACGTTCCATGAGGGTAAGGGACTCACCGCTCCGTCCCTGAGCAGCGTAACAAAGGGCCAGGTTTTGCATGATGATGGCGGTGATGTGATGTTCCAGCCCCAAGACTTTCTCGTTGATTGCCAGTGCTCGCTTGTAGAGTGGCTTCGCCTTGTCGTAGGCCCCTATTGCGTAATAGAGTCCGGCCAGGTAGTCCAGGTCACCGGTGATGCCGATATGCTCCGGTCCATAGGCCTTCTCGTTGATTGCCAGCGCTCGCATGAAGAGTGGCTCTGCTTTGTCATATGCCCCCATGTTCTTATAGAATACTGCAAGGCCGTTTAGGGAAGTGGCGGTGTTGTGATGCTCCGGTCCCAAGGCCTTCTCGTTGATTGCCAGTGCTCGCTTGTAGAGTGGCTCCGCCTTGTCGTAGGCCCCCATGTTCATATAGAGTTGGGCCAGGATGTTCAAGGAAGTGGCGGTGTTGTGATGCTCCGGTCCCAGGGCCTTCTCCCTGATTGCCAGAGAGCGCCTCAGGAGTGGCTCCGCCTTGTCGTGAGCCCCCATGTTCATATAGAGTGCGGCTTGGCCGAACATAGAATCGGCCGTTATAGGATGCTCCGGTCCATAGACTTTCTCGCTGATTGCCAGTGCTCGCTTGTAGAGTGGCTCCGCCTTGTCGTAGGCCCCCATAGAGAAATAGATTGATGCCATGTTATTAAGTGATACTAAAGTGATAGGGTGCTCCGGTCCATAGGCCTTCTCGTTGATTGCCAGCGCTCGCATGAAGAGTGGCTCTGCTTTGTCATATACCCCCCTGTTCTTATAGGATTCTGCAAGGCCGTTCAGGGAAGTGGCGGTGTTGGGATGCTCCGGTCCCAAGGCCTTCTCGTTGATTGCCAGCGCTCGCTTGTAGAGTGGCTCCGTCTTGTCGTAGGCCCCCATGTTCATATAGAGTTGGGCCAGGTTGTTGAGGGTATTGGCGGTGTTGGGATGCTCCAGTCCCAAGGCCTTCTCGTTGATTGCCAGCGCTCGCTTGTAGAGTGGCTCCGCCTTGTCGTAGGCCACCATATTCATATAGAGTACGGCCAGGTTGTTCATGGATTCGGCAGTTTCGAGATGCTCTAGACCCAGGGACTTCTCCCTAATTGCCAGAGAGCGCCTCATGAGTTGTTCTGCCTTGTCGTAGGCCCCTGTGTGCATATATAACACGGCCAGGCTATTCAAGGATTGGGCGGTGGAGGGGTGCTCCGCCCCTAAGGCCTTCTCGCTAATTGCCAAACTTCTTTCTGCAAAGGGAATAGCCTCGGTATAGCGGCCTGTCCGACTGAGCAGCATAACTGTTTGGTTCTCTTGGTTTAGATCCTTGGCCCACTGAAGAGAGCAGGCAGGTATCCCGGCAAGAATCGCCACCCCCAGAATCAAAACGATGAGAATATTTTTCGTCATGTTCATTTCATTCCCTCCTGAACTGAGTCGAGCAGACCGGTTTCTCCCGGTACGACAGGTTGATTTTGTTTTCTCCCTTACCGTCTGTTTCCCGGCGGTGCCGCAATATCTCAACTATGTATCCGTTGGCCCCGGCCCCTCACAGAACCGGACTTGCAGATTTCCCGTATCTGTTCCTGCATAATTCCGGGGACAGCATATTTAATCCAATTGCTGGTTACTCAAATCGGTAAGATTGAGTTGCGTCCTAATGTCGTCAGTACTAATAGCGTCTGCAAATAAAGGAGTTGAAAACAAGAATGTGGCCAATATGAAAAATAGAAAGACACCGAATGTTTGCAGAAAGCATTCGCGATTGTATTTCTGAAGAATGCTCCTATTCTTGCGCATACATCCACCCACAAATGCATAAATAGCGGACTCAAATACGCGGCGGCATACTAATGGCAATTTCAAGCTCTTCCTTGAAACGATCATCGGGTATGTCAAAGTGGACAAGGTCACGCCGTGATTCGGCCCATCCAGACAGATCGGGGTAAAGCGTGGCTTGACTGACATTCATTCCAGCCAGTGCCTTCATGGCTGTAGTCTTCAAGTCGGGATGCAGACAGACTAGCTTTTTGACATCTGGTGTCCTTCCAACAGTCTGCGCAAGGTTTTGATCGACATCTTCTTCAATATTACCTGGACACAAGAAACATCCTTTTTGGTTTGCAAGACGTGGATTTCGTCTAAGCGGATTAACCACGACAGCGTATGTGTCCTGTCGCACGAAAGCGAAATGGTGAAAAAGTTCCTCACTGTGAAAGCTCGCTTGCTTCTCTGTGAAGTTCGTATACATTCTTCTACGTCTCTCTTCCCAGTCTTTCTTCATCCAAGTGAGGTTCAACGCCACAATGCGACCAAGTTCATTCTTCTTCCTCCTGGACAATGCGAAGTAGGCAGCTACCGGAAAGGAGTACGTGAAATCTACGAGCCGAGACGGCATGCCGTAGTGCCTACCTAGAGCCATCCACTCAAGAAAGTTACTTGGTTCTGGAAGATGCCCCAGGTAATTGTGGGCTTCTCGTTTGAAGTCAGACAATATCCAAGACTCGTAAAGCCTTCTATCACCTGGCAGCTTGCTACCAGTGCGTCGCTCCCAAGCATCGTCGAAACTAGACGTGATTGGCACTTCGTATTCAGAGGTAGAGGTAGCTTTCTCTTCCCATTTGTCCACAGCCCGAAAGACCCACTGATTCCCGTTAGGCTTGAGACATTGGATTGCATCCAACAACTGGTCCCATTTCCAGTCCGGTTTGTTGCCAATGACCTCATTACTTGCGAAGTTCATATTCTGCTCCTCCTTTCGCTCATTCCGATCCGGGCAAGGCTTTTCGGCGTCCTGGCGTCGAGCTGGACTATAGCGGCCTAACGTATTTTTCTGTATCCGTATGAATAATACACAGGCCGCCGTATGCGCCGTACAAACCGCCGGTAAAAAAGCATTGGGGTAATCCGGGGACAGCATACTTAATTCTTAGTCTCCCCCAATTTTCCCGGATTTATCCTCTGATCCTGAGTCTCCCGTCTTGAAATACGCAGAAATGAGATTCAATTTTATCGTAATATTCGGTGAGTATATTCTTGGTGACCTCCACCTTGGTGTCACTATCGGCATCTTCGAGGCGTAATATCAGAACTCCGGCATGGTGCATACCGGAGTTGTAAACCAATTCGCCAAAATCCTTGTCCATCGTAATAATCATCCGCTGCTGATCTACAGCCCAGCGCAATATCTGTAAATCCTTTGCGCGAGAGTCAATATCTCTTACGGAAAGAACATCAAAACCGTTTCCCTTCAGCCAGTTTTCGACCTTTTTACCCACACCCACATCAACCAGGAATTTCATGGGTCACCTGTCGGCGGATTAATTTGAACCAACAGCGTAAACGCGTTCCTCATCTACCAAATGTGATGCATAGAGAAGAACTGCCCGGATGTCCTCTTTTTCCAACTCCGGATAATCTTCAAGGAGTTGATCCGTTGTTATGCCATTAGCCAGGGCTTTGAGTAGCTGTTCGACAGTAATCCGCATCCCCCTGATCGTGGGTTTTCCAACCATCACGTCCGGGTTAGCAGTGATACGGTCCATAATGTTTACCTGTTCCATCTGTGCCACCTCTTTTCTTGTATATTCCGGGATTTGCCAATATGTCTTTCAACGTGTCGATTGTCTGCGACTTGGTCACTGTCCAACCTTCATCGATGTGTCTTTCCCGTCTCGAAATCTACATCAATCGCATTGACATGTCTATTGTTTCTTTTAGGAGGTTTGTCGCGATCCAATGTTTGCATTTATCCGGTCTTGTGTGTAAAATCCAGCCGCTGTTCCAGTGGACCCGTATGAAACGGGTGATCGTTTTTTGATTTTTATTCCGGGAGGGGAGTGCGATGAAACGATACGGTGTTTTGATCGGCCTGGCCGTTCTGTTCTGTTTCCATCCGATCTTTTCGGGGGACGCGGCAGTCCGGGCGGATGCGGACGCGAAACTGACCATCCTGTTCACCCATGATCTCCATTCCCACTTTCTTCCCGACCGGGTTCCCAAGACGGGGGGCGGCCATGCCACGCAGGGAGGATACGCGCGGTTGGCGCGGCTGATCGGGCAGGAGCGGGAGAAGGCGCCCGGGCGGAGCCTGCTGGTCGATGCGGGGGATATCGCGATGGGAACCCTTTTCCATACGGAGTTCCGCGAAGAGGCCCTCGAACTGCGGCTGATGGGAGAGATGGGCTACGATGCGGCAACGCTGGGGAACCATGACTACGAGTTCCTTCCCTCGGGGCTTGCCGCCATGCTCCGGACCGCCCGCTCCCGGAGCGGCAGTTTGCCGGTCCTCGTCGCGTCCAACGTGGTGTTTACCCAGGATGATCCGCGGGACGCCCCGCTCAAGGCCGCCTTTACGGAGTACCCGGTGACGCCATACGCCGTCCTGGAAAGAAACGGCATCCGGATCGGATTGTTCGGAATCATGGGGCGCGACGCCGCGGATGACACCCCCTTTGCCGCGCCCGTCACCTTCGCCGATATTGTGGAACGCAGCAAGGTCGTCGTGGACCTTCTCCGAAACCGGGAGAAGGTCGATCTCGTCGTCTGCCTTTCCCATGCGGGCACCAAACCGGCGAAGTCGCACTCCGAGGATGAGATCCTGGCCGGGAAGGTCCCCGGGATCGATGTGATCATCAGCGGCCACACCCATAGAGTCCTGCCCGAGCCGATCCGGATCGACAAGACGACCATTGTTTCGGCGGGGGCTTACGGGGCCTATCTCGGCATCCTGAATCTGGATATTTCACGGGAAGCCGGCGCCCGGGTCGCCTCGTATCGTCTGGAAAAGGTCTCTGCCGAGGTTGCGGAGGATCCTGGAATCGCAAAGAAGATCGAGGTTTTCAAGGGGATCGTCGAACAGCGGTATCTGATTTACTCCGGGAACCGCCATGATCAGGTGATTGCCGAGACCGCCTTCGACATGCCTTCCCCGGCCTACCGCCAGACGACCCTGGTCGAAACGGGGCTGGGGGACCTGGTGACCGATGCCTTCCGGTTTGCCGTCCGGCAGGTCGAGGGGAAAAATTACCGAAACGTTCACATCGCCGTGACGTTTGACGGCATGATCCGGGACACCTTCCTGACGGGAGGGATCGCCGTGGCGGACATCTTCAAGGTTCTCTCTCTCGGTCTGGGGATGGACGACCGTGCCGGGCATCCGCTCCTCACGTTCTATTTGACCGGGAAGGAGATCCGAAGCGTTCTCGAAGTCCAGACCTCGATTGCGCCGATGAAGCACGACGCCCAGATGCAGGTTTCCGGCGTCCGGTTCACATTCAATCCCCATCGGGTTCCCTTTGATCGTGTCGTCTCGGTTGCCGTCCAGGATGAAGACGGCGCCTTCCGACCCCTCCAGCCCGACAAGACCTACCGCGTCTGCGTGAACAACTACACCGCCCGGATGCTCAACTACGTCCGCCGGGTCTCGCACGGCCTGATCCGATTCACTCCCAGGGACGACAAGGGGAGGCCCGTAACCGACTGGAAGGCCGTACGGGTCGATGCCGACGCCGGCGCCGCAGGGATCCAGGAGCTGAAGGAATGGGTCGCCCTGACCCTCTACATGAAGTCTCTTCCCGACCGGAACGGGAACGGCGTTCCCGATCTTCCGGAGGGCTACCGCAACCCGGATGGACGCATCGTCGCCGTACCCTCCTGGAACCCCGTGGAGCTGTTCCGCGGGGCAGGCTGGATCACCTGGGCCGTCCTCGCAGCTGCGGCCGTTCTGCTGATCATCCTTGCTCTCGTTATATGGTGGATCGTCCGTCGGGTGCGGAGAAGGGCCAAAGGGTGACGGTAACTGACATGCTTCGCGGCGGAAGAATCAAACCGGGTTTACGAATAAACCCCTATCGAGGATAAGGTTATGGATGGTGTGCTGCTGGTCGTAGTGATAGCCCTGCTGGTTGTGATCGCATTGATCCAGATTTTCCTTCTGGTCCGCAAAGTTCCCGTCGATCTGAACCCTCTTCAACAGGCCCTTAGATCGGTGGAGCAATCCGGCGAGCGCACGGAGCGATCCGTCCGGGAGGAGATCGCCAAGAACCGGGAGGAGGCGGCCATCGCGCTCCGGCAATCCCGCGAAGAGCTTACCGGCGCGCTCAAAGGGGTCGGGGACACGCTATACCGGCAGTCCGGTCTTCTCACGCAGACCACCGACAAGAAGCTCGACATGCTGAGGGAGGCCGTGGAGCAGCGTCTTCAGGCGATTCAGGCGGATAACGCGAAGCAACTGGATCAGATGAGGGCGACCGTGGATGAGAAGCTCCAGGGTACGCTGGAGAAGCGGCTGGGCGAGTCCTTCAAACAGGTCAGTGAACGGCTGGAGCAGGTATACAAGGGATTGGGCGAGATGCAATCCCTGGCGACCGGTGTCGGCGATCTGAAGAGGGTGCTGACGAATGTGAAGACGCGCGGGACATGGGGTGAGATTCAGCTTGGCGCCATGTTGGAACAGGTGCTCACGCCGGATCAGTATGCGGCCAATGTGGCGGTGAAAGAGGGCGGCGAGCGGGTGGAATTCGCGATCAAGCTGCCGGGACGGGGCGAGGATGAGAAAGAAGTTGTGTGGCTTCCCGTCGATGCCAAGTTCCCCGTGGAAGACTATCAGCGCCTCATGGATGCCGAGGAGAAGGCCGATGCCGAATCCGCGGAGGGCGCCGCAAAACAGCTTGAGGCGCGCATCAAGCAATGCGCGGGAGATATCTGCAGCAAGTACCTGAACCCGCCGAAGACGACCGATTTCGGCATCCTCTTCCTGCCCACGGAGGGCCTGTTTGCCGAAGTGATCCGCCGCACCGGCCTTGTCGAATTCGTCCAGCGGGAATGCCGTGTGGTGATCGCCGGACCGACCACGCTTTGGGCGCTCCTCAACAGCCTGCAGATGGGTTTCCGGACGCTCGCGATAGAGAAACGGTCCAGCGAAGTCTGGAACCTGCTGTCGGCGGTCAAGACGGAGTGGACGAAATACGCGGATGTTCTGGCCAAGGTTCAGAAAAAGATCCACGAGGCATCCGATACCATCGAACAGGCCCAGACTCGAACACGGGTCATCGGGCGTAAATTGAAGGATGTACAGGAATTGCCCGCCGCGGAAGCCAAAGCGGTGCTGATGATGGAAAACGGCAGCGGACGATCCGACGACGAGACGGATGAGGCGTGATGAACGTATCGAAAAGATTCCCAAGAAATCTCTTCAACAAATCATGAAGCGCATCGCGGCGCTTGCCGTGGACCCACGCCCGCCCGGGTGTGAGAAACTCACGGGGCAGGAACGCTACCGAATCCGTCAGGGAACTTACCGAATCATTTACGCCATCCGGGACGATGAATTGACCGTGTGGGTGGTAAAAATCGGCCAAAGAAAGGTGAGAGAGGATTTACCGCCCTTCGGGAGTGAAACATCATGATGACATTTCGACTGTTTGAAAAAAAATTGGCGTCTCTTCCGATGACTGTCTCCTGGTACCTTGCAGACCTCGGTGAGGCAAGGGGAAAACAGGAATTGTTCACCCGTCAATCCCCGCAGCGGCTGAAAGTACTTCGGGAGCATGCCCTCATCGAAAGCGCCGTTTCTTCGAACCGCATTGAAGGCATCGAGATTGATCAGTCGCGTATCGGCACTGTCATCTTCGGCAAGCCGACGCTGCGAGATCGCAACGAGGAAGAGGTCAGAGGATACCGTGAAGCCCTGAAAAGAGTGCACGAGCAGGGCGCGAAACTTCCCCTGACGGAGGAGACGGTTAAGGAACTGCACCGGCTCTGCCGAGGCGAGATATGGGATGCGGGCCAATACAAGGAAAGGGAGAGCGATATCATAGAAAGATACCCCGACGGCCGTCAGCGTGTGCGATTCCGAACAGTGCCGGCAGCCGAAACGCCGGCTTGCCTCAGGGAGCTGGCCACCCTTTGGCGCCATTGTAATCAGGAGCTGTGGGTTCATCCTCTGATTGCCCTGGCGGCTTTCAACCTGGATTTTCTCTGCATCCACCCTTTTCGCGACGGCAACGGCCGCGTTTCCAGACTCCTTCTGCTTCTCCAGTGCTACAACCTCGGCTATGAAGCGGGCCGTTACATCAGCCTGGAGCGACTGATCGAACAGAATAAGGCGCGATATTACGAGACTCTGGAGGAGTCATCCCAGGGCTGGCACGAGGGCAATCATAACCCCTGGCCCTATATCAACTATCTTCTTTCCATCCTGAAAGCGGCTTACCAAGAGTTTGAACAGCGGCTCGGCCAGGTGAAAAGCCCGAGGGGTGCAAAGACGGATCTGGTTGAATCAGCGATAAGAAATATTGCCGGAAAATTTACGCTCAACGATCTGAAGCGGGCTTGTCCGGGTGTCAGCAGGGATATGGTGCGGCGAGTCCTCCGTGATCTCCAAAAATCGGGGACGGTGGAATGTCTTGGTCGCGGCCCGGGGGCTGCATGGAGAAAGAGAAAGGGTAATACCCCTGAAAAAGGGTAATAAAAAGGGTAATTGGTGGCTGAAAGTGCAACAGGAACCCCGTAGCAAGACTAGGCGGGCGCCTAGCCGACAAAAGGCCAGAGTTACGGCCAGAGTCGCGCACAAAGTCATTACCAGAGTGATGATATGGAAGACGAAAAGCGGTAATCTCACATTAATGTGGGAATAAATGTGGGAATAGCCGGATGATCATCCGAGGTCCAAAAAACAGATTTACCGGATACCATCCAGCGATTCCGCATACGGGGGCCTGATGCCGAGTGGTAGAAAGTAAAGGGCTGATAAGATTATCTTATCAGGAATGATTTTTGTGATAAGATCAGGTGCACGATCCGGTCAAAACAATCGGATTTGCTGAAGGGGGGATAAAATCGGATATGCTTTCCTGTCCGCACCTTTCCAAACCGAGAAGCCCATTGATTGCCTCACGTACTGAAGTATGTATTTGACACAACTCATAGGAAAATGTAAATTTCTTCCCATAATCTTTAAATATACCAAGTCTCTTATGATTTTCACGGGTGGTTTATGCTGATCCATATAAAACACCCGGATAAGAATGGCTTTCTGAATTAAAAATGTGATATATTAATTAGTTACGGTGATAACGACTCGTTTTTAACCGGCGGTTTATGCGGCACAGATGGCGGCTTTGGGTTATTTAGGCCGATAGGTCAATCATTCCAATTTGGAGGTCTCCGTGGAAGAACTAGGAACGATTCAGGACGTGGCCCTTAAGGAGCTGTGGCCCGGCGAAGCGACACACTTTACCCCATGGCTTGTACAGAACCTGGATGTACTGGGCAAGAAGTTGGGCATGGATCTCGAGATCGAGTCCACAGAAACCTCTTGCGGTGCTTTCTCCGCCGACATCGTTGCCCAAGACCTCTCTACCAGCAAACGTGTGGTGATCGAGAACCAGTACGGCGGCACTGACCACAAGCATCTCGGGCAACTCATTACCTACGCATCGGTTCTTGGCGCCGGGGTCGTGGTCTGGATCGCTGAAACGATCCGGCCCGAGCACAAGAGGGCGATGGACTTCCTTAACCAAAATCTCAAGGAGAGCCTTAGCCTCTACGCAGTCAAGGCCTCGGCTATTCGCATTGACGGGTCCAAGCCTGCTTTCGTTTTGACGGTAGTGTCTATGCCAAGCGAGGTATCAGTTTCTCCAGATAATTCCCCTGCACCCTCCGAAACGAAAGAGCGGTACCGCTCATACTTCCAGAGCCTCATCGACGAGCTACGGGAAACCCACAACTTCACGAACGCCCGAACCGGTCAACCGCAGAATTGGTACACGTTCGCCTCCGAGAACTCTAAGGTTTACCGGTACTCGACAGGCTTCGCCCAAGGCGGGCGAGTCCGTGTCGAGGTCTATATCGATTGTGACGACAAGGCCAAGAACGAACAGATGTTCGACTGTCTACTGCAACACAAGCAGGAAATTGAGGCTGCTCTCGGCTGCGAACTCAGTTGGGAGAGGCTCGATAGCCGTCGAGCTTGCCGCATCGCGGTGTATCGAGACGGCGACATCGACGCCGATTCCGAAACACTTGCTGACATCAAGAACTGGACAGTCCAGAATTTGCTCAAGTTCAAAGCTGTCTTTCCGGCAAAGTTCCAGCAGTGCGCCTAAAATGAACCTAATCGGGTAGCCGGGGGGTTTTCTCCCATAGCCCCCCACAACAGCCGCTGGGATGGCTTGCCAGCAACATGGTATCCTGGTTCAGCCAGCGCATCACGGTCGGCAAGTCGGATTGGGCACGCGCGTTTGAGCGGGCCAAGATGGATGGTCTATGGGCGTATAGGCCCCGGGGGTCAGTATGAGTTTATGCATACGGGTAGTAAGTAAGGCCAAGTTCGTTGACTGCAGCGGTTACGTTGATGAAGAGGAAAGGGAATGCTGCGACCATAAGCGAATCGAATCGTTCCCGTTGGGACAAGAGGGGTTGAAAACGGGTTGCTATGTTCCCGGAAAGGGGGGGGCGATCGTTTTATTTCGAGATCGGTTACTCGGACTATGCCCGGTGGTTTGACGAGCTTTACCGGATGCTGTACGGAGTCGATACGGACGGTGTATGCAAGAAATTTCGCCGCTACCGGGGCAAGCCTTTCATCGAATTCGTCGATGTCATGAGTGCGTCGGATGGCCAGACCATCGGCCCGAAAATGTCCGCCAAGCTCCACGGCGATTTTGTCGCCTTCGCACGCAAAGCAAGGAAGCACTTTACCCAGACCGAGGAGCTGACCTGGATGTGGGATGTGTACCGCGACTTCCGCAAGGCTTTCAAGATTGCCAGCGACGGTGGGTTTGTGTGCTATTGGTGATCCCTATGTTCCGTCAGAGCAGCGCCGAACCAAACGCTGCACCTGAACACGGCTACATCACGGCTTTCCAGGGTTCAACGCCTCACCGACCGCCGCGGCAGGTGAGCTGGGTCGTTGGGCCAACAAACAAGCAGTATACAATGAGATGAAATCCTTTCTTGAGGGGGTAGCTCATGTCCGAGATCAGGTTTGACAGTGAGAAGGAACTCGTCGAGGGAATTAAGCAGAGCCAAGTTTACAAGGATTTTTCGAGCAAGTATATAGGACCAAAGATTGATAGGGAAAAGGAAGCTTGGCGGTTGCTGAGTGAACATAGAGGGCAGTACACGAGAGAAATCCTCAATCAAGTATTTGATACCGTCGACTTGGACCCGAATAACAAGCGATGGTTTGGATCGCTGCTGGCAGCGCCTAACAGAAACCTGATTCTCGGCTCTGAACCCAGCCTTATCAATCAATGGTTCGAAGAACTGCTATTCTCGGGTAAGGATCCGTTAGTCTCCTTAAATACTTGTATGAAACAGTTCAAGATAAAAGGAGCGAGCAAGGGGCTGGCTACTCTCCTGCTCTATCTATCCAATCCCGAGAAATACAGTATTTGGGTGAATGCGACACAAGAGGGTCTGATTGTTCTTGGCCGCATCACTGATCTCAAAGGACAAGATTGGGGCGAAAACTATACGCAATTTAACAGCGAAGCTATCGATTTCAGGAAGAACCACGGGTTTCTACCACAGGAGACCGACTGGTTTTTGACCTTTATTTCCTCTATCGAGAGCGAAGACAACTATTTCCGTGTGGATGAGGAAGCGCTGAGAAGTGAGCCAATAACGATTCCTGGGGATGACGAATCGGATATTGATGATGTTGTGGGAGAGCCAATGGAACTTCGGGTCATGCGGTGGACTCCCACGAATGAAATGGGTGTGGTGGCTTTGTTTATTGAGTTCCGGAAGCAACTCGGTTTCCCCATCATTGAAGTCATACGCACAAGGTTCCCGGATGCGGCAGTATTTGAAAGTTCATCCAAAGGCTACATACGCCGATATATCGAATTCGAGTTCAGATCAAGCAGCTATAGGGCCCACCTCAAAACCAAGCGCAGGTGCCACTACGTCGTTTGCTGGGAAAACGACTGGAAAGACTGTCCGATACCCGTGTTCGAGCTAAAACAGAGGATTCCTGACATCATAAAGATGGAGAATGACAAACTGGAGGCCCAACAATGCGGTTGAAGAGAGGCTGGCAATTCCGCTGGCACTTCATTGCCAGCCTCTTAACTGCCCTGTTGTGGATCAATCATTCGAATCGTAAATCTTCATAATAGCTCACTCACCAACTTTATTGCTTTGTAGAAAGTGAGGTTGCTTGCTATCGGGCTTTGATTTCATCCATTTTCATGAAAGTACGCGTCAACCGTTGCGCCACGATGTTGCACGAGAGATGAGGGTAGGTCCCTCGAAGTCGGCTTGCAGGAGCGGGCTTCAAACCGCCTCACGCTGCTTGGGATTGAAAGGTCCCAGGTGGTGAGCGGATGAGGAAAAGGCGTACAAAGATACGTCAGGTAAGGATCAAGAAGGTGAGCGATGAGCGAACCAATGTAAGCGTCGAAAGCGTACACGGATGGTGTCAAAATTGGGGCCTCGGTTTAGCTCCAAGATTAGCGTAGGAGGGACCTGCTTACTGCCTGCGTGGCACCCGGCGTACAGTTGGCACGAGCTTGATTTGGGCTCTCGTGTGGAACGTGGGAACCCTTCACGGGATGATAAGAGAAAACCCTATAAGTGTAGCCCACGAAGGGGGAAAGTATCGATGCCCGTGAAGGGGACGGATCATCCTGTAGTAGTGATGAAATTCCTGTAATGGGAATGGAGCGAAGGGGATGAGTCAGCTCAAAGAGGGCAATGGCCAACCAGATTATTGGGAGGAGCCCTATCTCTCTGCGTCTACTTGAAGTCGAGAGGCTTCAAGAAAATGGCTGACACGAGCCGTATGAGTCGAGAGGCTCACGTACGGATCTGTGGGGGACTGGAGGTGAGATTCCTCCGGTCTACCCGGCGATGAACCCTTTTTTGCAAAGTCACACACATCGAATCTCATTCAGGTAGCCGATGTCTGCACAAACGAGTTCTACAGGAAAATAGCAAGGGATGAGGAAGGTCCGGAGTACAAGGCCATTCACCGAAGATTCTGGCGCCATGATGGTCGTCTTCAGGGGTGCGGCATTAAAAAGTGGCCATAAAAAAGCGGCCAAGGAGACTTTCGTCCCACCAGTCGCACACTCGCGGCTGTCCTGGTCGCGGCCCTTATATGGCGTAGTTGCTAAATGTTTGCAAGAAATATTATGAGAGTGGAACAGTTTTGGACGGAAAAGTCACTCGAACAAATGGCGGTTGAGCAGGAGGTAAGGCCGATTCAGCGTCTGGAAGACATCTGGGGCAAGGGATCGGATCTCTGGAAGGACGATGACGACTTTGCGGCCTTTCTAACGGCCACGAAGGGCTTGCCTGTCGAGAGGGTGTAGCAATGGATACCGTCGTTCTGGCGCGGAATGCCGTGCTCCTGGCGACGCCGAGATAAGGAGGCATACTGTGATGGAAATCGAAAAACGGCTGAAAGAAAAACGCGATGCCGTTATGCTTCTTGCGGCAAAGCATGGCGCGCGGAACATCCGCGTTTTCGGTTCGGTTGCCAGGGGCGAACCCGGCCCGGAAAGCGACATCGATCTGCTGGTGAAGATGGAAGAGGGGCGTAGCTTGCTGGATCTGAGCGCTCTGGTCTTGGATCTGAAGGACCTGCTTGGTGCAAAAGTAGATGTGGTATCCGAAGACGGACTTTATTGGCTTTTGCGCCGGAAGATTCTCAAGGAGGCACGGCCATTATGAAGAAAGACCCCCGAGTTTATGAAAGAAGCCAGAATACCCCGTTCTGTGAACGGGGATGAATGGCGGTTCTTATTCATGTTTGTGAAAGTTGCCGGGTTTTCGTGAGGCCGTAATGCCCCGGCCTGTGGCCGAGGATAGGTCTCACGAGGCAACTTTCTTTATTGATCGCGAACCCGATCAATAGAACAAGCGGCGGATAAACGGGAAGGGAATCCAGGTCTAATTATGCATAAGGTGTCGCTCGCGGATGTCCGCGCCCTCGACCAGTGGCGCGAAGTTATCCCGGAATATGTGAAGGACTACGTTTCATTGAACGCTTTTGCGGCGTAGAAAGAGGCGTGAGGAAGCATGAATAATTTAGTGATATCTGCCAAAACGATACAAAAAGCGATTTACCTGGTCAGAGGGCAGAAGGTCATGTTGGACCGCGATCTGGCTGCCATGTATGGTGTACCCACAAAGGCGCTCAAGCAGGCCGTGAGGCGCAAGGCCACACGCTTTCCCGCTGATTTCATGTTCGTTCTTACGCGGGAGGAATTTGCCGATTGGAGGTCACAAATTGTGACCTCCAATGCCGACCGGGCAGAGTTTTTGAGGTCACAATCTGTGACCTCAAAAACGGACCCTCGCGGGGGCACGCAATATCCGCCGATGGCTTTTACTGAACAGGGTGTCGCCATGCTGTCGAGCGTGCTCAACAGCGAACGGGCCATTCAGGTCAACATCGAGATCATGCGGACGTTTACGCGGTTGAAGCAGATGCTGGCGTCGAATACGGAACTTGCCCGGAAACTGGCCGACTTGGAAAAGAGGTATGACGCGCAATTCAAGGTGGTCTTCGATGCGATCCGGCAACTCATGACTCCGCCCGATCTTCCGCGCAAACGGATCGGCTTTCATGTGCGCGAAAAGTCGGCGGTTTATCGTGCCGGCGGAAAAGGCAAGCGCCGCCATGCTTGACGCCGAAACCAAATCCCGCATCGATTCCGCGCGCTCATGACGAAACTGAGGATCACGACAATAACCACAACAATAATTACGACAAATTGGCAGGATTGATGGGCAAGAGTGATGCCAGCGGCCTATCGCGCCATAATATACGCCGTTTTGGCGCGATCCGACGGGGAAGACAGCCATGAAAACCATCAAAGACCTTCCGGAACACAGCCGCCCGCGCGAAAAGCTGCGGGAGAAGGGTGCTTCTGCCCTGACCGATGAGGAACTTGTCGCCGCGATTCTCGGCATGGGCACGGCTGGCGTTGATGTGCGCACGATTGCCCGGCAGGTGGCCGGGTTGATTCGGGAGCACAAGACCGGGTTAACGCTCGATCACTTGCAGGCCGTTCCCGGTGTGGGACTTGCCAAGGCCGGGCAAATCCTGTCAGCCTTTGAACTCGCCCGGCGGCACCTACTAAAAGACACCGTCAAGATCACGGTCGCACAGGATGTGTTGCCGCTGGTGGCCGACATTGCCGGAAAACAGCAAGAGTATTTCGTCTGCATTTCCCTGAACGGCGCAAACGAGGTTATCGAAAAGCGGGTGGTAACGATCGGACTTCTCGACAAGAATTCGGTTCATCCGCGCGAGGTGTTCGCCGACGTTATCGCCGACCGTGCTGCCGCCGTCATCTTCGCCCACAATCACCCATCCGGCGACCTACAGCCGAGCGAGGCCGTTATGCTTCTTGCGGCAAAGCATGGCGCGCGGAACATCCGCGTTTTCGGTTCGGTTTCCAGAGGCGAACCCGGCCCTGAAAGCGATGTTGATCATGCATGAGCTTGCCGTTACGGAAAGCCTTCTCCAGGTGGTGCTCCGCCATGCAAACGAAGGCGGAGCCGGGAAAGTCGTCAGCATCAGCGTGAGGATCGGCGGGTTGAGCGATCTCGTCAACGAATGGGTGCAGCGCTACTTCGACCATCTCAGCCGGGGAACCATCGCGGAGGGGGCGGTGATCCGGATCGAACGCATACCGACGACGTTTCGCTGCGATCAATGCGGGCATGTTTTCCCGGCCGATCCGAGGACGCGCGAGGCGATCGTTTGCCCGCTCTGCTCATCCGCGGAGATGACGCTCGCTACCGGCCGGGAGTGTTTCGTGCAGCAGATCGAGGTGGTTTGATTTCGAAAGGAGAGATGATGGTGGAAGTGCGGTTGATCGAAGTGCGGGAGGAACTCCTGGCCGAAAACCGGCAGGAGGCGGGCGACATCCGGGCGGAGCTGCGGCGGCATGGCGTTTTCATGCTGAACCTGATGTCCTCCCCCGGATCGGGGAAGACGAGCCTGATCCTCCGGGCCGTCCGGGCGCTGAAAGATGCATTCCGGATCGCCGTGATCGAGGGGGACATCGACGCGATGGTCGATGCGGAGAAGATGGTCCGGGAAGGGATCCCGGCGGTGCAGATCCGGACGGGCGGCGCCTGCCACCTGGATGCGCCGATGGTTGCGGCCGGCCTCAAGGAGCTGGACCTTGCGGCGCTGGACTGCGTCATCATCGAGAATGTCGGCAACCTCGTCTGCCCCGCCGAATTCGATACCGGCGCCGCACGGCGGGCCGTGATCCTGAGCGTTCCCGAGGGGGACGACAAACCGCTCAAGTATCCGCTGATTTTTTCCGTTTGCGATCTCTTGGTGATCAACAAGACCGATTACCTGGAGGGGTCCGATTTCGACACGGAGGCGCTGAAAGAGAGGGTGCTCCGCCTCAACCCGGGGATCCGCATCCTCTTGCTCTCCTGCCGGACGGGGGAGGGGGTCTCCGAATGGACCCGCTGGCTGGCCGGCGAGATCGAGGCGTTCCGGAATAGTTGAGAAACGGGAGACCTGCGAATCTCCCCGAAAAATGACGACGCTTACAGGAGAAGGCAAGAAGATACTCGTGATCCCGCCAGCAGCGCCGCCGGCTCGGCGAGGGGCAGAAAATGGCTGGTCAGTTCGAGGCCGTCGATCCTGTCGACGTGCTTCATGCATTGCCTTTCGTGCCGGACGCGCCGGCTGTGGAAATGTAGATGCCGGAAAAAATCAATGCCGCGCCGACCAGATGAAAAAGATGCAACCGCTCGCCGAGAAACGTGATGGCAAGCACGATCCCGAACACCGGCACCAGATATAGGAACAGCCCGGCGCGATTGGCGCCGACTTGCTGTACCCCGCGGTTCCAGAACAGATAGGCAAGAATAGACGGAAACACCGCGAAATAAACCATTCCTGCGCCGGTTGCTGCAT